>CAKRYE010000078.1 GCA_934426285.1 uncultured Blautia sp.
TTTCCATTCACAATCCCCCACTGCATCAGCAATGCTGCGGATCCGCTGACAAAGGGTGCTGCAAAGGAAGTCCCTGTTACTGTCCTGTAACCGCCTCCGGGTACGGGAGCAACTATGTTCACTCCAGGCGCCACCAGATCAGGTTTCAGATAAGGCAGCATCCTGCTTCCCCTTCCGGAAAAGTCCGCATAGGAGTCAACCAGTGAATCATATGCTCCAACTGCAATAATCCGCCGGGCTGTAGCGGGTATGGTCAAAGTCCCATATGCCCTTGGTTCATAAAACCCAGTCCCTCTGTTCAGGGTATTTCCACCCGGCAGCCACAGGTAATATTCCCCTCCTCTGACCCTTTTTCCACTTAGGATGATTTTCCAGTCTCCACTGTCCACATAAGTTTCCACCGGAAGGAAATCTATGTAAATTTCCTGTGTCAGATGATAGGGTCCAGGTTTGCCATAATAGATTAAAAGCTCTGTATTTCCCAGTCTGTACCTCTGAGGACCAAGCTTTTCATCTAAGGGACCGATCCGGTTTCCGGATGGATTTTCAATATAAATACTCATCTCATCCTCATAGGATTTCCAGAGCTGCACATTTAATGTTGGTTCCCTGCTGCTCACAGATAATTCTATCTGTCTGGTCTGTCCCTGTTTCAGGATTCCTCCCTCATGCAAAGGCTGGTTACCATTGTTCCCTGTACCTGTGCAGATAACCAGACGTCCTGCGGAAGAAACCATATCTATATATGTTTCAAGAAGGGAATCTCCCTTGTGTGAGCCATAATTATTTCCAAAACTGAGATTGATTGCCATTGGCCGTCCCATAGCCAGTGACTGCCGCACCAGATAATCAATTCCCTGTATCAGCTCCGTAGTCCTGGGAAAAGAGTTCTCTCTGGGAATTCCCATCTTCACAACCAGCAGATCACTTTCACAGGCAACTCCCTGATTCACCCCATCTGATGCCCTCCCATTTCCTGCTGCAATCCCCAGCACAGAAGTTCCATGTCCACTGTAATCTGAAGATGGAACAAGGCGCCTACCCTGGTTTTCTCCAAGTGTAAGCGCCTCATCTATCTGCTCTTTCGTATATTCAGTTCCTGTCACATATCCCTGGGGTGGTTTTCCCTGTATGCTCTGATCCCATAAACGTAAAATTCTGCTGCTCCCATCTGCATTTCGGAAATCAGGATGAAAATAATCCACTCCTGAATCCACAACTCCTGTCAGAATTCCTTTTCCCGTCAGTCCATTCCTGCCGGTCTGCACTGTACGGATGCAGCTCGCTCCTTTCGCCTGAAACAGTTCAAAATACAAGTGTTTCGGTTTCTCCATAAATTCCACCTGCACTCTGTGGGAATACTCATCAATCTCACTTTCCGGCAAAGTTACCACTGCATAACCGCCTAACAGTGGCACTACCTGAATTCCATTTCCAGCCAGACCACTTTCCGGTCCGCTGTACTTTATGATCACATCCCATAGCCTGGTTGCAGGATCATATCCTACATTAAGATTTCCTGACTTGCTACGCTCCTGTGGGGTTGCATCCATTGCAAGATTTAAAAGGTTATCTATTTTCTGGTCTGGCATAAATGATTTCCTTTCATTGCACACTTACTTATATTATATGTATTCTATGCGAATTGCGGGAGCTACTTCATGACAGAGCAATTTTCTAACATTTTCCAGTTAACTGGCTGACTGTTTCTTTTTTATTTTCTTAAAACTCCAAGCTATCCGCATTAAGCAGAAAATATTTCATACCCATAATCACAAAACCTTCCTCATTTCTCCACGGCTTTTTCGTTCCGTTTACTATCACAATCTTTTTAAACGAATCCGGAATGTTTCTAAATGAGTTAAGTTCCTGTGTCTGCTTTTCCTCAGAAGTCATATCATAAGCCACCTGAATATAATATCTCTGACTGCCCTGATTGACTACAAAATCAACTTCAAACTGCTTTCGAGTCGTTTTTCCTTCATCATTTTTTGCATATACCTCTACAATACCAACATCCACACTATAGCCTCTGATAAGCAGCTCATTATAAACAATATTTTCCATGATATGAGTAGGTTCCTGCTGTCTAAAATTCAATCTGGCATTTCTAAGTCCCACATCTGAAAAATAGTATTTCCGATTTGCTCCTACATATTTTCTGCCTTTAATATCATATCTGTCAGCTTTAGAAATCAAAAATGCCTCCACAAGATAATCTATATGCTTGGATATGGTCTTATTGCTGTAATTAATACCACGTTCACTTTTAAAAGTATTTGATATTTTAGTTGGATTAGTAGGAGCTCCTATCGCGGAAGCAAGAATATCTACCAAAGTATCAATCTCATCAACATTTTGAAGCTTATTTCGTTCTACAACATCCTTAAGATAAACATTTGTGAAAATGTTTTTTAGATACTCAGCCTTTTGGCGTTCCACAGAGAACTGTGCCACCTGTGGTAAGCCACCATATATCATATATTCCTCCCAAGCATCATCATAATCTCCATTAAAAGCCGCATAGAACTCTGCAAAGGACAACGGATATATTCTTATCTCATCTCCTCTGCCCCTAAATTCAGTTACAATATCGCTGGATAAAAACTTAGAGTTACTTCCAGTCACATATACGTCAATATTGCTGATACGAAGCAGGCTGTTCAGCACTTCCTCAAATCGTGACATAAATTGTACTTCGTCCAAAAACAGATAATACTTCTGATCATCTTTCATTACATCTTTAATATACTGGTAACACTTCTTTGGATTTCTCAGTTCCTCATTTTCAATGCCATCTAAAGCAATCTCAATGATATGGTCATTATCTACACCACTCTCCAATAAATATTTTTTAAACAATACAAATAACAGGAATGATTTTCCGCATCTCCTGATTCCCGTGATAATCTTTACCATCCCATTATCTTTTCTTATCTTTAACTGTTCAAGGTATGCGTCTCTTTTAATTTCCATAAATTTCACTCCCTATTTTTGTGTTTTAACACATTTTTTAGTAATTATATTATATCATCCAACGTTTATTTTATCAATAGTCATTACTATTTTATGTGTATTTGCACGTTTTTATGCAGTGATGTCTTTACCATTCTTTCTACTCCGAACCTAATCGCTTGGCTTTCAGTTTCTCCAACAACATACGGTAAACTCTCCACCTCCGTTCATCTGCTTTACAAATTTATCCGTATAAATAATGAAAGGCTCCCGAAGGAGCCTTTCGGACTATGGACTTCTCAAGTTTCCATAGTGCGATCACTGAGGGATATCTTAGTTTATTTTAGTTCATACTCAATCGTTCCCTTTTTCTGCTTCCTTCTGATTCAGTGCAGTTACGACTGCCTCATAAAGAGGTTTCGCCTGCGGTGCAGCCCCGATCAGCTCTGCCAGTGTCATTCCATAAGCAAACTGTATCATCGGTCCATCCAGCATTCCCGGCGCCATCTGATTGAACATTTCTACTGCCAGCGGTTCTGCCACGATTTCACCAAGGGTGCTGTCCATGCTGAAACGCTCTACTGCAAGACAGGTTTGGGTTTCATACTCATAATCATAAACTCCGGAACCAACTTCATGTACTTCCTCTTTCTCCGGAAGCAGGATCACTGCTGTAGTATTTGCCGGAACTTCTACATGCACATGGATTTTTCCGTTTTTACAGGATGTCTTTGCCACAATCTTTCCGTAAACGGATTCGAACTCTGTGCCCCACTCTTCAATACCTTTTACAAACATTGGTTTTACCTGGAATTTCTTATATCCCGGTTCTAACTGAGATAATCCGGCAACCTTGCGATACATCCAGTCTCCTACAGAACCATATGCATAATGGTTCAGGGAATTCATACCGGATTCATCAAAGGTTCCATCCGGTTTAATGGAATTCCAGCGTTCCCAGATGGTTGTTGCTCCCATGTTTACTGCATAGAGCCATGACGGATAATCTTCTTTCATAAAGAGAGTTGCTGCCATCTCATGCTCTCCGTTTTCAGAAAGTGTGTGACAGATATAAGGGGTTCCTACAAATCCTGTAGCCAGATGATTTTTATGGTTTGCAATATTCGTAAGCAGTGTATTTAAAATGCGCTTTCTGTCTTTTTCTCTTGCAAGATCAAAATACAGGGAAAGAATTGCACCTGTCTGTGTTTCGCTTACAATACGGCCGGTTTCTGTATAATATTCTCTCCGGAATGCATCCAGAGTTGTTTCGTACAGTTCCCCATATTTTGCTGCTTCGTCGGCTTTTCCAAGCACCTCTGCAGTTTTCTTCACAAGTTCTGTCACATACAGATAGTATGCATTCGCGATCATATATTTATCTGTTGCTCCGGTTCTGTCTGCGCTTTCTTCTTTATCCAGAGCAAGCCAGTCTCCATACTGGAATCCACTCTGCCAGAGACCATTTTCACCACAGTTGTTTTTAATATAGTCCACCCACTCATGCATACATTTCCAGTTTTCTTCCAGGATACCTTTATCACCATAGATCTGATAAACAACCCACGGAACAATAACTGCTACATCACTCCATGCAGAAGCACTGTACTGACCAAGAATATCCGGAACAACATGGGACACACCTTTTTCCAGTGAAGACTCTGCTGCCACATCTCGCATCCATTTCGTGTAAAACAATGCTGTATTTCTGTTAAATGCTGCTGTCCAGGAGAATACCTGTGCATCTCCTGTCCATCCAAGACGCTCATCACGCTGAGGGCAATCGGTCGGAATATCAAGGAAATTATCTCTCTGACTCCATGTAATATTTTTCTGTAACTGGTTTACTTTCTGATTCGAACACTTAAAATCACCTGTCTTTTCCATATCAGAATGTGTCACACCGGCAACAAACTGATCTGCTGTAAATTCTTCCATTCCTTCTACACAGATATAGCGGAATCCATGGAATGTAAAATGGGGCCGGAAGATCTGCTCTTCTCCGTTGCAGATAAATGTATCAATGGATTTTGCCTGACGAAGTGTCTCCGGATAGAAATTTCCGTCTTTATCCAGTACCTCTGCATGACGGATTATAATCTTCTGTCCCTTCTCACCTTTCACATGCAGCTCCACAACACCTGTGATAATCTGTCCAAAATCAACCAGTCTCTCACCTTTTGGTGTGACGATCAATTCTTTGCCGGAAATCTTCTTTGTGATGCGGACAGGCTCATTTTCCTGTGCAGTTAAGACGGTTTTGTCAAATTCCTTAACAACAACTTTTCCCTCTGTGATCTTCGGTGCATCTGTGTCGATCGTCTCACCCATATAGATTTCACTGTAGCAGATCTCTCCTGTTTTTACAGACCATGTTTCATCTGTAGAGATCGCCTCTTTGCTTCCATCTTCATATTCCACATGAAGCTCCGCAAATGCTCCCACCTTTGTGCCATACTGATTTGGCTGACAGTAGAAACCGAGAATTCCTTTATACCAGCCGTTTCCAACTGTGATCTCAATTTTATTATCTGTAGCAAGCATTTCTGTTACATCGTAAATCTGATACTGCAGTCTGTTATGATAGCTTGTCCAGCCCGGTGCCATACGGTAATCACCTACGGTCTGTCCGTTCAGTGTCATCTCATAAACACCATGCGCTGTTGCATACAGGCGGGCTTTCTTTACCTTTTTATCAAGTACAAATGTCTTTCCAAATACCGGGCACGCTGTCTCTTCTTCCGGAAAATCGCTTGTGATCATCTGTGCTTTAAACTCTGTATTGTCAAAAATTCCTGTCTCAAACGTACCTTCAACAGATTCTGTATTTCCATGATTGTCTGCAACAAATACCTGCACAGTATACAGCATTTCTGAGATCAGTGCTTCACCTTCATAAGAAATCAGAACAGACTGATCTGATACTTTTTTTCCACTGTTCCATACAAGCTTTCCATTTTCATCTGTCACATGAATTTCATATGCTGTCTGTAAAGTATCCTTCTCCTGTGACTCTATTTTCCATGAAAATCTTGGTTCCTTAGCAGTAAGTCCGATAGGATTTTCTCTGTATTCTGTTCTAAAATCATATAATTTCATCATTTTTTATCTTCCTTTCTGGCGTATCGCAGCGAGTCAAGCGGATAAAATCATCCGCTTCGCTACGCGGCTCTACACCGAATGCTGCTTCGCAGCTTATTCGGTTAAATTATTTTTTTAATGCAAGAACCGCCATTCCTTCTTTTCCAGGTAATGAAACTTCTACTTCTCCGCTCACGGATTCTAATACTCTTTCTCTTGTCATCTCCCAGATATCGATCACTTCTACATCATATTCGTTTTCCACTGGAAGATTCAGTTTTCCAACAGTAGTACAATGTTTTCCGTAATAAACCATGTATGCTTCATCCTTATAATTTCCAGCCTGCTCTCTTGCCAGATTCATCAGTGCTCTGGCCTCGTCCCATGGTACTCTTAACAATAATCTCATAAATGGAATCTGTTTCTGTTCTTCTGGGATCATTGTTTTCATGCCTTCAAATTCTTCTTCTGTATAATCCATCCCACTAAATGTAAGCGGTCCAGGCAATGATTCAAGAATCTCACGTAAAAATCCGATTCTTTTCGGACTTTCTCCAATCAGTTTTCCACCTTTGCTCCACCAGAGAATGTCATTTTCATTTGCAAAAGTTTCTCCATGTGAGCAGTATCCCCCTTGCATACACACTGTCCAAAAGCGATGCACCATCTCAAAACCGGACAGATTTCCCCAATGCATTGGAATATTTCCTTCATATCCACATTCGTCAACAATCAATGGTTTCTTATATTTTTTTATCATTGCAGATAGTTCTTCCAATTGGTTTGTCTGTAGACAAATATGTGTCGTATACGGATTGGAAAAATCCCACGGATGTATCATATGATGATTGCTTAACAAATGTCCATATGCATCCTGCTTATGTATAAATTCTGCAAAACATTCCCAGTCTTCCTGGTTATATGCCATCAAGTCATATTCATTTGCAAGACTCCACCAGAGATTTGGCAACGGGCTTAAGCGTTTCACAGCATACTCAAGATACTCCAGAGCTTCTTCTCTCATAAGATTGGAAAATCCCCACTTATCATACGAATGAAACAGGATCAAATCACACTGAATACCAAGTGCTCCAAGTCTTTTAATATATGTTTCTAAACGATGCCAGAATTCTTCACATGGTTTTTTCATATCCCATTTTCCATCTGTTTTTTCAAATGGGAAGTACTGCGGCTCTTCTTTATTATAATCATAGTATTTTGGAAATACACACATTCTCACTTTATTAAAAGGAGATTTTTCAAGTGTAGCAAAGGTTTCTTCAATCAGCTCTTTATTCTGATATGCCAATGCATAAATCGTTGTTCCAAAAGGATAAAATATGGTTCCATCTTCATAAGAAAAATGAGTTTCTTTTACAATTATTTTTCCCTGTTTTTTTATTGTATTCATTTTCAGCCTCCTCATATTTTCTGATTGGCAAAAAGGGACAGAACCTTATTGTCAGCTCCGTCCCCTCGTTGTTATTCTTTATTTTGCTTCTTTTCTTTTCTGTAGCTCTGCCATGATCTCAGGATATCTCTTCTCAAGGTCATTCTTCATAAGACAGATAAACATGATCACAAAAATTGCAAGAGGAATATAGATGGAAAATGCAAAGATTGCCACATCAACAGAGCCAGGCTGAGTTGCCAGAGATGCCTG
>CAKRYE010000079.1 GCA_934426285.1 uncultured Blautia sp.
CCAAGCTGGCAGAGAAACTTCTATATGGCGATGCTGAAGAACGTATACCATCCACCGGTTGTGGAAGCATTTAAGAAGTATGTGATTGAGCAGGCACAGAAGGAATGGGATTATAAGACAAGCTAACACAAAAAAGGCATCCGCTAAGAATAAAAAAGTTCTCAGCGAATGCCTTTTTATAGCAATTTATTCATCCATAGTACGAAGTCTGTGTACCAGTTCCTCGCAGATCTCCAGTTCGCTCTTGCCGTCTGTTTCGATAATAATGTCTGCTGCTGCCTCGTATTTGGCGCGGCGTTTCTCCATCAGATCCGCAATGAATGGAACTGTCTTGTTGTTCTCGATCAGCGGACGGTCATGGTTGTCTTTGACACGGTCCAAGATTGTCTCCGGTTTCGCAGTGAGGAGAACAACCCGTCCATTCTTCTTCATCTCTATTACATTGCACTCTCTCATAGGAGTACCACCGCCGCAGGAGATTACCACATTACTACGGGACTGCATTTCAATAAGCAGATTTGTCTCAAGATCACGGAAATACTGCTCACCGTATGTTTCGAAGATATCAGAAATACTCATTCCCTGTCTTTCGGCAATGATCTGATCCATCTCTACCACATCCATAGCAAATACGTTCTTAAGGAAATCAGAAATTGTGGATTTTCCCGCACCCATGAAACCGATCAGCACAATATTGTAGTTGAAGAGCTTTCTTGCCTGGATGCGTTTACTGTTGGTACGGATGCAGTCAAATACATCAGCTACCTCATCTTTGTGGCGTCTGCCTTCCATTCTGTTCTCAAGCCATTCTTTCTGTTTTGCTTCCTGCTCCGGCTGCAGGATCTGAAGCCCATTGGCTTCTTTATATGCCATAATGTCCTCTACGATTCTATTTCGCATAATAAGGGCATCCAGGATGATCTCATCACACTGTCCAAGGCTCTCTCTGAGTATTTCTAACTGGTCCATATCTCTTTCCTCTGTCTTTCCTGTAATTTTTGCTGTTGGGATTTATTATATCAATATCGCCTCAATATTTCAACCCTTTAAATCATTAAATTGTTCCTGATTATTTTCCGTTAATGGAAAAAGTCATGAAATACCTTTTCCGCATACCATTTAAAGCCGATCTTTTCCACGGATTTCTCTGCATAAACCGGATAAGCGTCTATCAGTTTTCCATCCAGATAATAGGCAATACGCCCCAGTTTTTCGCCCTTAAGAACAGGTGCAGTGACTTTGGAGGGAATTTCCGTCCTGCAGGTTACGGTCTCTCCTTTTCTCAGAAGAATTTCTTTTTTTCTGTCCTGTGCCGTCACACTGCACTTTCCCCTCAGATAAACTTCCGCTCCTATCTCCCGGTTATCTGCAGCCCCATCTGTCACCAGGATTCTTTTTGCCTGCGGCTCCTGCCAGTAAGTTTTATAATCAAAATTATAATCTCCAAAGCTCAGCAGTTTTTCTGTATCACTCCATTTATAGTTTTTATGGTTGGGCCATCCGCACCCCAGAAGACTGACTATAAATGTCCTGCCACCCTTTTCCCAGGCACATACATAACAATAGCCTGCCTGGGAAGTATAACCTGTTTTTCCGGCAAGAACGCCCTCCATCCTGTCCAGAAGTGCATTCGTATTATGTACAGAAAAAGTTCTCTTTCCGGTAATCTCCGAAAATGTATAGTCTCTGGTCTGTGCAATGTGGAGAAATGTCTGGTTTCTGATGGCATATCTCATGATCAGAGCCAGATCTTTTGCAGTTGTGTGATGCTTTCCATTCTCATCCTCTGCATCTAGCCCGTTGGGTGTAATAAAATAAGTGTCCTCACATCCTATCTGCTTCGCTTTTCGGTTCAGCATTCTGGCAAAGCCTTCCACTGTACCGCCGCAATGCTCTGCAATTGCAACTGCAGTATCATTATGACTCTTAAGCATCAGGGAATACAGCAGATCCTCCAGATAATACTGTTCTCCCTTCTGAAGCCCAAGCTTCACTTCTGACTGGGAGACCGCATTTTGAGAAATCTGAACATAATCATCTCCCGGCGCACTTTCCAGTGCCACAATACAGGTAAGTACCTTCGTGGTGCTGGCATTTGCCAGAGGTGTTTCTCCATTCTTATCATAAAGTACTCTTCCCGAATCCCCATCCATAAGAACTGCTGATAAAGCATACAGAGCCTTCGGCTCCTCTGCAACCGGCGTCATATCTACCAGCTGAGGTATTTCATCATCCTCTCCCCACACGGAAGCATAAGTCTGTGTAAACAACAATACCGCCGTCACAATAATGACAGCGGCAATATGCTTCATTCTCATATTCCACCTCACATGCTCAGAAATCTTATCTATAAGATAATTTATGCCTGCATGTCCGGAATATGACTATATCCGTTCAGAAAAAATATGTTCAGGGTACTGTCAGATCATCCATTATAAGTCCGGTTCCATCTGGCACTCAGATGATAAGCCCCTTCCCTTAGGGTATAAAGCTCCTTCAGATATTCCACTGTCTCAGGAATGGCCTCTCTGTAAAGCCTCTCCAGTTCAGGCATAGGAGCTTTTGCCTGCTCCACTGCTTCTGCAGTCATAAAATGCTCAATGACCGCGCCTGCAGATTTTCCGCCAAGACTCAGAAGCTTTCCTATGATTCGGCGCTTTCTGCCATGATCATCACATACCATAAAATTGGTCAGAAGCTTCATCATTTTGACAGAAATATAAATATTTACTGTTTTCACCAGAGGCATTGCTCTGTGGATCACTCTGGCATATTCCATCCTTGGCACAATACCACAGGCCGGATAATAATGATCCGGATCCCTTCCGGTTTCCTTCATAAGCACACGGTCAAATTCTTTTTCCAACACAATGTGAGGAATCACTCCCTCTTCTGCCATACGGTTCACATAAGGATGGCATGCGGAATCAAGCATATAATGGCATCCAAAACCCAGAAGATATGCCAGAAGTGCTTCATCCTTATTTCGGCGCACCTGGCTCATTCCCTCTTCAAAAAAGGCTTTTGCCTTCTCTCTGTGCATGTCAACTCCAAACTGAGTGACCGGATTTTTGGAAACCATATAATAAAACAGAATATCCGGTCCATGAAGTCCGATCCTGTACAGATCTCCATGTCTGCGGATCACTCCCTTCATATCCGACGGCAATCTCCTGTATACTTCTCTTCCAAACAAATCATGTGCATATGTGGTTGGCATAGCTGTTCCCTCCTGATCTCTGATCATATATCCAGTTTCAGCTGGACCTCTTCTTCTGCCTCTGCCTTAAAATCCTCTACCTTGACCGGATCCGGCATAGGCAGTTCATCCAGATCCTGTACCCCGAAGCTTCGCAGAAACTCCTCTGTGGTTCCAAAGAGAATAGGCTTTCCGGGTGCATCCAGTCTTCCCAGTTCCCTTACCAGATTATATTCTACCAGCTTATTTACCGCATGGTCACATTTAACTCCTCGGATTTTCTCCAGTTCTGCCTTTGTCACAGGCTGTTTATATGCAATAATAGAAAGAGTCTCAAGCATTACCTCTGTAAGTACCGGCTTCTGGGGATGGAGGGCAATATTGATCAGATATTCATAATACTTCTTTCTGGTGCACATCTGATAGGAATCCCCCAATTCTATGATCTGAATTCCTCTTTCCTCCTGCTCATACCGGTCCATCATATTGTGAATGAGCTTCTCCGTTGTTTTGGTGTCCATATTGATTGCTTTGGCTATCCGGGACAGCTCCACCGATTCTCCCATTGCAAAAAGGATCGCCTCGATGGCTCCCTCTAGTTCTTTCATTTTCACTGAATACTCCTTATACTTATCCTTCTTCTGCAAATTCTGTCAGATTTTTCCAGGTATCCGGATCTGTCTTTACTTCAATGGAAATATCATCAAAAAGTTCCTTCTGTTCCACCTGGATATGTCCCATTTTCATCAGCTCCAGCACAGAGAGAAAGGTTACGATCACCTGAACTCTGGAACACTGGCTCTCCAGAAGGTTCCGGAAGCTGAACTTCTTATGGGTTCTGGCAAATTCTTTCATCTCCAGCATTTTCTCCGAAAGGCTGACCTCCTCTTTCTCAATGGTTCCAAATTTACTGCGGATGGGATCCAGCTTATTCTCCTGGCGGCGGATGATGGATTTGTAAATGGCATTTAATTTCTCCAGAGTCAGTCCTGCCAGAAGCTGGGAAGTGTCTACCGGTTCCCTGTATACAGCAACCTCCTTTGGTATGGTAGGCCCCTTAAAAAAAGAATTGGCCGCTTCATCCATTTTGTCCTTCAGTTCATAAGACATAAATTTATACATCTTATATTCCAAAAGCTTTTCCACCAGCTCTGCCCTGGGATCCTCTTCCTCTCCGTCCTCGTTTACTTCCTTGGGCAGAAGCATCCGACATTTAATATCCAGAAGAGTGGCAGCCATAACCATAAACTCACTCATGATTCCCAGGTCCTCACGCTCCATGGCATGAATATACTCCATATACTGATCTGTGATCTCAACAATAGGAATATCATAGATATCTATTTTATTTTTCTCAATAAGATGCATCAGCAGATCCAACGGACCTTCAAATACCTCAAGCTTTATGGGTATTCCCATTATTTTTCCTCTCTTCCTCTGTAATCCACTATCAACAGCTCTCTGGGATTGTGGATCCTCACCGGAATTGTATGCTCTCCAAGACCGGCACTTACATACATATGCTGATTTTTCCTGTGAAAAGCCCCACAGCAATAAGGGGGAAATAACTGAAACTGAGGAGAAAGAACTCCTCTGTTCCTGCCAAATCTCATAACCCCTCCATGATAATGGCCACAGAAAATCAGATCTGCCCCCCATTCAAAATAAGCATTCCCATATTTGGGATTATGGGCCAGCAGCAGATTGACCCTATCCTGATCAGGTTTTCCGATCAGCTGTTCGATTTCTCCTGTCTGCAGCATGGGGGATTTTGGCTTTTTATAGTAAATCAGGGGAATTTCCAGACCATACACAGCAAAGCAACAGTCCTCTGTCTCCAGAAGCTCACACTGATTATGCAGGATCCTTACCCCGGCCTTTTTCAGTCTTTCTTCATATTTCAGATATTCTTCTGCCAGCCCATTCTCTCCGGGATCTGCAGCATATAATTTATATTCATGATTTCCCAGCGCATAAAACACCGGATAACTTTCTGCCAGTCTGGACAGAAGCTCTGCTGCTGTATAGAAGGTGTCTGTACAATTCCGCACGATCACATCTCCGGATATCAGCACTGCATCCGGAGAGCATTCATGTATTTTTTGTATCAGCCGTTCATTTCCCGGACCAAATTCCAGTCCATGGAGATCTGCCAGCACTGCAAAACGGACAGTTTTTCCAGGGCTGATCCTGTGTGTATCTATTGTATGGTATACAGTTCTAAATTTCTTCATAAATCTCCTAATTCCCCAAACCGCTGATCACATATGGCAGCATCAGCACATCACAGCATAGGCGCAAAGGCCCGAAGTACATTCTGCATGATACGCACCGGAATTTTCCGGTTTTTACAGGAGTCCAGGGTCACTGTATGGCAATACTCCAGGGTCTGCACAAAGTCCTCTTTCATAGACCAGATCACCTCATTACCGTAGATCCACACACCGTCTTCAAAATGCAGATACAGGCTTCGGTAATCCAGATTGATGGTTCCCACAACTGCAACCTCATCATCGCTTACAAAGGTTTTTGCATGGAGAAATCCAGGCTGATACTCATAAATCTTTACTCCGTTTTCCAGCAGCTGTCTGTAATAGGACTGGGTCAGCAGAAATACCAGCTTCTTATCCGGAATACCTGGTGTCATGATCCGCACATCCACTCCGTTTTTGGCAGCCAGACACAGTGCTGTCATCATTTCATTGTCTATGATCAGATATGGCGTACAGATATATACATACCGTCTGGCCTTATTAATAATATTCAGATATACATTCTCCCCTACAATCTCCTCATCCAGCGGAGTGTCACAGAAGGGTTGGACAAATCCATTTCCCACAAACTGTTCCTGGTGATTTTTGTGGGGCAGATATACTTCATAGTCGATTTTTTCCTCTGTACGGCCAATCACTGCCCACATATGAAGAAACATTACCGTCATATTCCAGACCGCTTCTCCCTTCAGCATAATAGCCGTATCTTTCCAGTGTCCAAATCGTTCTTTCTGGTTAATATACTCATCTGACAGATTGATCCCGCCGGTAAATCCTACCCATCCGTCAATGATACACAGTTTTCTGTGGTCACGGTTGTTCTGGATAATATTGAGGATCGGACGGAAAGGATTGAATACCTGACAGGCAATCCCCTTTTTCCGCAACTCTTCATAATATTTGTGAGGTAAGGTGGTCAGACATCCAAAGCCATCATAGATCAGTCTTACATCCACTCCCTCTGCTGCCTTCTGTTCCAGAATATCCAGAATTGTCTTCCACATCACTCCGTCATTAATAATAAAATATTCGATAAAAATATATTTCTGCGCCTGCTTCAGTTCTTTCACCAGTACAGGGAACATATCATCCCCAACCTGAAAATATTCAGCTGAAGTATTCTGATGTGCCGGAAAATGAGACGCACTGGAAATATAATGGGACTGCATGGCAGCAGAAGGGTCTCTTTCCAAAAGGCTACTGACAGTCTCCGGATCATCCTGCATCAGTTCACTGCTCTCCTCTATCCTTTTCGTAAACTGCTGATCCATAATAGATGCAATTCTGGACTTTCCAAAAAGAAAATACAGAGTTACTCCCAGGATGGGAAGACTTAAGATCAGCATGGTCCAGGCCAGTTTATAAGAAGGATTGATCTCTTTATTAACAATCCAGAGAACAAGCACCACTCCCACAATTTCAATAAATATATCAACATAACGGGAAAAGGCCGCAATCTTCAAAACCATGATAAAAATCCAGCCCAGCTGAATAAGTATGGCAAATGCCACATAGAAAATCCTGTTAAACAGCAGTTTCAGCAATTTTCTGAGCAACAGTAATATAAAGTTTTTCTTTTGTTTTAAATTTCCATTTTTCTCTGCCTTCAAGCCTGCTTCCTTTCCCCCAAAATTTTTCTGTCTGCTTCATGCCCTGCAGCAGATTTCGCAGCACAGTAATACTTTATAATGTTAAAAATCCCTGACATACTGCCAGGGATTTTTGCGCACAATTAATTATATTTACGTTTTCTTGCGGCTTCAGATTTCTTTTTACGACGAACGCTTGGTTTCTCGTAATGCTCTCTTTTGCGGATTTCCTGCTGGATTCCTGCTTTTGCACAGCTTCTCTTGAATCTGCGAAGAGCGCTATCTAAAGTCTCGTTCTCTTTTACGATAACGTTTGACATAGACTCACACCTAACCTCCCTCCAGTTGTAGATTGTGCTAAAATACAACTGTCTGGGTATTTTTCTTGCACAAGTGATATTATATATCATCGGCTCTTGGTTCGTCAACATCTTTTTGGTTAATTTTTGAAATTATTTTAACTGACCTTCCAGGATTCCTGCTGCTGCGTCTACTGCCTCCTGAGCTTTGGCAGGATTCTTTCCGCCGGCCTGAGCCATGTTCGGACGTCCGCCGCCGCCACCGCCTACGATAGCTGCCAC
>CAKRYE010000080.1 GCA_934426285.1 uncultured Blautia sp.
AAGAAAGTATTCACTGTTGGCGATAAAGTTAAAGTTCTTATCAAAGAGATCAACGGAGAGAAGATCGCACTTTCCCTGAAATTCCCGGAAGAGAACCCATGGCTCACAGCAGCTGAGAAATTCGCTGTAGGAAACGTAGTTAAAGGTAAAGTTGCACGTATGACAGACTTCGGCGCATTCGTAGAACTTGCACCTGGAGTAGATGCACTCCTTCACGTATCCCAGATTTCCAGAGAGCACGTTGCCAAACCTGCAGACGTACTGTCAATCGGACAGGAGATCGAAGCTAAGGTTGTTGACTTCAACGGCGAAGACAAGAAGATCAGCCTGAGCATGAAAGCTCTTGAGGCACCGGCTGAGGAAGCTGCAGAAGAATAATAGAGCATAATCATAATATTCAGACACCGTCTCTGTATAACTTTATATAGGGACGGTGTTTTTGATGTTATCCGTAACAAAGGGAGATGAAAAAGAAATATGACAGATCACGGTTTATTTGATATCCACTGCCATCTGATTCCGGGAGTGGACGACGGAGCACAGGACCTGGAGGAAACCCGCAGACTGCTCTGCATGGAATACGAACAAGGTGTACGCCACATCATCGCCACCCCGCACTTCAGAAACCAGATGTTCGAAACCCCAATCCAGACCATCCGGAAACAATTCGCACTGGTACAGCAATGCGTACAGGAACTCAATAAAGAATACGACACGAACCTCCACGTATACCTGGGCTGTGAATTCCATGCAAACATGCAGATGAGCAGAATGCTGGATGAAGGAAGTGTCAGTACAATGGCAAACTCCGGCTATGTTTTGGTAGAATTTTCAGGAAATGCAGAATACAGCTACATAGAAGAACGCCTCCGCAGCCTTATCATCGTAGGCTACCGCCCCATCATCGCACATGCAGAACGCTGCGACAACCTCTGGGGTGACCTGAAACTGATCAGAGACCTGGCACAGATGGGAGCCTATATACAGGTAAATGCAGACAGCATTCTGGGAAAAAGCGGATTTTATACAAAAAGATTCTGCAGAAAGCTGATGAAAGAAGACCTCCTTCACTTCGTAGGCTCTGACTGCCACGACAGCCGGTACAGGATCTGCCGCATAGGAGAAGCATACAAAAAAGTCATCAGCAAAATGGGACAGGAATATGCTGACAAAATTTTTATTGAAAATCCTTCCGCAATTGTAAAAAATGGGGAAAACAGAAGGAAATTTGTCAAATACACTTGAAGAATGTCAGAAATAATATTACAATTTACAAAGTACGGACCGGCCTGTAATAATTCCGGTTTGATCATATAAGGAAGGAGAACCAAGAATTTGATAAAAGAGGCAAAGAATACCCGGGAAAATCCTGCGCAGCCTGTGGTCACTGAGACGATCATACAGCAGGAAGACACCATAGACCTTGTGGAACTTTTCTGGGTACTGGTTAACCGTTGGAAAATTATCCTGCTTACCATGCTGATCACAGCAATGCTGGCAGGTGTCTATTATCTGGTGGGAGTGAAACCATCTTATCAGGCAGACGCGTCCATTTTTATCACAAACAATGAATCCGTGATCACAGTTTCTGACCTGCAGCTGAGTTCAGAGCTTACAGAGGACTATGCGAAGATCATCAAGAGCCGTAATGTTCTCAAACAAGTCATCAAAGAACTGGATCTGAATCTGGATTACAGAGAACTCAGTAAACTGGTCAGTGTAACGAATCCGGACAATTCCCATATTATTACCATCACAGTTACCTGCGGTGACGTGGAACTGTGCAGAGATATTGCAAACAGTCTGATGAACATCGGACTGGACCGTATTTACCAGGTGGTAGGAAGCAGCGAACCTACAGTTATCGATTACTCAGAGGCAGAGGCAGTGGATGAGATCACTCCTGCACTGACCAAATATCTGGCAATCGGACTTCTGCTGGGACTTATCGCAGCCTGCGGACTGATCTGCGTACGTTACATGACAGACACCACATTAAAGACAGAGGATGACCTGAAGAGATATCTGGATATCCCGGTACTCAGTGTGGTTCCTTATTACGAAGAGAAGAAAGAGTAGAAGATGGACAGAGAAGATAACAATATTGAATCCCTGTTTCAGGATCTTGTAAAAGAATCCGGATATACGGGAAGACAGACAGAGGTAATACATCCACATGTGTCAGATGTATCTTTCCGCGTAAATGAGGCCATCAATGTTCTGCGTGGAAACATCCAGTTAAGTGGAAGCAATATTAAAACAATAGCTGTAACAAGCTCCGTTGCAAATGAGGGTAAATCATCAATAGCCTTCCGCCTGGCAAAGAGCATGGCGGGACTTGAGAAGAGGATCCTCTTTATAGACTGCGATATCCGTAATTCTACCATACAGAACAGATATGATATTGTAGGTGAGAAGAAGGGATTAAGCGAATACCTGTGCGGAAATATCAGCAAAGAGAAGATTATCTACCGCACAGATGACAAATACCTTGACATGATCTTTACAGGTGCAGTGGCACCAAACCCCAGTGAGTTGGTATCAGGTCCGTTGTTTGCAGAACTGATGGAATTCGTGCGAAGCGTTTATGATTATGTGATCGTAGACACTCCGCCGCTGAATCTGGTTATCGACGGGTTGCTGATCGCCAAACAGTGCGACGGAACTGTCCTTGTTGTGGAGAGCGGAAGGACAGACAGAGCACAGGCTGATAAGGCGAAGCAGCAGATACAGTATGCAGGTATCCGTCTCCTCGGCGCAGTGCTGAACAAAGCACCGGTTTATGAAAAACACTATGGCTATGGATATGGCTATGGTTACGGCTATGGCTACGGATACGGCTATGGAAAGAGCGTTAAGAAGAATGAGAAAGAAAAGAAGAAATAACCCTGTAAATAAGAAACAGATCATCATCAGTCTGGTGATCTGCCTGGCTGTAGCTTTGTTTGCAGCAGTTTTTATCCATATGGAACAGACAAAGCAGAAATCTATGCAGATCACTGCAGGGAACACCCACAATGTGGGCAACAGTTATAGAAATATTGTTTACAAAGGTCAGGAATATCAGTATAATAACCGTATCACAAATATTCTCTATGCCGGTGTGGACTCCACAGGCAAGCTGGAAGCTTCCTCCCAGTATGGAAATAAAGCCAGGGCAGACAGCATAGCTCTGGTGGTGATGGATGAGAAGAACCGCAGGATGACCATTCTCTCCATTAACCGTGATACCATGACTGATATCCGCAGATATACAATGAACGGTAATGACAAGGGACTCTATACCACGCACATCGGATATGCCTACAGCTATGGCGATGGGGGAAAGGTAAGCTGTGAGAGTCTCTGCGAGGCTGTATCCCTTCTCCTTGGAGATATCCCTGTGAAGCGCTATGTAGTGACAAACCAGGATTCCATGCCCTATATCAATGAGCTGGCAGGCGGGATCACGCTTACAGTGCCAAACAACGATCTTCAGGAGAAATATCCGGAGATGGCAGAGGGTGCACAGGTTACCCTGGATGACAGCAACATAAAGGATTTCCTTCAGTACAGGAATACAGAGGAGTCCTTCAGCAATGAGGGCCGTATGCAGAGACAGAAAGCCTATCTCACAGCCTATGTTGAGAAGATGCAGTCCATGGATGAGAATGACCTTGAGAAATCATGGGATTCCCTCGATGTGATGGACGATTATATCCAGACAAGTGTGACACGTAACCAGTATCTGGGACTTGTGAAGACTCTTAAGAAAGCAGAATTCACAGAGGACAGTATAGAGCAGCTTCCGGGAACAGACCGGGAGGGAGATCTTCATGATGAGTTCCATGTGGATGAAGATGCACTCCAGGAATTGATCATCCGTTTATTTTATGAAAAAGTATGACAGGCTGCTGTTTTCAACCGCCTTGTTATAGAGTAACCGTAAATAAGAATAGAGCCAGCAGAAGAAGACAGAAAGGAAGGCATTCTTATGAAAAGAAAATATTTCAGCATTTTACTTGCAGCAATGACAATTGCAGCATCTGCCAATGTATATGCAGCCCCAAGTATCGGACAGATCATTCCAGAAGCTCCAAAGGTAGTTGAGGGAAATCTGTCAAACAAACAGGAACTGATCGTAAAAGATGTTGACACAGGTGCCTACAAGGATAAAAAAGTTGCAGAGGTAGTAACAAAAGTAAATGATGATAATACCAAGGTAACCATGAATGAGGTTCTGAAAGACCTTAAGGTAGATACAACAGAAACAATTAAAACAAACACAGAGAAGAAAGTAAATCCCTCCCTGTATGAGCCTCTTACACCTTTCGTAGATCTGGTTATTAAGGAAGATGATAAGATCACATATGAAACAGATGGTGCCATCAAAACAACCCTTACCATCGAAGCTGCCAAGGACGTGAAGAAGAAAGACGTACTTCTGATGCAAGTCAATCCGACAACAGGAAAAGTTGCCTTTGTTGCAATTGAGAAGCTGGACAAAGCCACAGGCGAAGTCACAGCCACCTTCGATTCACTTGGACCTGTAATGCTGATCGAGAAGGTTCCGATCGTAACCAAGAAGATTTCGCCAGAGAAATATGCAGACAAAAATGTAGCTGATGCAGCGAAGAAGCTGAAAGATCAGAAAGCAGGCTTTACTCTGACAGATTTTATCGATGATCTGACAGATACAGAGAACAAAGAGGTCACACTGGACAACGGACAGACCATCAACCTGGATGACTATGTCAGCGCAAGCAGTCTTATAGATATGGCGATCAAGATGTCAGATGATTACTCCTATGACATGTCCGGTTCCCTTGACGCACAGGTAAACTGTGACATTGACAGTGTTGACTGGAAGAGCCTTGTAACTGCTAATGATGCAGACTTTGATGTTGATGCTGCAGAGGGCGACCTGAGCCTTCTTACAGAGATAGAGCCATTCACAATCCCGGACAGCATTGTTGTACAGGCAGATGCTTCTACAGGAGAGCTTAACTATCTTGCAGAGCCTGAACTGAGCTTCGCATATCCGGAAAAAGAAGAAGAGGAAGCTGATGCGGCAGACGACGCAGATGAGACTGCTGACACAGATGAAACTGCTGACGCAGAGGATGATCTGATGAGCTGGATCGTTGAGGACGAGGTAGGCTCTGACCAGCCAAATCTTGTGATTAAAGGCGAATTCAAAGGCATGGGACCTCTTGCAATCTTTACAAAAGATGCAAAATAATCTGATAAGAGAGGAACAGTTCAATGTCACGAAAATCTCGCAGACACAAACATAAAAAAAATAAATTCATGTCCTCAGTGCTCTACTATGTGCTGGTTATTGCTCTGGTGGCAGGCCTTCTGTTTGTTGTAAAGGTAAACCGCCAGGAACGTGCAGAACGCACAGAATACAAAGAAAAGCTGGCCGGCAAAGAGACAGTGGAAGATATCGGTGTACTGGACGACATGATGGTACGACCAACGGCAGAACCTACGGAAACACCAACTGATACAACAACAGGTAAATGATAAAAAGTACCAAAAATTATTGCATCTTTTTGGCAATAAAGCTATAATAACGTGTAGATAAGACAAAAGGTCTATAGTCTTTGAATCGTCGCTTTGCCGCGTTTAAGGATATTGATTTACATATCTTGAAGAGAATCTGTCTTGAAATACAGGCAGAATGGCGAAGCATACCCAAAATACGGAGGTAAGATATCCAATGTGGTATGTGATGCAGGTGCGAACAGGCACAGAAGAGAACATCCGCTGTCAATGTCAGCGGCTGATAAGCAGCGATATACTAAAACGCTGCTTTATTCCCTACTATCAACAGAAGAAACGATTTCAAGGCAAATGGCATATCCAGGAAAGAATCCTCTTTCCCGGATATGTCTTTTTAATTGCCGAAAATCTGGAACAGCTGGCTGAAAACCTGAGAAAAGTCACAGGAATGACCAGACTTCTGGGAACAGGAGATGAGATCATCCCCTTATCTCAGGAAGAAGTAGAGCTGCTTCTGAAGCTGGGAAAAGAAGAACAGCTGGTAGCCATGTCCACAGGAATCATAGAAAATGATCAGGTCAGGATACTCACAGGACCATTGCAGGGCATGGAAGGTTATATCAGAAAAATCAACAGACACAAAAGAAAAGCCTGGGTTTCCATAGAAATGTTTGGAAGGAGCGTGGATATGGAGGTTGGGCTGGAAATAATAAAAAAAGTATGAGAAAAAGAAGGAGAAACTAAGGAAGGCGTATGTATAGAAAAAAATCAAGAGGATGGTATAAACACAAGGACTTTATATTTTTAGATCTTGTGTGTTTATTTCTGTCTTTAATACTGGCATATCTGGTTCGAAATGGTTCTGTTCGGAACATATTTGAACTGGGAATATATCACAACATGATATTCTTTGTGATATTGGCAGATTTATTTCTGATCATTATTTTTGAATCTTATAAAGGCGTTCTGAGAAGAGGCTATTATCAGGAATTACGTTCTGTTATCCAGCAGATGATCCTGATAGAACTGGCAAGTGGTCTGTATCTGTTCACTGTCAGTAACGGACACAGCTTCTCAAGGACAGTTCTGTATCTTATGGGAGTCTTTTATATACTCCTGTCCTATGGCACAAGAATAATATGGAAAAAACACCTGATCCATAAAATGGCAGAAGGTGGAGAACATTCACTTTATATTGTAACAAATTATGATCTTGCGTCAAAAGTAATCCGGAATGTAAAAAATCACAATTATAATCGATACAACATCAATGGTCTCATAATCATTGATAAAAATATAGCAGGCAGGGAAATTGAAGGAATTCCGGTTGTGGCAGATTTAGAGAATGCTGCATCCTATATTTGTCAGCAATGGGTAGATGAAGTTTTTGTAAACGTAGATGCGTCTTATCCATACCCCCATGAACTGATAAATGAACTGCTGGAAATGGGAATGGCAGTTCATGTGAACCTGGCAAAAGTCAGAAGCACCCCCGGGCAGAAACAATTTGTAGAGACAATAGGTGGATATACAGTTCTGACGACCACTATGAACTATGCTACGGACAGACAGGCATTTGCCAAAAGAGCACTGGATATCCTGGGTGGACTGGCAGGCTGTCTTCTGACAGGGATTATCTTTATCTTTGTGGCACCGGCCATTTATATCAGCTCTCCGGGGCCGATCTTCTTCTCGCAGATACGGATCGGTCAGAATGGAAAACCATTTAAAATGTACAAATTCCGAAGCATGTATATGGATGCAGAAGAACGCAGGGCAGAACTTATGGCACAGAATAAAATGAGTGATGACCGTATGTTTAAGATTGATTTCGACCCCCGTGTAATAGGAAATAAAATCCTGCCCGACGGAACCAGAAAAACCGGGATAGGAGAATTTATCAGAAAAACATCACTGGATGAATTTCCGCAGTTCTGGAATGTGCTCAATGGGACCATGAGCCTTGTGGG
>CAKRYE010000081.1 GCA_934426285.1 uncultured Blautia sp.
AGGGAGCTGCAGCTTACAAGCTCTACACAGGACTGGAAATGCCAACAGCTGAATACCAGAAATTCCAGGAAGAAAACGAAAACAAATAATCATGAACAGCAACAAGCAATAACAAGCAATGACAAATGACTTCACAATAACCTAGGAGACCAAAATGAAACAGAAAACAAACAAAATGCTCATTTTCACCTCCCTTGCAGCATATTTCACCTATTTCATCCATGGAATCGGTGCTTCTATCCTGGGGCAGTACAAACCGGAGTTTGCAGCTGCCTGGGGTGCGAAGCCCCTGGCTGATGGCACCCTGGATGTAAGTATGGTAGTATCTGTAATTGCAGCCCTTGGACTGGGACGTCTGATTTCCCTTCCTTTCTCCGGTCCTCTCTCTGACAAATATGGAAGAAAACTGAGCGGAATTATCGGTGTGCTCTGTTATGTGGCATACTTCTTTGGAATGGCCAATTCCACATCCATGGCAATGGGATATGCCTTTGCAGTGATCGGCGGAATCGCAAACTCTTTCCTTGATACCTGCGTAAGCCCTACCTGTATGGAAATCTATGTAAACAACCCGTCAGTAGCCAACCTGTTTACAAAATTTTCCATCTGCCTGAGCCAGTTCCTGCTTCCGTTCCTGATTGGAATCGTAGCATCTGCAAATATGTCATACAAGACAATCTTTATTGTTGCAGGTATCGCGATCCTCATTGACGGAATCCTGATACTGATCCTTCCTTTCCCGGCGAGAGAGAAGAAAGTACAGGCTAAAGCTGATAAGAAGAAATCCGGACACAAGATTTCCCCTGCAGCGATCGCAGCAATCCTGATCGGATTCACCAGCTCCTCAACCTTTATGTTATGGCTGAACTGTAACCAGGAGCTTGCCCGTTCCTACGGTATGGCAGACCCTTCAAAGATCCAGTCCCTGTATGCCCTGGGAACTGCAACTGCCATCCTTGCAACAGCAGCTTTTATCAAAAAAGGTCTGAAAGAGATTAACGTTCTGATCCTCTATCCGTTAATCTCCACAATCATGCTGGCTCTCTGCTACTTTATCCAGGCCCCGTTTATCTGTCTGGTAGGCGGCTTTGTAATCGGATATGCAGGTGCAGGCGGAGTTCTCCAGCTGGCAGTTTCCACCACAGCAGAGTTCTTCCCTGAGAATAAGGGAACAGCAACCTCACTGGTAATGATCGCATCCAGCATCGCGAACTACACAATCTTAAGCCTTGCGGGATACATTACTAAAGTAGGCGGAAGCAGTGCTCCGAGAATGATCCTTCTTCTGAACATGGCAGTGACCATCGTCGGTATCCTGCTTGCCCTCTTTGTAAAGAAGAACAGAAATAAGTAAGCCAGTAAGCGATAGAAATAAATAAGATACAGAAATCCTGTGATATTGAAATCCAATCTAACTGAAGATACGTTTGGACGTTATAAGCTTCAAATTTTTTCCGGTCGGATTGGATTTTATTAAAATCTGGATTGTCTAAAAATTAACAAGAAAGATAGAATATACAAGGTGAAACATAGAAGTAATCTAACAATTCACTGAAAAGGAGAATTTGTATGGCAAATACAAGAACACAAAGAAGAGAAAATGAACTGCCCTACATCCCCTTTGGACCATTTCAGATAAGACTTCCATTTATACACTACAAGATAGAATCTGTTGAGTTCATTCAGGGTCTGATCCTGGGCGTTACTGCGCTGGCTGCTGTTCCGTATCTGGAGCAGTATCTGGGGCTTCCTTATGAGCTGGCGTGGAGCTGTGTAATTATTGAAACCTTCCTTTATCTGCTTCACAGCCTGCTTGGCGATCCGGTAGTACCGGGGTGGATCACACCCACACTGCCGCTGACTATTGTATTTCTGGAAGGCTTCCCTATAGGAAAAGAGCGAATACAGGCTATGATCGCACTGCAGATGCTGGTAGGTCTGGTATTTATCTTTATGGGTGTGACCAGACTGGCGGATAAATTTGTTCATGCAGTTCCCAATTCTGTCAAAGGCGGAATCCTTCTTGCAGCACCTGTTACAGTTATGGCAGGGCAGCTGGGAGAGAATGGAAATATGCACAAATATCCTCTGGCTATTGTTGCAGGTGTAGGTCTTCTGATCCTGATCAGCTTCTCTGACAAATATCAGGAGAAGAGAAAAAACAATAAGTTTCTTGATCTGGTTGCAAGATACGGAAATCTTTTCCCCTATCTTATCGCAATGGTAGTAGGACTTCTGGTTGGCGAACTGGATGCTCCGGGACTGGAGATTGGTACTTTTATCAAGATTCCTCAGTTCAAAGATATCATTGATCAGGTGAGTATCTTCGGCGTAGGGATTCCTCCTGCATCTATGTTTATCAAAGCATTGCCACTGGCACTGGTGTGCTATGTTATTGCATTTGGTGATTTTGTTACTACAGAGACTCTGGTATCAGAGGCACGTCAGGCAAGAGATGATGAGTATATTGATTTCAATTCCAGCCGTTCCAATCTGGTCAGCGGTCTGAGAAACCTGATCCTGTCCATCATCGCACCATTTCCTCCCCTTTCCGGTCCGTTATGGGTTGGAATGACTGTATCCGTATCCATGCGTTACAAAGAAGGAAAGAAAGCTATGAAGTCTCTTCTCGGAGGAATGGCTTCTTTCAGACTGGCCACATTCTTAAGTGTGCTGATCATTCCTGTGGTAAGCTTCTTCCGCCCGATCTTCGGAGTGGGATCTTCCATCACTCTGATGTTCCAGGCATTTGTATGTGCGAGAATTGGTATGGATTACTGCAAGAGCGACAGAGACAAGATGATCGCAGGCGTAATGGCAGCAGTCCTCGCAACCCAGGGAACCGCATGGGCATCTGCATGGGCACTGGCAGTTGGCTTCGGACTGAATATTTTCCTGTCCAACTGGAATCCACTTGAGAAAAAAGAACAAGAGAATAATTTAGAAGAAATGAAATAAAAAACAAGAAGAACAGCCGTGAGTTGAGGGCTGTTCTTCTTGTTTTTTAAGGAGTCAAAACTATTCGAATTCAAATCAATCTTCTGCTGTCGGAGATGAGCGATACCAGACGACTATAGGCAAGAATAACATCTGATATCACATCATTCATCAACAGATCACAGGCTGCTGTGAATAATATCCAGCACCTGCTTTAATTCATTCACACCGATCTGTCCCGGTGCGGAAGCTTTGGAAGCAGCGCCGAAGGTGAGAGCGGAGCCAAATGTCTCACCTGTAAGGCGGCTGACAACACCTGTTCCAGCCATGGACATGGTAATAATCGGGCGATTTGCATATTTCTCAGACATTTCCAGAGTAGCAGACAGCAGTGTGATAACATCCTGCTTACAGGTAGGCATTACTGCAATCTTAGGGATATCAGCACCCAGCTTCTGCATCATGCAGAGACGTCGGATGATCTCCTCCTTCTCCGGAGTCTTAAAGAAATCATGGTTGGAAGCAATTACCTTTACACCTGCCTCATGAGCAGCATTGATGATTGTCTTAACAACTTCATCGCCTGTAAATGCTTCTACATCGATTAAATCTACATAACCGCTCTGAGCAGCTGCAATATTTAAAGCAGCATAGTCACTTACAGAGATCTCTTTCTCTCCGCCTTCTTTGGAAGTACGGAATGTAAGGAGAACAGGAATGTCTTTTAAAACTTCCTGAAGCTCTTTGGCGGTTTCTAATACTTTCTCAGTAGCAAAGACATCATCAAACCAGTCTACACGCCACTCAACTACATCAACAGGAAGAGTAGTGATCTTTTTGGCTTCTTCGAGAATGTCTGTTTTTGTTTTTCCTACGATGGGAACGCAGATCTTAGGTCTGCCCTCGCCGATCACAGTGTTTTTTACCTGAACTGTGTTCATCTGTTTATCCTCATATTTTCTGTTGTATTATAGTAGTTCCGGATTATTATGGAACTGTTATAAGAATAACCGTAACATAACCGCATGATCAACAGCTTTTTGAAGCAAACTGCAGGATATGTACATTTTGCGCGGAGTTATATATCAGTACATCTCCTGCAGTACACCGAAAAAGCGGTATATATCAAATATTATGTGCAGAAAGATCAGAGAAATGATCTGTTCTGCATCACAATATGAGATATCCTTACTGAAGATACCGTCAGGTATCAGTCATCATAGGAGATGTGAAGAATCTCTTTCATATGTTCAATCGGCATTGGTTCGCCTGTCCATAACTCAAATGCAGCGGAACCCTGGAATAACATCATTCCCAGACCATTCATAGTCTTGCATCCTACCTCCTTGGCCATGGAACGCATCTTTGTCTCCAGTGGAGAGTAAGGAACATCAATAACGATCAGCTCAGGACGGAAATAGGATTTGTCCGGAACAACGGACTGGCCTTCAAGAGGTTTCATTCCCACACCTGTAGCATTTACGAAGATGTAGCTGTCATTCATTTCCGCTTTCAGCTTGTCAAGGTCTGCCAGATCATAAAGAACTGCATGGCAGGAGGTCTTTGTGTTGATCTTCTCAACTGTAGACACTGCACGGTTCCAGAATTCATCCTTGCGGTTGAAAATTGTGATCTCAGCAACACCGTCCAAAGCAGCCTGGATCTCGATGGCAGTGGCAGCACCGCCTGCACCAACGATGGTCATTTTCTTTCCGATCACATCAATGTCATTGTCTTTCAGAGAGGACATAAATCCGATACCGTCAGTGATATGTCCTGTAAGATGACCATTGTCATTTACGATAGTATTAACTGCACCGCATAACTGGGCTGCAGGAGAGAGTTCATCCAGATATTGTCCAACCAGAGTTTTGTTTGGCATGGAAACATTGGAGCCTCTCATTTTAAGTGTACGGATAGCCTTTACTGCGTCCTCGATCTCATCTGCTCCAACCTCGAATGCGAGATAAGCGTAATCATATCCCAGCTTTGCAAAAGCCTCGTTCTGCATTGCAGGGGAACTGGAGTGTCGGATCGGGTAAGCCATGAGGCCGATCAATTCAGTGTGTCCGGTAATTCTTTCTGCCATTATAATAGCCCCTTTCATAATTTGTTGTAAAGTCTTGATTTTTTATTGCTGAAGATATCCCATCTGACTAAGGTAGTTAAGGATATTTCTTCCCTCCATAGTTCCATCGATAATTCTTCTTGCACGTTTGCTGTCGCCGATGTTCAGGATTTCCACATCATCAGAAGCAAAAGCATCTGAAAGCTCTGTGAAAAGCTGTCCCTGAGCTCTCATTCCAAGACATACAAATCCATAGTCAAATGGAAGCTCTCTTTCTCCCTGCTCATCCTTTACAAGGAAGGAACTGTCTTTTACTTCCTGGAGAGCTGTCTTTGTAAGCTGCGCAACATTGTGTTTCTTCATCTGATCTTTCATGTCATTTTTGGTAACAGGGTCAAGATCACGTCCGATCTGATCCATCATCTCCACAATAGAGATCTCAGCATTTCTTGCTGCAAAGAATTCCACCACATCAAGACCAACAGCACCGCCGCCTACAACAACAACCTTCTTGCCTGTCATATCTTCCGGATAGTCATTGATATGGCTGATCATTCCCAGGATAGAAGCAACCTTGCTGCCCTCTTTGTCAATTCGGTCGTGAAGTCCCTTGATCGGAGGAAGCAGTGGTGCGGAACCTGTGGAGCTTACGATCAGATTCGGATGGAACTTGCGGATATTTTCAGGGGTTCCTTCTGTGTTTGTAAAAATATAAAGATTCTCAAGCTGCTCTGCTCTGTGGATCAGATAGTTGGGGAAATCAGCCAGACGTTTCTTTGCAGGGATCTTGGAGATCACAGAAGCAAGGCCGCCCAGAGTTTCACCCTTTTCCAGAAGGAAGGTATTGCAGCCTACCTCAGCAGCTGTACAGGCAGCTTCCAGTCCGGCAGTACCTCCACCGATAACTACAACATTGCAGTTCTTGTTGACCTTCTGATTCTTATAAACATCACCCTCCAGAACAGATGGGTTTACAGTACAGCGGATGGGGCGGTTAAAGCCAATTCTGTTTCCTGCACATCCAATGTTACAGGAAATACATTTACGAAGGTCACATTCTCTGCCTGCAGCTACTTTATTTACCCATGCAGGCTCTGCAATCAGACCACGTCCCATACCGATCAGATCTGCATCACCGTCAGCAAGAATCTTCTCAGCAGCTTTCGGATCACGGATATTTCCCATGGAAATACATGGCTTACCAAACTTCTCCTTAACAGCCTTCGGCATATAGGAACGCCAGCCATCTTTCATATAGTTGGCATCAATCTGATACTGGATAGAACCATTTAAACCGCAGGAAACATCGAAGATGTCTACCTCATCCTGCACATATTCCAGATATTCAAGTGTATCCTCCAGAGTATTTCCCCCTTCCATCAGCTCATCTGCGCTGAGACGGAGCATGATTGGGAAGAAAGGTCCAACCTGTTTTCTTACTTCTTTGAGGACCATACGGCAGAAACGTGTTCTGTTCTCAACAGAACCGCCAAACTCATCGGTACGTTTATTAGTGATAGGAGAGAGGAACTGGCTGATCAGATAAGAATGTCCTGCGTGGATCTCTACAGCGTCAAAACCTGCAGTTTGTGCTCTTTTGGCAGCCTCACCGTATTTCTTTACAATGTGATGGATTTCCTCTACTGTCAACGGACGTGGAATCTCGCCGCCTTCCTTGGAGGGAACATCAGATGCAGAAACAGGCTGCATATTTGTACGTGCGGAAACAGCGGAAGCACCTGCATGATTGATCTGGATCGCAAGGCAGGTACCATATTTATGAATGTCCTCACAGAACTTGTACAGACGTGGCAGATAATTGTCGTGGTCAATACGAAGCTGGGTAGTTCCGTTGGAACCCTGAGGGGAATCCACGCTTGCGTTTTCAACAATGATCAGACCTGTGCCGCCCTTGGCACGTTCTTTATAATAATTAATATGAAGAAAACTCATTTCACCGTTCTGTTCACCGTAATTAGTGCCCATTGGCATCATAACGATACGGTTTTTGATCGTCATATTTTTTACGGTAAGAGGTGTAAAAATATGCTGGTAATTGCTTTTCATTATATTCTTCCTCCTGGAATCATTTACTGGATTTCTTTGATGTGTTAATTATATAACGGGACAATTCATAAATCTAATTGATAATTCATGCCATCTTATAAAAACAGTCTATGATTAATATTTCAGATATTAAATAGGAAGAAACACAATTTCTGCCATTTTTTTAACAAAAATGCTAAAAAAATATTGAAATATTGTGTTAAAAAAGGTAGAATTAAAATTGGCTAAATTTTTGGGTTAACTTTAAAATATTCTCATAAAGATGGAGGGCAAACAAGAATGAGTAATGCAACACAAAGCTTAGCAGGCACAAGAATTACTTC
>CAKRYE010000082.1 GCA_934426285.1 uncultured Blautia sp.
GCTTTATCAAAAACGAAGACTCCGGCATCATTGTTCTGGGATTTCTGAATGTGGACGATGTGGTGGAATCAGAGATCAGACACCAGAAGCTTCTCAAAGAAGCTCTTGACACTGCCGAACGGGCCAATGCAGAGAAAACCAATTTCCTTTCCCGTATGTCACACGATATGCGTACACCTCTGAATGGGATCATTGGTCTGCTGGAAATTGATAAAAAGCACGAAAATGATATCGGATTTCTGAAAAATAATCGTGAAAAAGCCTTTGTTTCAGCCAGTCATCTGCTCTCTCTCATCAATGATGTGCTGGATATGTCCAAGATTGAGGAGGGTGGACTTGTACTTAACCATGAACCTTTTGATCTGATCAGATATGAAAAAGAGACACAGATGCTGATCGATATGCAGGCACAGAAAAACGGCATTGATTTCACCGTTCATATCGCACCGGAGATATACGAACATCCCTTTGTATATGGAAGCCCTCTGCACCTCCGTCGCGCCATGATGAATATTTACAGTAACTGTATCAAATACAACAGAGAGAATGGATCGATCCATACAGAAATCAATGTTCTCCCTTCCCAAGATCATAAGCTGGTCTGCAGATGGACGATCTCTGATACGGGAATCGGCATCAGCAGAGAATATCTGGAGAAGATCTTTGAACCCTTTACTCAGGAGAACGTGGATGCCCGAAGTGTATATCATGGCACCGGACTGGGTATGAGCATTGCCAAAGCATTATTTGAGCAGATGGGTGGTGCCATTGAGATTTCCAGTACTCCTGGTATCGGAAGTACTTTTGTGATCACTCTGCCATTTGAAAAGGCAGAAGAAAGGGATATCTCTTCTGAGACAGAATCTGAACGAAACTCCATCCAGGGCATAAAGATCCTGCTGGCAGAGGATAATGAATTAAACAGAGAAGTGGCACAGATACTCCTCGAAGAGGAGGGTGCTGTGGTAACTACAGTATCTAATGGCAGGGAAACTGTGGAACTTTTCTCCAGTCACCCTGAGGGAACATTTGATGTGATACTTATGGATATTATGATGCCTCTGATGGACGGATACGAAGCCACACGCCAGATCCGGAAGCTTGACAGGCCAGATGCTTCATCTATTCCCATCATCGCACTGACCGCCAATGCTTTTGCAGAAGATGTCCGCCATGCACTGGACTGTGGCATGAACGCACATCTGGCAAAACCACTGGATGTGGAAAAAATGATCCATACGATTGCCTTGTATCTGTAATAAAAGCTCAACGTAACGAGCACGAAGGGGGTGTCTGGAAATTCCAGACACCCCCTTTAGGATTATGAAACCCAGCCGGTAGCTTTTACAATATAATCATAGATTTTGCGGTAAGTAGCCGTATTATAATGCTGTCCATCGGCAGCATAATAGCCAACTTTCTGTAAATGACTAAAGCAGTCCAGATAATTATCCGGGAAATTATTTCTCAGTGCATCATTAAAAGGACGGATCGTAGCATTACTTACGTTGTAAGCACCGACACCGATCACCGGATTGATGGACATAAGGTAAATATTAGCCCTTGGGTGGCTGGCAATAAAGGAACGATAGTATGCCAGATAGTTTGCCTGCTGATACAGATAATCGTTCAGTCCGAAGCCGAATACAACCGTTGATTCCGGGTAAGAAGCCAGATAGGATTCCAACATTGGTCCGGCAGTGGATCTGAGCCAGTTGTATCCCATGGATACTTTTCCGATATAAATAGCATTTCCGATTCTGCAGTCACGCATAGAAGCTACACGACAGTCACCCAGGATGATCAGGCGGGATTTCGAAGTCTGTTTTACCTTGGTGACAGAACCGTCAGCAGATACGTAGCGGCTTCCAATCCATTTCTTTTTACTCATAGCTCCGGTTTTCTTTCCGAAATAGTAACGTTTTCCATTGATCATCTGCCAGCCGTGTAATAACTGTCCACTGGTTTTGGAAAGGTAATAGGTTTTGCCTTTAACCTTCTGTAAGCCAGTGAGAAGCTGACCTTCTTTTCCCTTCACTTCGGAAAGATAATATCTTTCGCCTTTGTAGTCTTTCCAGCCTGTTTCTACATAGCCATGGGCGTCAAAGCTGTAGCATTTGCCTTTTACTTTTAACCAGCGGGATTTTGGATGGCGGCCGTCAGTATAGACATATTTGCGTCCTTCGGTATCTCTTTTCCAGGTTCCTTCTTTTGCCTGTTTTACAGAGGTCAGCAGATTGGTGGCAGCAGATACTGTCACACTGGCAGACATGATAAAAAGGCACAGGAGTAAAAGTGCGAACAGACCTTTTTTTCTGAATTTTTTCTTTTTCATTTGTTTGTCCTCCTTTTGATACAAGCAAGTCACCGCCCACTGCTTATTGCTTATTGCTTTTCACAATGGAAACGGGGGACTTACTTGATTCGCTTAAATATAAATTTACTTTATCACGAACAAAAGGTCACAGCAACCCAAATTTAAAAGAAACAATAGAAAAAGCCACAGGCTGGGTGGACTCCAGTCTGTGGCCTTAATAACATTAATAATACTACGCAGTCCAACATTCATCCACGCAATTCTGCGCTTCTTTCTCATTCATGGAATAATCCTCTGCAATAATCTTTACCACTTCATTACGCGAAATCCGCATTTTTCTGAACCTTCCAATGCAAATTGATATATCCTGTTTTAATCTTTGCTCTGTAGCTGTTTTCGTAGCTGCCTCTGCTGCTGCCTCTGCTGCTGCCTGTGCTGCTGCCTGTATGTCCGGCTCAAATAAGCGCCGTAGAGCTTCGCATTTACACATAGCTTTCTCCTCCTCAAACATGTTCCAGTTTGCGTTTACAATAGCATTCATGATATCTGAATACAGAACTTCATCCTGATATTCCTCATAATGCTCTGCCAGGTTTCTGATCTCTTCCGGATCTGTTATATTACTTCGCAGGCTTTGAAGCCAATAATTTTTCTCTTTTGTAAGTTCATGGGTAATAATCAACTGCATGGGAAAAGGATCTCCTAGTAAATCATAGATTCCCTCTTCTCTCTTCACAGCATAAATCCCCCTGTCTTCTGCAACTGACTGTAACATTTTCGCAGGATAATGATTGCATATAAACGTAATAGTCACCTCCCGAGGAGCAATTTCCCCGGTGCTTCCGGTATCTGCTATATACTTACATGCATATGCATAAACCTTGTAAAAATCATCCTCGCTTATGTAATCATCCGGAGCTTTATATTCCAAAAAATTATAGGTACGGAAAATCTGTCCAATATTTTTGCGAATGACAAAGTCCCGGTCTTTCTTAATCAATAAGTCTACACGCATAGGGCGGGAACCCAGCAGATATTCCGGCCAGACCTCCAGTTTGCTCCATACCTCATTCAGTTCCACATTCACTGCAGCCCGGAAACTGGCATGCCAGTCAATTACAGTATTTATCTTTTGTAGGGATATTGTTGTACCTCCTACTTCCAGTATAGCACCTCCTGTTCTAAATTTATACTACTTTTGGAAAAAACTTCGGCCGAACGGCCAGAAAATAAGATGCAGTATCAGAATGAACTGCTGTAATTCCATAATAACGCAGAAAAAGCCGGAGAACAAATTAAATTTTTATAAAAAAGGAAAAAGCCACAGAGCTGGGTGGCTTCCAGTCTGTGGTCTTAATCGCTGCTTTTTGCTTTTTTATTTTGCAAAAGTGATTCATTACATAATCTTGCGGAACAGATCTTTCAGATCTTCTACGCTTGCATCTTTTGGATTTCCTGGTGCGCATGCATCTGCGTGTGCGGATTCTGCCAGGAACTGAAGATCTTCTTCTTTGATTGCTTCCAGTTTAGTCGGGATTCCTACATCAACAGAAAGCTTCTTAACAGCCTCGATTGCTGCTTTTCTGTACTCATCCTGAGACATTTCATCTACACCTTTGACACCCATTGCTCTGGCAATCTCACGATATTTCTCACCTGTGCATTCCTGGTTGTATTCCATAACGATCGGAAGCATCATTGCGCAGGCAACACCGTGTGGTGTGTCATAAACAGCACCAAGTGTATGAGCCATGGAGTGAGCGATTCCAAGACCTACGTTAGAGAATCCCATACCTGCAATGTACTGGCCAAGAGCCATTCCTTCACGGCCTTCTTTTGTGTTTTCAACAGCACCGCGGAGAGATTTGGAGATCAGTTCAATTGCCTTTAAATGGAACATATCTGTCATTTCCCATGCAGCTTTTGTTGTATATCCTTCGATTGCATGAGTCAGGGCATCCATACCTGTGGAAGCTGTCAGTCCTTTTGGCATAGAGGACATCATTTCAGGATCAATGATTGCAATGATCGGCATATCATGTGGGTCAACACATACAAATTTACGTTTTCTTTCTACATCAGTGATAACGTAGTTGATCGTTACCTCTGCTGCTGTACCTGCTGTTGTAGGAACTGCAATGATCGGTACGCAAGGTTTCTTGGTAGGAGCTGTTCCTTCCAGGCTTCTTACATCTTCGAATTCAGGGTTTGCAATGATGATACCAATTGCTTTGGAAGTGTCCATGGAAGAACCACCGCCGATTGCGATCAGATAATCTGCACCTGAATCCTTGAATGCCTGAACACCGTGCTGTACGTTCTCAATTGTTGGGTTCGGTTTGATATCTGAATACAGTTCATATGCAAGTCCGTTTTTCTCAAGAATATCTGTAACTTTGCTTGTTACATGGAATTTTACAAGGTCAGGGTCAGAGCAAACGAAAGCTTTCTTAAAGCCATGTGCTTTTGCTTCGTTTGCGATTTCCTCGATTGCTCCTGCTCCGTGATAAGATGTCTGATTTAAGTTAATTCTGTTTGCCATAATGAATTCCATTCCTTTCAGTATTTTACATTGTCAAGCGGATATTCGCAATCCGCTTCGCTACTTGCTCATAACCGAAATTGCTCCGCAGTTTATTCGGTTAAAATTCTTTACAGATAAGTTTCCGCAACGCTCATCTTTGTTATTATTCTAACAATGTAAATAGAAAAAAGAAAGTTACACTTTCGCTCAAATGTAACTTTCTCACTAACTTTGTGCAATAGATACGAAAATAATCAGATAAAATTGTGCACTAATCTGTTATGTTTATGACAATATCTCCAGTTCTTCAAACAACTGAGAGAGTTTTCCAGGCATTCCATCAACTAAAATTTTCGCCAGTCCCTCAGGTGTACATTTCAGTTCTCCCTGCACCCATTTTACAGTCATATAAATAGAACTCTGGCAGTACATTTCCAGAATGCAATGTATGGTCTCATTCGGAATTTTTCCTGTTTTCTCACGGATCAGATTTTCATAGAAAGCCAGGATCAGTTCAAAATCATGCTGGCGCAGACTGTTCTGGCTGTCATATTTAAAGGCTGCTGCAAAGAAAATGTGCTCTTCCTGAATATAGGTAAACTTCTTTACCAGTGCATCATAAACTGTTTTCCCCATTCCCATATGCTCAAAGGATTTTGCCAGGAGTTTATCAAAATACCAGTTGATCAGGTCAAATTTATCCATGAAATTTCGGTAAAAAGTCTGCCTGGTAAGACCACAGTTTTCTGTAATCTGTTTTACCGTAATGTTGTCTACGGTTGTTGTCTTCATACACTCTTTCATCGACTGTGCAAGACGATATTTTGTTTTTTCCCCTTTAACATTTTCTGCTGTCAGTTCCATAGATTTTCCTTTCACAGGTAATTTTACTTTCCTGTATTATAACAGACATTCCGAAAAAAAGCCACAGGCTGGGTGGGTTCCAGTTTGCACGACAGGAAGTGCGACTCAAAACGGTTCCCCGTGCGTGCTAAGATGAGAACAGGAACAATTGACGAAGAATGAGAAAATCTTTATAATAAATTAGTATCTGAACAACAGATAAAATCAATTACACAAACTTAATAAAAAGAGGGAGGTCATTTTATGTTTAGTTTTATGGTAACTGCTGATAGCGGACTTACAAATGCCGGATATGTAATTACAGTTATTGCCGGAATCATTTTGTTTTTCCTGGCGATTTATTTTGCAGGGAAGAATTCAGACAAGAAAAAGCTTACCACAAGACAACTGGTATTCTGTGCCGTAGCTATTGCACTTGCTTTTATTACGTCTTATCTGAAAATCTTCAAACTGCCGTGGGGAGGAAGCGTCACTCTTTGCAGTATGCTTTTTATTGTTCTGATCGCAAACTGGTATGGGGTTGGAACAGGTATTATGGCTGGGTTTGCTTACGGAATCCTGCAGTTTATCCAGGAGCCTTATATACTTTCATTTTTTCAGGTGTGCTGTGATTACATACTTGCATTTGCAGCACTTGGACTGGCAGGATTATTTGCAAAACAGAGTCATGGACTTCTGAAAGGATACATAATAGCTGTAATTGCCAGAGGAGCTTTTCATTCTCTGGGCGGTTATCTATATTGGATGAGCTATATGCCGGACAATTTCCCGAAATCGTTGACAGCCGTATATCCAATCTTATACAATTACAGCTATCTGCTGGCAGAGGGCATTATCACGGTGATCATCATTTCAGTACCTGCAGTGTCGAAGGCATTGACCCAGATAAAGCGGATCGCATTGCAGTAGATTGTTGTGCCTGGCAACAGGAATGTATTGTTGCCTGAATCTGGCATTAGATCATCCAGACACTTTCTCGACCGGGAGCGACTCCGACCGGTCTTTTACTGCAAAAAGCCACAGGCTGGGTGGGTTCCAGTCTGTGACTTTATGTTATTGGATCTCAGCAATTTTACATCGCAGAATCTCTTCCAGTTTCATAAATGCCGGAATAAAGCTGTCGCGTATAAGGAGTATCATTTCATCTACCTGAGTTTCATTGTAAATGTGTACAGAAGTATTGCGCTTTTTTAACATAAGAAGCCATACTGCTGAATCATTTACAAAACCACTCTGATATCCCACCTGCAATATTTCTCTGGGCGAACCTGTCTCCGCACCCTGAACGCCGTGCAATCTCAAAACCGTTACTGAAAACTTATAAAAAGTTATAAACTTCTATGTTCCATTCCTACTTCAACGAGTATGCTTTTGATGATATAAATATCTATCTACTCACAAGTTCTTGTACTCTCCATAGGCGTAAATTCCGGACTAACGTATCCGTACATATTTGCATTAACGTTTCAGTGTCAGCTTGCAAATTGTTCTCCATAAGTCTTGAGATTTATAGATGCCTGGAAGTCTCTGTCAATCATATTCCCACACGCACATCTATAAACTCTGTCAGATAACTTCAAAGCTTTTTGGATATTTCCACAACAGCTGCAAAGCTTTGATGATGGATAAAACCGATCAGCCACAATAAGCTGGATCCCTTTATCGC
>CAKRYE010000083.1 GCA_934426285.1 uncultured Blautia sp.
ATTGATGAAACCGCAGACGGAATCACATACAGGCCTGTCTGGAGCTTTCGCTGCCCTTACCAGTGGAAAGATTCCCCGGACGAACAGGAACTGTTTTACATAGACGGGGAAACTGGGGCACTGATTCGTGATGCGTTTGGCTGGTAGGTGTTATATCTTATCGTAAATTATCGCAACTTATCACAGCGTTTTTGCTAAAAAGTTGGTATAAGTTTTGGTATATTTTCGTGCCCATGCTCTTAACGAGAAGTTTGCTTGTTTATTTTGTGTTGATGAGGATGATTTATTAACTGAATATTTTAAACATCTGAATAAGTCCATGTATTTGTATAACGACAGGTACGTGGGCTTATTTTAGTACTTAAAAATATTGTCAAAGAAATGGTGATTTCATAGAACAAAAATAAGGAGGAAGAGGCAATGAATAAAAGAATAACTGAAAAAGAGTTTACCAAAATGGTACATGATAAAATGAGTGAAGCTAATAGATTCAAAGAATATGAGAGAATACCAAAAAATAGGATAGGTGGAGATTACTGGAATACTTACTGGACAATCCGTTATATGCTTCGCACGATAGAGGACATTTTGGCTAATGGAGATAAACTGGTATTATTAGGATTTTTCACTGTAGAACCTAAATTTTATAAAGAAAAAACAACATGTTCTGGAATGGAAAGAACAGGCAAAAATGTGTATGAGATACCAGAAAGATATAATTCTTAAAATAATGCATAATATTGACAATGCATTGCATAAGCCATATAATGATAATATAAATAGATTAGAAAGTAGGTGGATTTATGGCAAATGTATCAATTAGAATGGATGATAATTTAAAGAAACAAGCAGAAGATCTTTTTAATGATTTAGGTATGAATCTGACAACTGCATTCACAATTTTTGTAAAACAGGCAATCAGAGAACAGGGAATACCGTTTGAGATTACCAGAGAAACACCTAATAGTGAAACAATATCAGCAATTAATGAAGTGCAGCAGATGAAACAGAATCCTTCTCTTGGAAAAGCATATACAGATGTGGACAAGATGATGGAGGAATTATTAGCATGAAATATACGGTTAAGCCAACCAGTAAGTTTCAAAAAGACTTAAAACGTATTCAGAAACGTGGATACGATATGAGATTAATGACTGATATCATCAAAAAATTGGCAAATGGTGAAATATTACCGCCGAAGAATCGAGATCATAATCTTTCAGGAAATTATAGTAATTGCAGAGAATGTCATATTGCTCCTGATTGGTTGTTGATTTATGAAGTCTATGAAGATGAACTATTCTTATATTTAACAAGAACTGGAAGTCATAGTGATTTGTTTTAATTAAAATAATAGGACTATAACAATATGAACGAATATTTTCCAACAGTAGTACAAGTGATACCATTGGATAAGAAATATTTAAGCCATTAAGAGATATTGATGTATTTAAGGAAGCTTGTACCGTTATGAATGGTACTCTTGCATGGAATCTTTCTGGTAACAGAGATGAATCCAGTTGTATTGATATTGATCCGTTTACTGTATATGAGTTAGAATCCATTAATAATCTGATTGCTTGAATAATGTGATCACAATTTAATATGAGTAGTATGAAAGCCTCCCGGAGAATTGCTCTGGGAGGCTTTTGTCAGGTTATTCTTCAGAAAGGTTTACTGTATTGGTTCGAAATCTACAGCACCATGTTTACAAAGTGGGCATATGAAGTCTTCCGGAAGGTCATCACCTTCGTAAATATATCCGCAAATTTTGCATACAAAACCTTTTTTGCCTTCTGTCTGAGGCTTTGGTTTTACATTTTGCTGATAATAGGTATAGGTCATAGTATCCTGATCACTCATGACACGAGCTTCAGTGACACTACAGATAAACATTCCGTGTGTGCCCAGATCCACATATTGTTCTACTTTCAGTGACATGAACGCATTGATGTATTTGTCAAGAAAGATGAGATTATTTCCGGAACGGTTGATTTTCTCGCCTGCAAATTTATCAACAGTTCTTCCTGACTGGAAACCAAACTGCTGGAAGACAGAAAATGGTGCATCAACAGACAGGCAGTTAACATTCATAATGCCGGTCTGCTGTATTACATGATGAGAGTAGTTGGCTTTGTTGATATTTACCGCTACACGATAGGGATTGTCTGTCAACTGGGTAACAGTGTTAACAATCAGACCATTATCCTTTCTGCCATCGTTGGAAGTTACGACATAAAGTCCATAACCGATGCGGAAAAGAGCAGTCATATCATTTTTGTTTGCCAGAGAGTCGTCTTTTGCGATATATTCTTTGCAGAGTTCATCAGCCATTGCATCGATTTCTCTGCGGTTTTCTTCTTTGACAGCAGACCAGATGTGTACGGAGTTTTTTAACCAGTCTATTTTAGTACATTTGTCCATCATTTCTTTCATGATTTTTGCGGCCAAAGGAGCCCAGCTTCCGTTTTCGATGAGACCGACAGTGCGGTTTTGATAGTTGTGCTCTACCAGTCTGGTGATAAAATCATTCATGAATGGATAAATACTTGCATTATAAGTAGTAGTTGCAAGAATTAGCTTGGGATAGCGGAAAGCATCGCTGATTGCTTGGGACATATCGTCTCTTGCAAGATCATAGACCAGGACTTTGGGACATCCTTTGGATTTCAGTTTATCGGCAAGTAAAGAAACTGCAGTTCTGGTATGACCATATACAGAAGTGTATGCGATGACAATTCCATCCGCTTCCGGCGTATAGGATGACCATAGATCATAAAGATGAATATAATGTCCAAGATTTTCTGTAAGGACAGGACCGTGCAGCGGGCAGATAATCTGAATATCGAGGTTGGCTGCAACTTTCAGGAGATTCTGTACCTGTTTTCCGTATTTCCCTACGATTCCGATAAAGTATCTTCTTGCTTCATCATCCCAGGACTCCTCCACATCCAGTGCGCCGAATTTGCCAAATCCGTCAGCGGAAAAAAGTACCTTATCTGTACTGTCATAAGTAACCATAACCTCTGGCCAGTGTACCATTGGGGCAAATACGAAAGTAAGCTGATGATATCCAAGAGAAAGAGTGCCGCCGTTTTCCATTTCTATTTTCTGATTGCTCAGATCAAGCTCAAAGAAATTGCGGATCATGTGGAAAGCTTTTGCTGTAGCCACTACAGTAGTATTTGGATAAACTTTCAAAAAATTGGCAATATTTGCAGCATGATCAGGCTCCATATGCTGTACGATGAGATAATCAGGAGTACGTCCCTCCAGAACCTGTTGGATATTATCAAGCCATTGATGGGTAAAATCCGCATCTACAGTGTCCATAACTGCTATTTTTTCATCTAAAATCACATAGGAATTATAGGACATTCCATTTGGAACTTTGTACTGACCTTCGAACAGATCAATCCGATGATCGTTTACGCCGACATATTTAATGGTTTCTGTAATTTTCATGTAGTTCCCTCCCATTTTTATTAAGTGAATGAATGGTGTTTTGAATTTATTTATATGATAACATGGAATAAAAGAAAATTCTGTTGCAAAAGTCACAAAAAGAAAGCTTTATTGATAAAAATGTGATATATTAAAAGGAACCAGGAGGAATGATTATGTCACATATTACTTTATTTACAGATATTCTGCCCGAAGAGCAGGAAAGAATGCGTGTTTGTTTTCAGGCAAGAGAACTTGTCTTTAAAAATGGTGAGATAGTTATGGAATATTCCAGTACTATGAATAAAATAGGACTTATCCTTTATGGCAGGGCTACCTTGTACTGCTGTGATAAAGATGGCAATCAATATATGATTGACGAATTGAAAAAAGATGCAGTTTTTGGAGAACCCTTTCTGCTTCCGGCTGATTCCCTGCATTATTATGTGAAGGCAGAGGAAGAAACAAAAGTAATGTTTATTGATTATGAACATGTGATTAAAAGGTGCGAGAAGGCCTGTCATCATCACAGCCAAATGATCAGCAATCTCCTGCAGATGACTGCGTTACAGTCCAGACAGCAAATGCAGAGGATTTATATTTTGTCCAGAGCTACTACAAGGAAAAAGCTGCTTGCGTATCTGAATGGACTTTCTACGGAAAAACACAGTTGTAAAATACATATTCCAATGTCTTACACGGCATTGGCTCAATATCTTGGGGTGGATAGAAGCGCTATGACAAGGGAATTAAAAAGCCTGGAAGAGGATGGAATCGTGGCAAAAGAAGGCAGAGATATTGTGTTTCTTTACGGATTAAATTTATAATGTGTCCGTGGGTTTGAGAGAATAACAGTGGCAAATATAACTCTGATGCATAAACTACCAGGAAAGTAGTTTTGCAGGAGTTTGTATGGACTTGGATAAGAATGGACAGATGCAGCAGGAGAATGTGGATAGGGGACGGTATCAGGTATCAGTAGTAGATCAGTTGAGTAACCGACCGGTGGAGAATGCGCGGGTAAGGATTTCTTATACAGGGGATCCTGATTCTGTGATCGAAGAGTTGGTAACGAATTCTTCAGGACGGACACCGGTGATTGAATTGAAAACACCGCCGCTGGAATACAGTATGGAACCAGTGGAACAGCAACCGTATGCGGAATATACGGTACAGATTGATGCAGAAGGATTTGAGTCTGAGGAAGTGGCCGGAAGTGAGGTGCTTCCACAGGTGCTGTCCAGTCAGCCAGTGATGCTTGCTGCCAGATCTGTTTCGGAAGAATACCAGCGGATCGTAATTCCGCCTCATACATTGTTTTATGAATATCCGCCAAAGATTGAGGAGGCAGAGATCAAACCGGTAAATGAGACAGGGGAGATTGTGCTAAGTAAAGTTGTAGTGCCGGAATATGTGATTGTACATGACGGACCGGTGGGAGATACTTCGGCAGAAAATTACTATGTGAGATATAAAGATTATATTAAAAATGTAGCCAGCAGTGAAATTTATGCAACATGGCCGGAAGATACAATAAGAGCTAATGTTCTGGCAATCATGTCCTTTACATTAAACCGGGTTTATACGGAGTGGTACCGGAATGTTCACTAATTCGGTATTGCAGGAACATTCAGTTTGACGAATTATGTATTAAAGTTCATGGGAAAAACGCTTATACCATAGAAAATAACAGGGATAAGGAAGATTAGAAAAATTTTCTGATAGAAATCGAAAATAACCTATGGTATAGTGATATTAGAAAAGGAGGATGGCAAACGGTGAAACAGAATAGAATTAAACCGGATACCATACTAAAGAACTTCTGGAGAGATAATCATCACTTTGCAGATTTATTCAATGCCACAATGTTTGACGGTGAACAGGTACTGAATCCAGATGATTTGTCGGAAGCAGACACAGATGTTTCTTCAATTCTCAAATTTAATGGACATGCTGAAACAGTACAGAAAGTTCTGGATGTTGTAAAGAAAACGGCATATGGCATTGACTTTGTAATCTGGGGACTGGAAAATCAGGCAAAAATTCATTATGCAATGCCGCTTCGACATATGATTGGGGATGGCTTTTCCTATCTGAAAGAGTATCAGGAAATTGCAGCAAAGAACCGAAAAGATAAGAACTTTGCATCATCAGATGAGTTTCTTTCCAATATGAAGAAAACAGACAGACTGCATCCAATGATAAGCCTTTGCGTTTATTATGGAGAGAATCCATGGGACGGACCTTTGTGTCTGATGGATATGTTGGAGGTTCCGGAGAAAATAAAACCTCTGGTAGCAGACTATAAGATGAATTTACTCGAGTTAAGGACAAGCGGATCACTTCAGTTTCACAATCAGGATGTCAATACTGTATTTGATATCAGTCGTTCTATATATGAACGTGACTATAATAAAATTAATACAGTGTATAAAGATAGGCTGATTACATCGGAACTGGGAGTAGTGATTGGAGCGATTACACAGTCGCAAGAACTGATAGACCATGCTTTAGAACTGGAACAAAAAGGAGGGCTGGTTAATATGTGTAGTGCACTGGAAGAATTAAAAATGGAAGGAAAGCAGGAAGGGATGATAGCCGGTACAGTTAAGACCTGTAGGAAATTTAAACTTGACCAGGAAGCAACAGTTAAAAATGTAATGGAAGAGTTTTCTTTATCTGAAGAAGAGGCTGTTAATTATGTGAAGAAATATTGGTAGTTAATCTACAAGAAAAATGATAGGAGGAAAGGCGTGTGGTCTTTCCTTCTTCTGCTTTTTACAAGGGTATATGTAGGTAACGGGATACCACAGAGAATAATGGAGATAAGAAAGATTAATCAAATAACTGCCCAAATTGGACTTGCCATATGAATGTAAATGCTATATAGTATAAGCTGTAAGCAGTAATCTAAATTTTCTAATAAGCGATTTTTCAGGCAGTATCTGCCACTGATTCCAAAGATAAAAATACATAATTTCAAAGAGATTAAGTATTCAATAAAACCCGTCAAAATGCTATAATGTAAGTACAAAAAGGAGTGTTATATGAATAATACGATTTTTGATGATGTATTTCGTACAATGATCGAAAAGATGCCATATCTGGCAGTACCGCTGATCAATGAGGTATTCCATACATCATATCCGGAAGATGTGAAGATCACACAGCTTCGCAATGAACATCAGCAGGAGGATGGAGAGATTATTACAGATTCCTGTCTTCTGATCGGAAAGAAAATGTACCATATCGAGTGTCAGAGCACAGACGACATGACGATGGTAATAAGAATGATCGAATATGATTTTGCAATTGGCATAGAACATGCAGAAAAGCAGGGACGCAGATACCGGATAGAATTTCCAAAGTCCTGCGTACTGTTTCTGAGAAGTTCTGGAAACACGCCGGATTATCTGGAGGCAGATGTAGTTTTTCCGGATGGAAATACATATTTATATTCCATACCTGCTATAAAAATGGCTGATTATACAAAAGACAGTATCTTTGAGAAAAACTTGTTAATGCTGTTGCCATTTTATATTATGAGATACGAGAAAAAAGGACATGATTTTAATAACAATCCGGAATTATTTCAGGTACTCTTAAATGAATACGAAGAAATCCGGGTAAATCTGGAGAAAGAACTGACGGAGACAGGTAAATCGGAACTGTATACAGATTTGACAAAGTTAATTGTAAAGATTGCGGATTATATCTTCCGTAAGGAAGAAGATGTCCGGAAAGGAATAGGTGATATTATGGGAGGAAAAGTTCTGGAACTGGAATCTGAAAGACTTAAAGCTGAGGGACGTACAGAAGGAGAAGCAATTGGACAGGCAAGAGGTGAAGCAATCGGGCAGGTTCAGGGAGAAACTCGACTTGGAAGCCTGATTACTCGATTACTTCAGGATCAGAGAACTGA
>CAKRYE010000084.1 GCA_934426285.1 uncultured Blautia sp.
TCATCCTCTGCTGCACTTACACATACTGTGCAGGAAAGTGCCATAGCTGCTGCCAGTAACGGTGCGATTACCTTTTTCACATTTTTTCTCATTTTCTCTTCCTCCTGATTTCTGGTGTCATACACAAACAATTCCATAATTTCCGCTGCATAAAGCTCTTTTATTCTGTTTGCGCAACCGCTTGTTCATGTTTCTAGTATATTCTAATATATTCTCAAAGTCAATTAGCCATTATTATCTAAATTTCTATCTTTGTTTTTGCTATATTGCACAACTCATGTTACTGTTTCAACCTTTTTGCGCAATCGTTTCCATCATGGGTTTATAATTTTCTGCAACAAAATAAGTGCAGATGTCAGCATTAATTGTTCTCTGACAACTACACTTTTATAATACCAAAAGCAGCACTGCCTCTGCTCTTTACTGTGTTGATTCCCTTAAAATCACCTGATAATTAAGTGGTTTTATCTCTTCCTGTGGATTTTCTCCCAGTATTTCCAGAAGCTTGATACATGCCATCTGCCCCAGTCCTGTGGTATCAAATTTAATACTGGTAACCGGAGGATTGTGATATTCCAGATTTTTACTGTCATACATACTTGCTATCTTCATCTGCATCGGTACCTGTATCTTCTTCTCCCGCAAACTGCTCATACACATGCTGCAGATCACATCATCCATACATACAATGCCATCTGCACCTGCTTCATATAACCTGCTTACTGCCTCCGATACAATCAACTGATTATCTGCATTCATAAAAATAAGATTCTCATCAACAGAAATTCCCAGTTCCTGATGTGCATCCAGAAATCCCTGGTATCTGCTTCCTGTAACATTATAAGACTCGTTTCCTCCAAGCAGTGCAAGACGACGCATTCCCTTCATCAGCATAATACTGGTCAGTTCTTTTCCTGCCTCCTGATTTTTATTATCTACAAATGGAACATCAGGTTCATTTGTGGGACCTATGAGAACAAAGGGCTCTCTGCAAGTTTTCAGATATTTCTGTATTCTGGAGCTGACTACTGCTCTGCTTACTATAATTCCGTCTACCTTTCTGTTCGCCTCCAGCCTCTCGATCTGTGATACATCTTCCCCATCAACCATCGAAATGATAATATCATAATCATGTGCTGAAGCAATCTCGCAGATTCCATTCATACAGTCTTTAAAAAAAAGGAACTCTGTAGCAACATAATCCTTTGGCATCAGCAATGCAATATTATAAGTCTTTCTCTGCGCCAGTCCCCTTGCAACAACATTGGGACGATAATCATGCTCCTTAATAAACGCAAGAACCCTGTCCCTGGTTGCCTGTCCGATTCGTCCCTTTCCTGAAATTGCCCTGGATACCGTTGTTTTGCTGACTCCCAGTTCCCGGGCAATATCATCAATTGTATATATTTTCTTTTCTTCTGTCTCCATAATAACAATAACACCCCATTACCATTACACAATCAATTATATAAAAAGGAATCTTTCTTTTACTGATAATCCATCTATCAATAAAAAAATGATTCCTTTTCTTTTTTAAAGAAGATATACCGGAAGTTCATCCTTAATATGAACAGGTCCATCTATTGATTCTTTCCTGTCCTCTGTAACAAATACCGCCTCCAGTTTTTCCGCATCCTGTGTGGAAATCACAGATCTTTTTACTGTTTTCTTTGCACCTGCATTTGCAGCCCGCTTAATACTTTCTTTTCCTACTGGCATAGCTTCATTACCTCCTCTGCTAACTTTGTATATTCTTTGGCACTTCTGCTTGATCTTTTATATTCAACAACCGGAATACTGTTATCCTGAGACCATTCTACAGAACTGTCCACTCTGATGATCTGTTCAAATACATGGATATCCTCCAGTTCATGCAAGGTTTCCATAGTCTGCTTATAGTAATTCTTTCTTGTATCCACCTTTGTCACTGCAATTCCGGCTATTTCCAGATCCGGTGAAATCTGCCTTACTTCGTTAAGAAATTCAAACATATTTGCAAGTCCAAACATCCCCCATGGGCTTGCCTCAACAGGAATAATCACTTTATCTGAGGCACATAAAATATTCATAACCCAGCCTCCCAATGTAGGTGGCGCATCGATCAGAATATAATCGTACATTCCTGACTCTTTGATCTTCTGAAGACATTTACGCAGAATAAACTCTCTCTGCCATTTTGTAAACAATTCATATTCTATGGAACTCATTAAGGTAGAGGATGGGATCAGATCCAGATTTTCATAAGGAGTATGTATCACATAATCTGTCAGATCTTCCTGCTTTTTAATGCCATAGTACAGATTCTTTTCTCCTGCCGCATGCTCCAATACCCAGTCCTCTGAAAAAAAAGCCAGCGACAGATTCAGCTGCATATCTCCATCTACCAAAAGAACCTTTTTTCCGGTCTGCGCAATTGCTGCACCCAGGTTAGAACAGGTTGTGGATTTTCCACTTCCGCCCTTATTATTTGTAAAACATATGGTTATGGTTTTTCCCATGTTTTCACACCTCAATTTTCTTCAACTATCTTCATTATATGAGTTTTATTCTTTGTTTTCAACTGTTTTCGTAACTATTGGCGCTATTCGTTACCGTTCTGTTACTGTTCACTCCGTTCACAGTAACATAGCCAAAATTCTTTTTCTTTCCTTCCCCATAAAACTTTTGATTTTCAAAATAAAAGGCTTGCATTTTAGAATAATTGTGTTATAGTATTCATATACTTGATATGTAGTTTTAATTACTATGTTAAATAGTTTTAAATTTGGAGGCGATAATTATGAAATTTAAACTGAAAGATCCCGGAAGTGCCATCACTCATGGTATTGCTCTTTTACTGGCTATAACCGGAGCCATTCCCCTTATTGTCAAGGCAGCCCGCTCCTATGATGTGATCCACATTGTTGCATTAAGCGTTTTTATCCTGACTATGATCCTGCTTTATGCAGCCAGTACCATCTATCACTCTATAGATTCTACAGAAAAAGTAAACCGGCGTCTCCGCAAAATAGATCATATGATGATTTTCATTATGATTGCAGGCAGCTACACTCCGGTATGTCTCATAGTTCTTCATAATCGCATTGGATATATTCTATGTGCACTGGTATGGACAATTGCCATATTGGGAATGATTTTAAAATGCTGTTGGATCACCTGTCCAAAATGGTTTTCTTCTGTACTGTACATCACCATGGGCTGGCTGTGTGTCCTGGCATTCGTACCTATTTTCCATGCTCTCCCACGGGCTGGCTTTGACTGGCTTCTGGCCGGAGGAATCATTTACACCATCGGCGGCGTGATCTATGCTTTAAAAGTTCCTCTGTTTGATGCCAGACACAAAAATTTTGGCTCACATGAAATCTTTCATGTCTTTATCATGCTTGGAAGTGCCTGCCACTTTGTAGTTATGTATTTCTTTGTTGCACCACTTCCTGTATAAAAAGTAAAGCAGTTATTCAATTATAAATATATAGCTGAATAACTGCTTTTTTATTTTATTTATATTGCTACTTTCCTCATTGGATATAATCCATAAGACCCATAAGAAGCTCCAAAATATTTATAATACCCTTTTGCTTCTGAAAATAACGGATCATATACCAGACCATTGATTTCCGCCCAGCAGTGGCCACTTCCATTTGTCTGGGATGTATCTACACAGGCATATACATTTTTATATCCCAATGCCTTTGCCAGGTATGCAAAAGAGCATGCATCTGAGAAGCAATTTCCTCTTTTTCCATTATTAATAAAATAATCATTTGCATATAGCGCCGGCCATGAGGTCTGATTCACATATTTCCTTGTGGTACCGTAATAATGGCTGATTACCCATTTGTAGCAGGTCTCAAATTTCTGATTTTTTGACATTTGAGGTGTTGTAATCTGAGAAACTATCTGTTTTGCTCTCTGCAGAGTTTCATAATCATAAGCCTGCGCAGCAGTCATTTTTTTACCTTTGGAATTATAATATACATTTCCCTTTTTCCAGGCTTCCATTACTCCCTTGGCAGTACAATAATAAATATTGTTTCCGGATTTCACAGTTTTTGTTTTCATTACACCATTTTCAGCAAAATAGTAATATTTGCCTTTTATCTTTTTAATACCACTGCAGCGTTTTCCGTTTGTATTAAAATAAAATTTATGCTTATTATGTGTGACCCATCCTGTTTTCATAAATCCCTTTGCATCAAAATAATAAACACTCCCTTCTACTCTCTTCATCCCCACAAGGAATTTATTATTTTTATAATATTGTTTTTTCTTCCCTACAGTTATCCAGCCATTTTTCACTTCCGGAATGGGAGTCGGCGTAACCTCCGGGGTTATTACAGGTTCATTCTGTTCCGGAGCAGGTGTTATGATTTCCTGTGGAATCATAGTTATTTCCGGTGTGGTATTCATATCCGCTCCAGCTGTCGGTACACTGCCCAAAACACATACTGCACATGCCACAATCCATTTTGTCATCTTTTTCATTTCCTTGGTCCTCCTTAAAAATTTATAAGCTCCAGTTTTCTTTCTCTGGTAAGCTGCTTAATCTGATATTCCCTCTGCATAGCCTCTTCTTTCGTAAAAAAGCCCTCGTAATACACAAGAGATACCGGTCGCTTTGTTTTTGTATATTTTGCACCGTTTCTGCCGCCATTGTGAGCCTTCAGGCGTTTCTCCAGACAGTTTGTCCATCCTGTATAAAGAGTCCCGTCTGCACACTCTACCATATATGTATAATTCATGCTTCATCTGTACCTCATCTATGTAAAGGACAACCATCTGCCATAAAACAATCCCAGCCTCAAATCATGGTCATCCTCTTTTTTATGATAAACAGCCGGTATCATACTTGTATCTTAATCAGCACAAACATTCATCATTTACTTTTCTTGTCTGCATCCAATACAAAATCTTTCTGATTCTACATTTTCTAAGCAGAACGGAAAACCGACTGCAATTTTATTTTCCCATCCAGAGCGTATTTGAAAAATACTCTAGTAACGGTTCTGTTTTCTCATAATAACTTTATCTATTTTATTATACGGTAATTTCACTATTATGTGAATAACTTCCACTCAGTTTATTTAACCGTTTATTTAACCGAATCAAGTAAGTCCCCTGCTTCAATTGCGAATATCCGCTTGACTAAAAAATAGAACCAGTTTTTTCTGGCTCTATCTTTACGAAATAAATCTTCTCGTTCTCTTAACTTTACTTACGAAGATAAGTGATCGGGTCTATAGGCTCTCCGTCCTTTTTCATTGCAAAGTACAGATTTGCCCCTTCTGTACTGTAATATTTCGTAGGTTCTGCCACATATCCGATCGTAGTTCCTTTTTTCACAATATCACCCTGAGAAACAGTCAAGTCTTCCAGCTGTCCATAAATTGCCTGATATCCATTTCCCAGTTCCATTGTCAATGTAGTTCCTGTCTGTGCGTTTTTCTCAACAGAATAAACCGTTCCGTTTACTGCTGAAACTACAGGGGCTCCTTCTACTGCCCCTACTGAAATAGCCGGACTCAGTCTGTACTGATCCAATGTAGGATAATAAGTGGTCTGATCCATACTGTAATCCAGCAGAACATTTCCATTTACGGGCCATTCCATTACTGTATCCTCTGAAAAATTTATTTCCGGAAGATTGACTGCTGAAGCAGATACATCTGTAGTTTCCTCTGAAATATCACTCATTGTCTGTGTTGTATCATCTTCACTCATTTCATCTTCCATATTTGCATTCACAACGCTTTTTTCTGCTCCTGTCTCATTACCTGCTTCTTCCTTTACAGTATTGATCTGAGCATTTGTTTCTTCTTCGGGAAACTCACTTTCCGCCATTCCTGCAGCTTCCTGATTATCTTCTTCAATATTTACCTCTTCATTTGTGTTCTCTGTACCATCCTCCTGAATCAGGGGCTGATTTTTTGGTTCTTTCTCTTTCACAGGAGTAGTTCCAAGCTGATACACCGTAATTCCTAAGGCTGCCACAGCAGCAAGGCCAACGGTATTTGCAATTATACGGGTAATTCTGTTATTCATCATATTCCTTTCACCTCTGTTTTCATCTTCATATCTATAGGGTGTCCAGAATCTCTCCTGTTATTCAATATTTTACATTGAATTCAAATTCATTTTATTTCTTTGACATTTACAATCTGCATATCCGCAAAATACGTTGTCAAAATTTCCTCTGCCGTTTTTTTATTTTTTGCCAGCTGATCTCCGCCATATTGCGAAAATCCCAACCCATGCCCCTTCCCTTTACAGAGAAAACAGATATTGTTTTTACTTCTTGTTATAGTAAAATTAGAAGACGCCAGCCCCAGTCCTCTGCTGAATGTTTCTCCCTCCAGTACCATATCATCAGCCCGGATCTCCGTCACATATCCGGCACTATCCCTTTTCTTGACAGTAAGATTTTTCGGAAGATCAACCTGACTTATATAAAACCTGCTCAGATAATCATCTGCCTCTTTATCACTGTCACATTTTACTGATTTCAGATATTTATATTTGTCACTATGTAAAACTTCTTTTCCGTTCCTTGTTTTTCCTGCACTGAGCTGATGGTATGGCAAAAGCTCCAATTTATGGTTCCGCACAAGAACCTCTCCCCTGGTTTCTTCCACTGCTCTTTCATATTTCTCATCTAAAATCCATTCTGAGAAGCTTTTTTTTGCCAAATTCTGTCTCAGTTCTTTCAATATATCTAAAAGACTTTCTTTTTCTTCTAAACGCCGGTAATAATCAGATCTTGCAATAATTGTCTGGGCTTTTATTGTTTCCAGCTTCATATTTTTGTCAATCTGGGTTGCCGTTACTACAGGCAATATTCTTTCCACATTAAACTTCTGATTTATCATTACCGTATCTATTCCATTTAATGTAATAATAAAAAAATAGGGAATAAAAAAGAAACTCAGAATTCCTAGTGTACAGGAAACGAAATGATTCTTCATAGACAGGATCCTTTTCGATCGATTGCTGCTATTCTATATTAAAACAGCATTTCTTCTTTTAAGTATATGTATCTTCTCAAATTCATACCCTTAAATAGATTAAAATATTTATACAACAAAAAAACTTCTGTGAAAATTCACAGAAGTTAAAAGTGAAGCATCGGGGATTCGAACCCCGGACAACTTGATTAAAAGTCAAGTGCTCTACCGACTGAGCTAATGCT
>CAKRYE010000085.1 GCA_934426285.1 uncultured Blautia sp.
CTTGATGAGTTTGAAACTACAAAGAGATATATGCATCACTATAACTTCCCGTCCTACTCTGTAGGTGAGACAAAACCATCCAGAGGACCGGGACGCCGTGAGATCGGACATGGAGCACTTGCTGAGAGAGCATTAGTTCCTGTACTTCCAAGTGAAGAGGAATTCCCATATGCGATCCGTACTGTATCTGAGACCTTTGAATCCAATGGTTCTACTTCTCAGGCAAGTATCTGTGCATCTACTATGTCTCTGATGGCAGCTGGTGTGCCGATCAGTAAACCTGTAGCAGGTATTTCCTGTGGTCTGGTAACAGGCGATACAGATGATGATTACATTGTTCTCACAGATATCCAGGGTCTGGAAGACTTTTTCGGAGATATGGACTTTAAGGTAGCTGGTACTCATGACGGTATCACAGCAATCCAGATGGATATTAAGATCCATGGACTGACCAGACCAATCGTAGAAGAAGCAATCAGACGTACAAAAGAAGCAAGAGAATATATCCTGACAGAAGTTATGGAGAAATGTATTGCAGGACCTCGCCCTACAGTAGGTGAATATGCTCCAAAGATCATCCAGATACAGATCGATCCTCAGAAGATTGGTGATGTTGTAGGTCAGAGAGGTAAGACAATCAATACGATCATCGAGCGCACAGGCGTTAAGATTGATATTACTGATGAAGGTGCAGTATCTATCTGTGGAGTTGACCAGAAGAGCATGGACGAGGCTGCAGAGATGGTTAAGATCATTGCTACTGATTTTGAGGCAGGACAGATCTTCACAGGTAAGGTTGTCAGCATCAAGGAATTTGGAGCATTTGTTGAATTTGCACCAGGAAAAGAGGGAATGGTTCACATTTCCAAAATCTGTAAAGAAAGAATCAATCGTGTAGAAGATGTACTTACACTTGGAGACAAGGTTAAGGTTGTTTGTCTTGGTAAGGATAAGATGGGCAGAATCAGCTTCAGCATGAAAGATGTACCGGAAGAAGCGTAAAATATGAGATATCACAATATTACCAAGGACGATATGCTGAATGGTGACGGACTCCGTGTAGTTCTGTGGGTGGCAGGATGTGATCACTGTTGCCCGGAATGTCAGAATCCTGTGACCTGGGATCCCAATGGCGGTCTGCCCTTTACAGATGCAGAGCGTGCAGAGATTTTTGCAGAGCTGGATAAGGATTATGTCAGTGGAATTACATTTTCAGGCGGAGATCCGCTGCATCCGGCAAATATCACTGAGGTAACAGCTCTTGCAAAGGAGATCAAAAAGAAATATCCGGATAAAACCATTTGGCTTTATACAGGCTTTCTCTGGGAGGAAATCTGCAGAGAGAAAATCACAGAGTATCTGGATGTCTGCGTAGACGGTGAATTTGAAGCGGACAAGAAAGAGCTTTCCCTGAGGTGGAAAGGTTCCAGCAATCAAAGAGTGATTGATGTTCCAAAGACTCTTTGCCAGGGAAAAATTGTATTGCATCAATAAGAAGTAAATATACAGGCAGTTCAAGTATACTCAGGTGTACCTGAACTGCCTGTTTTGCTGAACAGGAAAAGCAAAAAGAATGTTTTGAATATGAGAAAGGAATGATGAAAAGCATGAAACGAATTGCGAAATTTCACAAAGTAAGTAAAGCGCGTTTCACAGCAGACTGGACAGATACATTCGGACAGTCTCAGAAAGAGGCGGAGGAAATATATGAAGCAATCCGTCTGCCAAAGAGAGCAACAGCAGGCAGTGCAGGATATGATTTCTTTGCACCTGCAGAATTTATTCTGAAACCAGGTGAAACAGTGAAGATTCCTACAGGAATCCGCGTGGAAATGCAGCCGGAATGGGTGCTGAAATGCTATCCCCGAAGTGGTCTGGGATTCAAATACCGTCTTCAGCTCAATAATACAGTAGGTATCATTGACAGTGACTATTTCTATTCAGATAACGAAGGCCACATCTTTGCAAAGCTTACAAATGATTCTAATGAAAACAAAACTCTGACAATTCCCGCAGATACAGGATTTATGCAGGGGATTTTTGTAGAGTATGGGATCACAGTAGATGATGATGCTACAGAAATCCGTAATGGAGGCTTTGGAAGCACCACTGCAAAATAATAAAAAAAGAGAAATCTGAATGTTTAAAAAGCAGAACATAGGCAAGAAAGAAATATTTTTGCTTTACGTTCTGCTTTTTCTTTGCTATAATATTTTGAGAATCAAAATATTTGGAAAGTATAACGAATCAAACAGATTCATCTGATGGGAATGATAACAATTAGTTTGTAAAATTGAGGAGAGAAAAAAATATGATCATTGAACCGAAAGTAAGAGAATATATCTGCACCACCGCACACCCACAGGGATGCGCAGAGAGTGTAAGAAATCAGGCAGAGTATGCCTGTAAACAGGGAAAGGTAAAGGGAACAAAGAAGGCACTGATCATTGGATGTTCTACTGGTTATGGTCTTGCATCCCGTATCTGTGCACTGGAAAACTGTGGCGCTGACACACTGGGGATTATGTTTGAACGTCAGGCAAACGGCAGAAGGACAGCTACACCGGGATGGTATAATACAGCAGAATTTCATCATCTGGCAGCAGAAAAAGGTGCCTATGCGAAAACTATCAATGGGGATGCTTTTTCCAGGGAGATCAAAGAGAAAGCGATTGAACTGATCCGAAAAGATATGGGAAAAGTAGATCTGGTAGTCTACAGTCTGGCAGCACCCAGACGTACAGACGCCGAGGGAAAAACCTGGTCTTCCTGTCTCAAGACTACAGAGGAAGCTTTTACAGAAAAGAGCCTTGATCTGAGAAATAACCAGATTACAGAAAAGACAGTGGAACCTGCAACGGAAGAGGAAGTTTTAAGCACAGTTAAAGTTATGGGAGGGGAAGACTGGGCAGACTGGATCCATACATTAAAAGCAGCAGATGTACTGGCTGAGAATGCCGTGACAGTAGCATATTCTTATATTGGTCCGGAACTGACTTATCCGATTTACTACCATGGAACCATTGGAACAGCCAAACAGCATTTACAGAAAACCATGACTGAGATTAATCAGGCACATCCGGATGTGCGCGCAGTAATTTCTGTAAACAAAGGGCTGGTAACCCAGGCAAGCGCAGCAATTCCTGTTGTACCCTTGTATTTTGCTATTCTTTATAAGGTTATGAAGAAGGCAGGAAATCATGAAAACTGCATTCAGCAGATTGCAAGACTGTTTACACAGAAGCTTTATACACCGGAAGGATTTCAGACAGATGAAAACGGGTTTATCCGTATGGATGATTATGAATTGATGCCTGAAATACAGGAGGAAGTAAAAAAATGCTGGAAAGCGGTCACTACGGATACAGTAAAGGAATATTGTGACATTGATGGATACTGGGAAGATTTTTATCATATGTTTGGATTCCGATATGAAGATATTGATTATACACAGGATATTGAGGCTGAGGTAGAGATTGACGGTATTGTATAATTGCTAACAGATATCATATCACTTTTTGCAATATATCCCCCACAAAATACAATATACTATTCGAAAAATTTCTGTATAATGAATAGTAACAGAATGTAACGAAGCTATCAGCTGGAAAGAGGGGGATGTATATGCAGGGTATTTTTGCAGCGATCAACAGTGTATTTGGGTTTATTGGTCCTTTGTCTGATTTTCTGTGGGATTTTCCCACAAATATGGAATGGTACAGAAATATTCCTATTTTAGGTAATATCTCGCTTGCTATTATTGTACTTTTGGGATCAGGCATTTTTTTCACTATCAAACTTGGATTTATTCAGGTTACTCATTTTAAAAAGGGAATCCGGATTCTGACAGAGAGACGTACTGTAAAAACCGGAATCAGTCCTTTGGCTGCCTTTCTGTTAAGTGCAGCTATGCGTGTGGGACCTGGAAATATTATCGGTGTGACCGGTGCCATAGCAGTAGGAGGACCTGGAGCGCTATTCTGGATGTGGATTTCTGCATTTTTCGGAATGGCAGTTGCCTACATGGAGGCTGTACTGGCTCAGATCTTTAAAGAGAAAAAGGATGATGAATTTGTAGGGGGTCTTCCATTTTATGGAAGAAAGCTTTTAGGAAATAAAGTATGGATTGGTGTGTTTTTATCTGTACTTTATATTCTGTATGCATTATGCTGTCTGCCTGCACAGGGCTTTAATGTAGTTTCTTCTGTAGGAAGAATGGCTGAGATTCTTACAGGAAAAACAATCCCGGTGAATTCCCTGTTTTATTATATTGCAGGTGCGGCTATCATGATTCTAACAGCGGCCATAGCTTTTGGAGGAATCAAAAAGGTATCCAAATGGACGGATATGATGGTTCCGGTTATGGCAGTGCTGTATGTTGCGGTAGTATTTATACTGATCATCCTCAACATTGGACGGATTCCTTATTTCTTTACGGCAGTGTTTGGCGGAGCATTTAAGCCTCAGGCATTTTTCGGCGGGGCAATGGGAACTGTTCTGGCGCAGGGTGTGAAGCGTGGCTTGATGTCTAATGAGGCTGGTCAGGGAACGATTACCATGTCTGCTGCGGCAGCAGATGCCGAGCATCCCTGTGAGCAGGGGATTCTGGCCTCTCTGGGAGTTTTTCTGGATACCATTGTGATTTGTACACTTACCGGCTTTGTAGTTGTTATGGCACATTGCTGGACAGGAGAAAATGCACAGGCCTGGGCAGAGCTGGATAAGCTTCCGAAGTTTACAGAGTCCATTGCCGTACTTACGCCGGGAACCTCTATGAATGCAGTGATCACATTTTTAGTTACTCTTTGTTTTGGACTTTTTGCTTTTACCTGCTTGCTGGGAATGATCAGTTTTTCAGAGATTGCGTCTAACCGTATCCGGAAGGATGCTGTCTGCATCAATATTGTACGCTGTATTGCCTTGTTTGTGGCAGCCTTTGGCATCCTGTGCAATCTGGCAGGACTTGAGCTGGGAAATCTGTGGGCATTCTCGGATCTGGGAAATATTCTGATCGTGTATTTTAATGTGCCGATTGTATTTGCAGGTGCCAGATGTGTGTTTAAAGCAACTAAGCATTATAAGAAAAATGATGGTACACCTTTTGATTCCGGTGTGATTGGCAGAAATGACTGCGTATACTGGGATGAGAAAAAATTTGAGAAATAATAAAACAAGTAAAAAGATGTGTCTGCCGCAGAAAAGGAGACACATCTTTTTTGACGTTATTTTTTTAAAGCAAATTTTTCAATGGCCTTAGCTACTCCCTCTTCATCATTGGAGGTAGTAATATAATCAGCAGCAGCTTTTACTGCAGGTTCTGCGTTTGCCATAGCGACACCCAGACCGGCTTCTTTGATCAGGCACAGGTCATTATCACCGTCTCCGCAGGCCATGATAGACTCTCTGGGGATTCCAAGCATTTTTCCCAGTGTGATCAGAGCAGTTCCTTTGTTTACACCTGCAGCATTTACTTCGATATTGTAGCTTAAGGAGCCTACAGGTTCCAGTTCTTTGATCTGGGTCAGTTCGTTCCACGCAGACTCCCGTTCGTCCATATCTGCAAAAAGAGCCTGGACTTTATCCATGGCTTGTCCTTCCTGGTGGATCATTTCCCACAGGTCAGGCACAAATTTGCGGGTAGTGCGGAAATAATCCCACATATGCGGATTGTGGTGGTAGCGGCTGATCTGGGATAATTTTTTTTCTTCTGCATATCCCTGACCATGGAAATAGATTTCACAGAGAGTATCGTATTTTTCAAAAATCCGGAGAGCTTTTATTGCGCTTTCCAGAGGAAGAAGCTGTTCTATTATGACTTTTTCTGTACGGATATCTAGGACTCTGGCCCCGTTGGAGGTAAGCGCATAGTGAATGCCGGGCAGTTTTTGCAATTCTTCCGGAATTCCGCTGAACGGACGACCTGTAGCTACCAGTACTTCAATTCCTGCATCAAGGGCTTGGGTAAGTACTTTTTTTGTATTTTCGGTAAGTTCCTTTGTGGTGGTAAGCAGTGTACCATCCAGATCAAGACCAATTAATTTAATATCTGGCATAGTAATAGATTCCCTTCTGTAGATAATTCTGTAACATTACTATACTAAAAAACAAAAAAAACCACAATGGTCATTGAAAATATATTAGGAATTTATTATACTAATTTAAGTGTGTTTAAAATTTGGAAACAAAACAGGAGTACAAAATTATGGAAAATAAACTGGAATATTTAAAGCAATATCTGAAAGAACTTGGAAGTGTAGCGGTTGCTTTTTCAAGTGGAGTGGATTCTACATTTTTGTTAAAGGTAGCACATGATGTATTGGGAGATAAAGTCATTGCTGTTACAGCTCAGTCCTGTTCTTTTCCAAAAAGAGAGCTGAATGAGGCAAAGGCATTCTGTGAGAAAGAGGGAATCAGGCAGGTAATCTGTCAGTCTGAGGAACTGGAAATCGAAGGGTTTTCTCAGAATCCGCCAAACAGATGTTATTTATGCAAGAAGGAACTGTTTGAGAAAATCCAAGATATTGCGAAAAAGAATGGGATCGAATATATTGCAGAGGGCTCCAATATGGACGATAACGGAGACTACAGGCCCGGTCTGATGGCTGTAAAGGAGCTTGGGATCAAAAGCCCCTTACGGGAAGCGAAGCTGACAAAAGCGGAGATCAGAGAATACTCAAAGGAACTGGGGCTTCCTACCTGGGATAAGCAGTCCTTTGCCTGTCTGTCCTCCAGATTTGTCTATGGAGAGACTATCAGTGAGGAAAAGCTTGGAATGGTTGAGAAAGCAGAGCAGCTTTTACTTGACTATGGATTTCATCAGGTTCGTGTCCGCATTCATGGATTACTTGCAAGAATTGAGATTATGCCGGAGGAATTTCCGAAACTTCTGGAAAAGAATGTCCGTGAGGATATTGCGAAGAAGTTTAAAGAGTATGGTTTTACTTATATGACCATGGATATTCTGGGATATCGTATGGGAAGTATGAACGAAACACTTGGCGAAAATGACAAAACGACTGCAGATAGCAGCCTTAAGGGTAAAAACGAATGACAGTAAAAGAGAGAATAGCAGCACTTCGTGCACACATGAAAGAAACAGGAATCGACGCATAT
>CAKRYE010000086.1 GCA_934426285.1 uncultured Blautia sp.
ATTGAATATCTGGCAGAGCATCTCCATACAGCCGCACCATTCATACTGGATAAAACACAGATTCTGGTCGGTACCAACGGACAATATACACCGGCAATCGGAGCGGCTCTGCATTATGTCGAGAAATTTATTCAATCCGTTTAATCTTCTGTCAGCTAATCACTTTATTTTACAATAACCCCATCTTCATCCCACAGGTCATGCCAGTCCTTTGCGCCTTCCCACAGGAACACCTGACCTTTGACAAGTCGGTTTCCTTTTTCCAGGGTAGCGATCTTGGCCATTTCTTCATCAGTCAGGGGATCTTCTGTTACACATTTCAGGTTACTTACATAGTTATGTACAGAAAATGGAATGGAGATTTCCCCTCTCTGATGGGCCCATTTCAGAGCGATCAGTGCCGGATGTACTCCATGCGCTTTGGCAATCTCCTGCATTTCTGGGGTCTGCATATCAGCCACATCCTCCGGGCAGATATCTCTTTCCGGTCTTCTTGGAGAACCAAGGGGCATATATCCTACCGGCTGGATGTTATGAGCGATCAGATAATCATACTGTTCCTGCTGCTGGAAGCATGGATGCAGCTCCAGTTCACATGCTGCCGGTTTGATCTTCATTAACGGAAGGACTGCTTCCAGTTTCGGAATAGTCATATTGGAAATACCAATGTAGCGGATTTTACCTTTTTCTACCAGCTCTTCACACTGACGGTAGGTATCCATAAATTCCTCTACACTGAAAGGTCTGGATTCCGGATTTCTGGAGTCTACATCACAGAATGGTGCATGGTAGTTCGGGAATGGCCAGTGGATAAAATACAGATCCACATAATCACACTGAAGATCCTGAATACTCTTGGTGCAGGCTTCTTCTACCTTTCTGTGCATGTCATTCCATACCTTTGTCATAATGAAAAGATCTTTTCTTTCTACTACCCCTTCATCAAAGGCTGCTTTGAAAACTTCACCAATCTGATGCTCATTTCCATAGCACGCTGCACAGTCAAACATACGATATCCGCTGCGGATCGCACCGGCCACAGCCTCAGATACTTCTTCTGCACTTACACGGTCTGAACCAAAGGTTCCCATACCCATACAGGGTACTTTTTCTCCTGATGGAAGCGTTACTTTCGGCACAATTGCCGGATTAATGAATTCTGCCATTTTTATTTCCTCCTGATTTTATTATTATAATTTTTTAATCCTGATTAACGGAAGCAGTTTTTCCATATCTTCCATTACGAAAAATCCAGTCTCCTCACGCATGGCTGATGCTGCCGAAATCGCACTGGCACTTCTTAAAGTCTCTTCCAATGAAAGTCCCTGACTCAATCCAAGTGCAAAGCCTGCAATCATGGAATCTCCGCAGCCTACTGTATTTACTGCATCGATTTTCGGCACAACCGCACGGAAGATGCCATCCTTTCCTACTGCCAGAGAGCCGTCTGCTCCAAGGGAAACTGCTACGATTTCAACCCCTTTTTCATGAATTGTTTTGGCAGCTTCAATAATATCCTGAATGTCATCACACTGTTTACCTGTCAGCATTCGAATTTCATCTATGTTCGGTTTAATCAATGTCGGACAAGCTTCAATTCCCATTTCCAGCAGTTTCCCACTGGTGTCAAGAATCACCGGTTTGCCGGCTTCTTTGACGATCCTGACCAGTCTCTGATATGCAGTTCCATCAAGTCCCTTGGGAACACTTCCTGACATGGAAACTACATCAGCATCTTTTACCAGTTCTCTGAATTTCTCTTCAAATCCCTGAAAATCTTCTTCTGTCAAAGTAAAACCCGGCTCAAGGAATTCTGTCTGCACATGGTTAACTTCATCCCAGATATTAATACAGGATCTGCTCTCCGCATCCACATGATAAAAATCTCCCTTAATACCAAATGGTTTCAGCGCTTCTTCAATGTAGTTTCCCGCATGTCCGCCTACAAACCCGGTTGCCACAACCTCTGCTCCATAAATGGAAGCTGGCTTGGAAACATTAAGTCCTTTACCACCAGGAACATATGTACATTGTCGTACACGGTTTACTTCTCCTATTTTAAAATCATCTACTACATATCTTTTATCGATTGCAGCATTCAATGTCACTGTAAGTATCATCTTATTCTTCCTCATTTGACAAAAGAATCTTTCCTTTTACAAGTCCAGGTGTTTTAAATAACTGGAATGCTTCCTGTGCCTGACTCATTGGAATTTTTTTGTAGATAAATCCAGGATCAAATTTCAGCTGACCTGTTGCAAAATAATGTGCAGTCAGATCCCATTCACGTCCCGGATAAGGGGCACTGTAAGACATCCAGGAGCCGGTCAGTTTGAATTCTTTACGATTCATATTTTCCCACTGTGCCGGTGTAAATGTCAGGTTCTCATGAGGGGTTCCGATAAAGCAGACATGTGCTTTGTTTGCAGCCAGTTCAAATGCCATATGCATGGTTGGAACCTGTCCTGCTGTCTCAAACACAAAACCGTAGCCCTTGCCACCTGTGATCGCCATAGCCTTTTCCATATATCCTTCGTCTCTGGTATTGATGACTTCATCTGCACCAAGGCGTTTCGCCAGCTCAAGACGTTCCTCACTAATATCAAAAACTACCACTTTCTTGGAACCAAAGATCTTGGTCCACTGCATGGTAAACATTCCGACTGTACCACCGCCAAGAATTGCAACATACTCGCCACCGTGGTAATCATTCTGGAATACACCGTGGATCGCAACAGTTGCAGGCTCAAACATGGCTCCCTGCTCATATGGAACACTGCTTTCAAAAGGAACGGCATTCTGCTCCGGAACAACCACATAATCTGCGTTACTTCCCTGCTGTCTGGAGCCTATGAAGCTGTAGTGCTTACAGAGAGAGAAATTTCCCTGCTGACAGTCATCACATTTCATACATGGAAGAAGCGGTGCGCCGGAAACACGGTCTCCCACTTTTACCTTAGTCACTCCTTCCCCAACTTCCACTACATCCCCGGAAAACTCATGTCCAAGTACGATTGGATAAAAGTGAACCCCGTGATTCAGGACACGAGGAATATCCGAACCGCAGATACCGGAATATCTGACACGTATCTTAACAGTTCCTTTGGTCACCTTAGGTTCTTCCATTTCCTGATACTGTACATCTTCATTTGCAACTACTACTGCTGCCTTCATAATATATTTCTCCTTTCATGAATTCTGCTTTTTATTTTGCAGTCATTATGTGCGCCAGAGATTTATAAAGTTCTGTATAAGTCTCAAAAGTTTTATCATAAACTGCTTTGTTCTTTGGATCTGGTTCATGGCGGCGGGTCTCTTTGACCGTAAGTGAAACTGCTTCCTCATAATCTTTGTAAAAACCTACTCCCACTCCTGCCAGAAGTGCGGCACCAAGGGTGGTTGCGGTATCAGATGCCGGCACTATGATCGGTTTTCCTGTAATATCGGATTTGATCTGTGTCCAGAGCAGGGAGTTGGCAGAACCGCCCATAGCTCTCAATACATCTGCCTCTGCCCCTGCTTCCTTTGCCACTTCAAGGTTGTGCCGCAGGGAAAGCGCCACCCCTTCCATACAGGCACGGACCATATGTCCTTTTGTTTTTGCAAAATCCAGTCCATAGAAAACGCCCTTTGCATATGGATTCCAGATAGGAGAACGCTCTCCTGACATATATGGAAGAAATACCATTCCATCGCATCCCGGCGCAACTTTTTCTGCAATTTTATTGAGCTGGTCCAGAGATGAGACACCTGTCTGTTCTTTCATCATCCGTTCATAATCTGCAAATTCATGTTCAAACCAGCGCATTACACCGCCACCTCCGGTGGTTCCTCCCTGAAGAAGCCATTTGCCCGGGACAACGTGATAACTCAGGATCAGTCTCGGATCTGCCTTATATTCCTCTGTACAAATGCTCATTCCTCCGGCCTGTCCGCCCTGCTCCTGTGTTTCACCGGAATGGATCACACCTGCACCAAGGGTTCCGCAGGCTGCATCAAGTCCACCGGCAACTACGGGAATTCCTTCCACAAGTCCACACTCTGCAGCTGCTTTCCCGGTAACTGTTCCAACCACATGGTCACAGTCACAGATTTCCGGAAGAAATTCCATGGGGATTCCAAGACGTTTACACATCTTTTCATCCCAGCATCCCTTCTTCATATTGAAGCAATGCAATCCATAGCCCTGTGACACATCCTGCGTAATCGCACCCGTCAGTTTAAATGCAATGTAGCTGTTGGACTGAAGTATCTTGTGGATTTTTGCGTATACCTCCGGAAGATTTTCTTTGTACCAAAGGATCTTTGCAGTAGAATAAGAGGGCTGAAGAGAATTTCCTGCTACCTCAAAAATCTCCTCCTGTCCAATCTCCTGATTCAGTCTGTCACAAATAGACTGTGCTCTCGTATCCATCCAGATTGGTGTATTGGCCAGCACATTCCCCTCTCTGTCAATTGGGATTGCAGACCAGCTCTGACCATCGATCCCGATTCCCGCAATCTCATCTGCAGTGATATCCGCCTTCTGTATGGTTTCCTTTGTTGCCCGGCAGACTGCGTCCCACCATTCCTCAGGATTCTGCTCTGCCCATCCCTCATGTGGATAATATACCGGATAGTCACCACTGGCTGCTGCAAGAACTTTTCCATTCCTGTCAAATACCGCAACCTTGCAGGCACTTGTTCCGATATCAATCCCCAATAAATATGATTTCATCATTTTGCCGCTCCCATGATTCTATTTTATCTGTTCAGAATACTTACAGATTTTCCTTCCATAATCTCTGTCTGAAGTTTCTCCATAAAAGGTTCCTCAGATCTTTCTTCTTTCTTTTCAAGATGCTCCAGGATGATCCTTGCAATCTCTCTGGCAATCCTGTCTGTGGGCTGTGATACAATCGTCAACTTCGGACGGCACGCCCTTGCAAACTGAAGATTATCAAACCCTATCATAGAAAGCTGCTCCGGAATCTGTATTCCCAGTTCATTGACTCCGATCATTGCGCCCATTGTCATTTCATAGTTGGTCACAAAAACCGCTGTCATATCCGGATTCTCCCGGACAAGCTCTTCCAGGCCTCTGACACCTCCCTGGATCGTATAGTCACCACGATATACCAGTGAATTTTTTATGGGAATTCCAGCTTTTTTAAGAGCTGTATAATATCCTTCCAGACGTTCCTCTGCTGTAAAAATCCCCTCAGGACCGCCTATGATTCCAATCTTTCTATGTCCTTTTTCTATAAAAAGCTGCATCGCATCCTCTGCAGCTTTTTTGTTATCCACCAGAACACTGTCACAGGGAATTCCCTGAATCTTACGGTCTATCAGCACGATTGGCTTACCTGTTTTCTGGAATTTCTTCAGATGTGCTCCAGTTTCATCTACTGGCATATTAATGATCCCATCCACCCGACGGCGGATCAGAAACTCCACTGCCTCCTGCTCCAGCTTCTTATCTGTACGACAGTCACAGACGATGGTTGCATAACCGTGACTTCTGAGAATATCTTCCATTCCCGTTATGATTTCGGCACAGAATATATTATTCAGCTCCGGGATTACAACGCCTATGGTCTTTGTCGCATTTGTCTTAAGCCCTCTGGCAACTTCATTGACCTCATAATGGAGTTCCTCAATAGCTTTTTCAATCTTTACTCTGTTTTTTTCCCTGACGTTTCCCCCATTAAAATAGGAAGAGATTGTAGCCAGACCAAGTCCTGTCAGTCTGGCTATATCTTTCATTGTTGCCGCCATTTTATTTTTCTGCCTTGCCGTCGCATCCGCAGACTTTCATTCTTGCCATTACCAGTTCCTTCACTGCTGCGATAGCAGTTTTTCCATATGCTTTCGGGTCAATGGTGTCTGGTTTTTCCGCAAGAAGCTCTTTGACTGCCTTGGAATATGCTGCACGAAGCTCTGTAGCAAAATTCACTTTACAGATACCACGTTTTACACAATCCCTGACATCCTCATCACTTAAACCAGATGCACCGTGAAGTACAAGCGGAATATCTACAACCTGGCGGATCTCACTGAGACGTTCCTTATCAAGAACCGGAGTTCCTACATAGAAGCCATGTGCAGTTCCGATGGCAACAGCAAGAGAAGTAACTCCTGTACGTTCCACAAATTCCTTTGCCTCCTGAGGATCTGTATTTGTGTCTGCCTCAGCCTCCAGATCATCTTCTTTGCCGCCAACCTTGCCAAGCTCAGCTTCACATGGGATATCCAGTGCTTTTGCAACATCTGCCACACGCTTTGTCTCTGCAATATTAGCCTCAAAATCCAACTTGGAACCATCGATCATAACAGAAGTATAGCCTGCATGCATTGCCTGCATAGCAAGTTCAAAGCTGCTGCCGTGATCCAGATGCATACATACCGGAACAGATGCCTTTTCAGCTTCTGCTGCAACGATCGCTGCATAGGTTTCTACTGTTCCATATTTCACTGTAGATGGTGTTGTCTGAATCATAACCGGCGCTTTCAGTTCCTCTGCAGCCTGGATGATTGCTTTCACCATCTCCATATTCTCCGCATTAAATGCACCTACTGCATAACCGCCTTTCTGAGCCTTGGCCAGCATTTCTTTTGATGTTACAAGTGGCATAATGATTTTCCTCCTCATAATTAATAATGTATTTTTTGTTCTGATTACTATCAATGCAGGAAACATTTTTAAAAACCGAAACGTTTCCGTTTGAGTCAATTATATCTCCCTCTTAACCTTCTGTCAAGTATGATTCCTTATCCGATTTTACATATACAATTATAGATATTTGAGCAGATATGCCCGGATATGCAACTGCCTCACCCATCAAGGTGAGGCAATTGTCAGTTTTAGTCAAACGGTTAAATTCTACGGATTAAAGTTCCATTCACACCAAGTATTTCTCCATCAAACTCCCTGGCAAAAACTACTTCCCCGTTTCCTTTTACCTTTACATCTTCATCCGATGCATTTAACAAAACTTCCATTTTATTTCCTTCTTCATCTATTTTGATATACTCTACGCACCGGTCGTTTTC
>CAKRYE010000087.1 GCA_934426285.1 uncultured Blautia sp.
GGCTGGTGGAAGAAGAGGAAGCGAAACATCACAAATAACCATGAAAAGGACTTTCTGCAGATCGGTGAATAAAGTGCAGAGAGTCTTTTTGTATATATATCAAAATCCAGTAACATTGTTATTTGAGGATGAGATTAACTGTAAGGAGTTTCGACTTTACGCTAAAATAGTTTCATGTTATCATTAGCGTAACTAAAAAACATTTAAGAGGAAACTGTTTTTGAACAGGAGGTGCTGCATATGAAGATAAAGCATTCACAGATGGGATTTTACATTAAAGTAAGCAGCCTGTTTATTGTTATGGTAGTTGTCGGCTTTCTGATTTTCTTTGTAAATATCCAGAATGCTGTAAAAGAAAATTTGCAAAAATCTATGATAACCAATGTGTCCAGACAGAGCGAACATTTGAGAGAGATTATGAAGATACATTATCAGTATCTGAGTGAGATTGCGGAAGAAATGGGAGAGGAAGAAGAATTGCTTTCAGAAAGAAATCTGAATGATATAGTTTCCTTGCAAAAGCATACGGATCTTGAAAGAGTAGCATTGATAGAGCCTGATGGAACCGCCCATTATGACAATGGGGATGTTAAGAACGTTTCCCGTCGGAGATATTTTAAAGAAGCTATGAATGGGAAGGAGACATTAAGTGAACCTTTAAACAGCAGTGTTGACGGGGAAATAAGAGTAGTTCTTGGAGTGCCTGTATATAAAAATGAGCAGGTAATAGGAGTCTTTGGAGGCTCTTGTAATGTATCTGCAATAGGTAAGATGCTTTTTGAGAATCTGTTTGGCAAAGAGGGAAATATCCTGATCCTGTCCAGCAATGGGATGGTTATATCCTGTGATGACAGTTCTAATAAAAGTATAAAGATTGCCAGAGAGTCTAATTTGTTTGAATATTACAAAAAAGAAAATCTGCATGATTGGGCAAAGAAGATAGAAGATGATTTTGAATCTGAGAAAGAAGGCTTTGCTCAGTTTCAGGTTGTTAAGAATGAAAAAACAGATTATTTTCTTGCATATATGCCGCTGGGGATGAATAACTGGATGATTGCCTATATTGTGCCTGTAAACCTGGCTATAAGTAATTACAGCTTTGTCAATCAGTATGCGATTGCTTTTATGGGATATTTTACTATTCTTGTCCTGCTTCTGATACTGGCAATTCTCCGCAAAAGCAGGAAAGAAAAAGAACAGCTGATGGTACGTGCACAGAGGGATTCTCTGACTGGTTTGTACAATAAAGAAACAACGCAGAATCTTATTTCTGAAATTGTGTCAGATGGTAAAATGCATGGTTTTATGATTCTGGATATTGACTTTTTTAAATCTGTGAATGATACCTATGGACATGCTGTTGGGGATAAGGTCCTTAGTGCGGTTGGGAATTTGTTTCAGATGCAATTCCGAGATCAGGATATTATAGGTCGAATTGGCGGCGATGAATTTATTATCCTGATGCGGGATATACAGAATAATGAAATCATAGAAGAACGGATAAACTGTTTGTTTGAGCAGGTTCGTAATTTATCTGTACCTGAGCTGGGAGAAGCCAGAATTACATTAAGTGCTGGTGTTGCGATTTCTCCAAAGGACGGAAATACTTTTATGGAATTATACAGACATGCGGATAAAGCACTTTATAAAGTGAAAAGTGAAGGAAAAAATAATTATCAGCGATATAAAAAAATGTGATTGGATAGACAGTAATCTGTAAAATGTACATAAATGGTTTGTAAACATCAATAACAATTTGTGATAGGGAGTGATGGATCAATGAAAGATACACATACAATATTAAACGAAATCATTGTCGCTGCAAAAGAATGTGGACAGGTTATGCTTCAGGCAGACAGAAATAATTTTGGGATTAAAGACAAAGCAGGAAAAGCAAATTTTGTTACAGCATATGACTGCAAAATCCAGGAAATGCTGCAAATCAGGCTGTCGCAGATTCTTCCGGAAGCAGAATTTCTGGGAGAGGAAGAGGATTGCCGGATTGACAGAAATGCGGAATATATTTTTGTGGTGGATCCAATTGATGGAACTACCAATTTTATTAAAGATTATCATATGAGCTGCGTGTCTGTTGGCCTGATCCGAAACGGGAAAAGATATCTGGGCGTGGTACACAATCCTTATCTTGATGAAACCTTCAGTGCAATTTCCGGTGAAGGTGCATATATGAATGGAAATGCCATTCATGTATCATCAGATGATCTGGAAAACGGTGTTGTTTTGTTTGGCTCTTCTCCCTATAATACGGAACTTGCAAAAGCTTCTTTTGAACTGGCTTATGAGTATTTCCAGAAATGTCTTGATATCAGAAGGAGTGGTTCAGCAGCTCTTGACCTGTGCTCTATAGCATCAGGAAGAGCAGAACTTTACTTTGAACTGATATTGTCTCCGTGGGATTTTGCTGCAGGTGCACTTATTGTTGAGGAAGCTGGTGGGATAGTAACAACTGTTGAGGGAGGAGCACTTCCGTGTCTGGAGAAGAGCTCGGTTTTGGCACGAAATAAGTGAGGGCTCAGATCTCCGGATAATGGTTATGAATATTTGCTTTACTAACGTAGAAAGGTGAGTTTTCAGAAGATGAATTATAAAAATGTAAAAATATCAGAGGATGCCAGAATTGCAAAACAGTCGGTAGTGATCGGAGATGTAACGATTGGACGTGACAGTTGTGTTCTGCATTATGCGGTGATACGTGGGGATGATGCTCCTGTTGTGATTGGTGAGGAGTCAAATATCCAGGAAAATTGTACCATCCATGTAAACCATAATATGCCAGTGCATATTGGAAATAATGTGACAGTAGGACATAATGCAGTGCTTCACGGATGTGTGATCGGGGATCGGACACTGATCGGAATGGGGGCTGTTGTCCTTGACGGTGCCAGGATTGGCAGGGACTGTATTATTGGAGCAGGAAGCCTTGTGACCAAAAATACAGTAATCCCGGATGGTTCTCTTGTAATGGGAAGTCCTGCGAAGATTAAACGAAATCTTACCTGGGAAGAGAAACTGAGTATTATTGAGAATAGTAAGGAATATATCACAGTGTCTGCTGAAATGCAGAGACAGGGAGTGTTATAGAGCTGGAAAGCTTCTGGTCATAAAAGCTTTGAAGGATAATTAAAAAGACAGAAGGTATCAGATCGGATTATCTTCTGTCTTTTTTTGAACTTATTCTTCAGGGATTTTCTGGATAACAGTTCTGTTTATGCTTATCAGGAAGAGCACAGATATGATCAGTGAAATGACTTCTGCAATGGGGAATGACCACCAGACAGCGTGGAGTCCACCGATGGATGCCAGGATGTATGCAGCGGGAACCAGAACGAAGAGCTGTCTCATAATAGATACGATCATACTGAAAACAGCTTTTCCCAGTGCCTGGAATACAGTTCCTGCAATGATGCAGAACCATGCAATCAGATAATGGATACCAATGATCCGAAGTGCAGGAATACCGATGGCAAGCATATCGTCAGAGGCACTGAACATTCCCAGGAGAGCCTCTGGTATGAGCTCATACGCCAGAAAGCCAACAAAGGTAAAGCAGAATGCAATGAACATGCTGACCTTGATCGTCTGGATCATACGCTTTTTGTGACGGGCACCGTAATTATAGGCAATGATTGGTGTAATACCGTTATTAAGACCAAACACAGGCATAAAGAAGAAGCTTTGCAACTTAAAATAAACACCAAATACTGCAGTTGCAGTAACCGTAAACTGTACCAGGATCAGATTCATGGAATAAGTCATAATGGAGCTGATGGACTGCATAATGATGGAAGGAATACCTACTGCATAAATATGACCGATAATTGTCTTATTCGGGCGGAAGCCTCTGAAATTAAGACGAACCTCAGGATTAAATTTATGGTTGCAGACCCCGGCAACAATGCAGGCTACAAATTGGCCGATTACTGTGGCAACAGCTGCTCCTGTAACTCCCATTTTGGGTGCTCCCAGGAGACCGAAAATCAGAATAGGATCCAGGATAATGTTAGTGAATGCACCACATAATTGAGAAATCATGCTGAAAATAGTTTTTCCGGTAGAAGCGAGAACGCGTTCGTAGAAAAACTGGCCAAACATACCAAGGGAAAAAATCATAACTATGCTTAGATATTGAATTCCATATTGCATGATTTCCGAATCTGCCTGGTTGACCTGGCTGGCGTAAAATGGTTTTACTACCAGAAATCCCAGGATCAGGAATACCAGAAAACTCAGAAAATACAGAAAAGCAGCATTTTCAGCGGTCTGGTTGGCTTTTTTGAAATTCTTTTCCCCAAGGGATTTAGAAAGCAGAGCATTCATACCTACACCGGTACCGGCACCTACAGCAATCAGAAGGGTCTGCAGGGGAAACGCCATGGACACGGCCGTCAGGGCATTTTCAGAAAGCATGGCAACGAATACGCTGTCTACAATATTGTACAATGCCTGTACCAGCATGGAAATCATCATGGGTAGAGACATGTTCAGTACAAGTCTGCCTACAGGCATTGTACCCATTTTATTTTCTGCTATAGGAGCAGAGGTGTTTTGTTGATTCATATTTCCTCCATTTTGTGAATTATAGCAATCCTTGTAAATAATACATCTTAAGCATTATCTACGAGGATTGCTATGGAATGAAAAAAATATAACATGAATAGCAGAGGGTTTCAAGAGTTATGTAAAAACATCAGGAAAGTTCTCAGGATAACTTTATGACCAGCACAGGAATAGGAGGATGATTGGGGCGGTTAAAATATTCGCTTTTTATAACCAGATATTTATGAGAATCCAGTTGCTTAAGCCATGCCAGAATCTGATCCCTCTCCTCAAAACCGGAATCACCACCGCTGTAGATGCAGAGAGATATCATACCTCCTTTTTTCAGAAGGATTAAAGCCTGTGACAGTGCCTGTACGCTGGTTTCTCCTCTGGTGGCCAGCGCATGGTTTCCTCCCGGCAGATAACCAAAGTTAAAAACAATACAGTTTACACTGCCAGGTTCTGCATATTGAGCCATATTTGCGTGAGATTCCAGGAGAAGGGTGTAATTGTCTGGTGCATTGGCGGTATCCAGACGTTCTCTGGTTGCGTTCAATGCCTGCTCCTGAATGTCAAAAGCAAACACTTTACCGGTACTGCCACAGAGTCTGGAGAGGAGGAGGGTATCATTGCCATTTCCCATGGTTGCATCAATGCAAAGATCGCCTTCCCGTACCTGGTTTCGGATAAAACCGGAACACCACGCAGTGATTTGATAATTATTCATATAATTCCTCCGAAAATCAGAAATATTTGTCAGTTGATACGTTGTGATGTTTTCTATTTTGCCAGAATCTGTGGAAAAGTCAAGGAATTATAGGAGATAGTAATAAATAAAAAGTTTGCGGACTTATTTTGGATAACGTGTTATACTATATTGAAATTAACCGAAGCAGTTATTCGGTTATGAGCAAGTAGCAAAGCGGATTGCGAATATCCGCTTGACCTGTGATTCGTGGATTATTGCGGATTGTTTATGAAAATTGAAAACTTCAAAAGAGGAAAAGCTTATGATTACATTAAATGATTACCTGTATTCAGGAGATACGGTGTTAAAAATTTTACAGAAATATACTCGGGATTTGAGGAAAGAGGCGAAGTTCACTCATAATGAGATTGATCTGATGCATGTGAATTTCCTGATCCAGATCACAGAGCTTTTAGAGCATAATGATTTCCTTACAGCGCAATCTCAGAAAATCAGGGAATTTTATAAATATATGGCTCATGAGTATCCCTTTCTTGCATTTACATTTAAAGGAAGGATCAAGTCACTGATCCGTGCAGAGGAGAAATTTAACGGCTACATTGTGGAATATATTTACGATTATTATACAAAACATGGAACCTACCCTCCTGTGTCGGAACTGAAAAATAGACTCAGCTGTTTTCGGGATTTTATTGCATACAGAATTGTATTGTGTATGCCCAAGTGTCATCTGAAACCAGGAGAAGATCAGGAAACGGCGTCGATCCGCTATCTTTATGAGATTGCCAATGTTCTTCCAGGGTTCCTGGAAGAGCGAGGGTTTACGGTGGAGTCTGCCTATGGAGTGAAGAAAAGTACGTCACCGCTTCTTAATGAAGATGTGAAGATGTATTACCGGGATTATATCTGTGGAAGCAGTGGGGAAGGGTATCAGTCATTACATATCACAGTTTATGATAACAGTTCCCGTTCTTTCATGGAAGTGCAGCTGCGTACCCAGAAAAT
>CAKRYE010000088.1 GCA_934426285.1 uncultured Blautia sp.
ATGATAAATCCGCAGTAATCAGGTTTTGCCTCATTTACATAGGTAATGTCTTCCGGGCGTTTCAGACCACAGATTTTGATTTTGGTTCTTTGCTGTTGTTCTCTGGTCATGTTCTATCCTCCCAGATAATATTTAATCTCTCAGCGTAGCGGGCTGCCATTTAGGCTTTCCAGTGCTGCTTTCTTGTCCGGGCTTCGCATCAGTGTTTCCCCGATCAGCACCGCATCCACTTTATTCTCATAAAGAAGCCTGATATCCTCCGGGGTGCGGATTCCGCTCTCGGAAACAAAAACCACATTGTCCGGTGCCATTTTTCTCAGGCGGATGCTGTTGTTCATATCTACCTGAAAGGTTCTCAGATCCCGGTTATTGACTCCCACGATCTCTGCCCCAAGATTTAAAGCTCTGTCCACTTCGTACTCATCATGTGCTTCTACCAGTGCATCCAGTCCCAGCTCTTTTGCAAGCTGTCTGTATGCTCTTAATTCTCCGTCATCCAGGATGGCGCAGATAAGCAATACTGCGGAAGCACCAAGGGATTTCGCCTGATAGATCATATATTCATCTACTGTAAAATCCTTGCGGAGTACAGGTATCTGTACGGTGGCTGCAATTTCTCTCAGATACTGGTCTGCTCCCTGAAAATAAAAAGGTTCTGTAAGGCAGGAGATTGCACTTGCGCCTGCCTGTTCGTATTCCTTTGCAATTGCCAGATATGGAAAATCCGGTGCGATCAGTCCCTTTGAGGGGGAGGCTTTCTTTACCTCGCAGATATAGGACATACCCTCTTTTTGTAATGCCTGGAGAAATGTGATTTTCTGCCCTGCATTTTTATTTACTTCCTGAATCCGGTTCTCCAGCTCCGAAACAGAAATACAGGACTTTTCTTTTGCAATTCTTTCTCTTGTTCTGGCTGCTATTTCTTCTAATATATTCTTCATTTTTATTTATTTGTCTCTTCTACAAATTCTTCCAGTTTCTTCAGTGCTGCACCGCTGTCGATGAGGGATTCTGCCAGCTTCACTCCTTCTTCTACAGAAGCGGATTTTCCTGCGATATAGAGTGCTGCACCTGCATTTAAACATACTGCCTGACGCTTCGGACCTTTTTCCTCACCCTTCAGGATTGCTTTTGTGATCTCTGCGTTTTCTGCAGGTGTACCACCTGTCAGGGCACCCTTCTCACATCTCTCATATCCAAACTGTTCCGGTGTGATCTCATAGGAGGTAAATTTGCCATCCCTGATCTCACATACAGAAGTAGGTGCGCACATGGAAATCTCATCCAGACTGTCCTGTCCATAAACAACCATTCCTCTGTTAACACCCAGATTTGCCATAACCTGTGCCAGCGGCTCCACCAGTGACTGATCGTAAACTCCCATCAGTTCCATGTTTGCCCCTGCCGGATTGCTTAACGGTCCAAGAATATTAAATACAGTACGGATTCCAAGCTCTTTACGGATCGGTGCCACATATTTCATTGCAATGTGATAATTCTGTGCAAACAGGAAGCAGATATTGATCTTTTTCAGAATCTCTGCACTGCGTTCCGGCGTCAGTGTAATCTTCACTCCCAGTGCTTCCAGAACGTCTGCTGCACCGGATTTTGAGGAAGCTGCTCTGTTTCCATGTTTTGCAACCGGAACACCGCCTGCTGCGATCACCAGAGAAGAAGTGGTGGAAATATTGAAGGAGTTGGAACCGTCTCCGCCGGTACCCACGATTTCAAGCACATCCAGGTTGTGGAGAAGTTTGATACAGTGGGCTCTCATTCCTGCTGCGGAAGCTGTGATCTCATCAATTGTCTCTCCTTTTAAAGATAATGCAGTAAGATAAGCAGACATCTGTACAGGTGTTGCCTGACCGCTCATAATCTCGTCCATTACAGCTTCTGCTTCCGCATAAGCTAAATCCTGTTTCTTTGATAATTTAATAATGGCTTCCTTAATCATTTCTCACTACCTCCATAAAATTCTCTATCATCACTCTGCCGTCCGGTGTCATTACAGATTCAGGATGAAACTGTACTCCAAACACAGGATATTTCGTATGTTCCACTGCCATGACCTCTCCGTCCTCTGACTCTGCTGTCACCTTAAGTTCTGCAGGCAGGGTATCCTTTAACGCTGCCAGTGAATGATATCTGGCTGCTGCAAAGGTATCCGGCAGGCCCTTGAAAAGCTGGCTTTCTCCTGTTTTATACATCAGCTTTTTCTTTCCATGCATCAGCTCTTTTGCATAGGAGACTGTTCCTCCAAAGGCTTCGCAGATGGACTGATGTCCCAGGCACACACCCAGAATGGGGATTTTTCCTGCAAATTCTTTAATAACCGGGATACAGATACCTGCATCCTCCGGCCGTCCCGGACCAGGAGATAAAATGATGGCTTCCGGTTTCATCTCTGCGATTTCTTCCAGTGTACACTCATCGTTTCTCACTACTTTGATATCCGGTTCCACTGCGCCGATGAGCTGATATAAGTTATAGGAAAAGCTGTCATAATTATCGATCAGTAATATCATTCTAATCCCTCCTGTGCCTGTTCAATTGCCTGTACCACAGCTCTTGCCTTGTTGCAGCATTCCTGGAATTCCTTTTCCGGTACACTGTCTGCCACAATTCCGGCACCGGAGCGGATACAGATTTCTCCGTTTTTCTTGTAAACCAGACGGATGGCAATACAGGTATCCAGGTTTCCTGCAAAATCCAGATATCCGATAGCTCCTCCGTAAATTCCTCTCTTGCTCTGTTCCAGTTCCTCGATAATCTGGCAGGCTCTGAATTTCGGTGCTCCGGAAAGGGTTCCTGCCGGAAGGATTGCGTCTACAGCATCCACAGCGTCTTTATCATCCCGGATGGTTCCTGTTACTGTGGAGCCCAGATGCATTACATGAGAAAAACGTTCCACACAGAGGTATTTCTCCACTTTTACGGTACCGATCTTGCTGATCTTTCCGATATCATTTCTTCCCAGGTCTACCAGCATGTTATGTTCTGCCAGCTCTTTCTCATCTTTCAGAAGTCCCTCTTCAAGGGCTTTATCCTCTTCTCTTGTCTTTCCTCTTGGTCTGGTTCCTGCCAGAGGGAAGGTACTTAAGGTGCCGTTTTCCAGCTTCGCAAGTGTTTCGGGAGAAGCGCCTGCCAGTTCAATATCATCACTGGAAAAGTAGAACATATACGGAGATGGATTGGTTGCACGGAGGACACGATAGGTATCAAACAAGCTTCCGGCAGCTTTTGCACGCATGGGATTGGAAAGTACTACCTGGAAAATATCTCCTTCCTTGATATAGTGTTTCGCTTTTTCCACCATATCTGCATATTTTTCTTTGGGAAACTTGGGCTGGATTTCGGACTGGAGCTTTAGTGGCTCAAATTCCATGTGTTCTCCATTTCGAATGAGTTCTGCCATTTCATCCAGTTTCTTTACTGCTGCTTCATAGGAGACTTCCAGGTCATCTGTCATTACTCCGGTAATCAGAAGAACTTTCTGTTTAAAGTGGTCAAATACGATAACCTGATCAAAAAGCATTAAGTCCATATCCCGGAAATCCTGCTGTTCCTTATCTTCAAGCTTTAATTTCGGTTCACTGTATTTAATGTAGTCGTAAGAAAAATATCCTACCAGGCCGCCTGTGAAAGGAGGCATATTTTCCATAACAGGAGTTTTGTATTCCCGGATGATCTCACGGAGGGTATCGCCGGGATGTGTAACCTGCTTTATGGTTTCTTCTGTCTTTCCCTGTTCATCTGTTTTACGGATCTTCAGGGTACCGTCTGTACAGGTAATTTCCATGGATGGTTCATATCCCAGGAAAGAATATCTGCCCCATACCTCTGTCTGGCTGGCGCTTTCCAGCAGATAGCAGTGACGGCTGGCTTTTCGCAGGGTGCGCATTACTTCTACCGGCGTGTATCTGTCTGCGTAAAGTTCTCTGCACAAAGGAATACGGCGATATTCTTTTCTCTGTGCAAACTGTCTGATGTTTTCTAATGTTGGATACATGGGAACACCTCCTGTGGTTGATTTGACCATCTGTCAGGAAAAATAAAAAAGCCCGTCCCTGACAGATTTGTACTATCTGTCAAGGACGAGCGTATATACTTCACCCGCGGTGCCACCTTGATTTACGGTTTGATCCGTACTCTTTGCGAAATACCTTCATATTTCCGGCAACTTACGTATGCCCTACGTCACAGGATACTCAGCCAGCTCTATGAACTCCGGCTTTTCACTGTGCCCTCAGCGGCCCATTTGGCAATCTGCATTTCCACCCGGCTCTCACCTGCCCGGATTCTCTGTGCGCGCATAACTGCTTTGACTTCCGCTTCATCAGTTTAGTCTGTTAAATTTTGTTTACACTTTACCACTGTGAAGACGGTTTGTCAATCCCTAATTTTAAATATTAACTTGTTTTATTTCGCCTGTGCTTCTGCCTCTTTTGGCAATACAATATTCAGAATAATAGCGATCAATGCTGCCGGTACGATTCCGGAACCGCCAAAGATCAGGCTTATAGAAGACGGAAGCTGTGCCAGCACTGCAGAGTTAGAACCAATTCCATATCCCAGACCCAGAGCTACAGAAACAATCGTTACGTTTCTCGGGGTTACCGGCCACTTGGTAATCAGCTGAATACCGCTGACTACAATGGATGAGAACATCATAACTGCAGCTCCGCCCAGTACACTCTGAGGCATAATGGAAATTACCGCTGCAAGCTTTGGAAACAGTCCGCAGGCAATAAGGAAAATACCTCCGGTTGCAATGGAAAATCTGTTCACAACCTTGTTCATGGCAATCAGGCCTACATTCTGGCTAAAGGATGTGTTTGGAAGGACACCAAATAAGGATGCCAGGGAAGATCCCAGACCATCACACATAACGCCGCCTGAAAGCTCCTTGTCAGTAGCTTCTCTGCCCAGGCCGCCCTCAGTAATACCTGAAATATCTCCTACAGTCTCCACTGCTGTTACAATAAACATAATACATACAGGAACGATAGCTCTTGGGTCAAATACCCATTTTACAGGCATCAGCTTCGGAATTGCAAACCAGGAAGCCTGCGCAACTTTATCCCAGTTCAGAACCCAGGATTTGGTTGCTTCTACCGTTGCACCTGCATCATCTACATAAGTAAAGGTAGTAGGCAGGATCAGTGCCATAATGCTTACCAGAATATATCCTACGATAATACCGATCAGTATAGATGAAAAACTGGTAAATCCCTTTGTTCCATGCTTCAGGGCAATGATCACGATCAAAACCACCAGACCTACAAAAAGATTCTCCATAGAGCCATAATCATGGGCAGAGCTTCCGCCTCCAAAAGAATTGATTCCAACAGCAATCAGTGAAAGACCGATGGACAAAACCACGGTGCCTGTAACTACTGACGGGAAAAATTTTCTCAATGGTTTCAGAAAGCTTCCCAGTATGGTTTCAAACAGACCGCCGATAAAGCAGGCTGCCATAATTGCCCCATATCCGCCGATGCTGTTGCCCATTACTGCCGATACGCTCTGACATACGCCGATAAATCCGGAGCTGGTTCCCATTACGATAGGGAGCTTACCGCCGATCGGCCCAATCGTAAAAATCTGTACCAGAGTTACAATTCCAGCAATCAGCATGGCATTCTGTAAAAGTGCCACCTGAAGTGCTCCACCAGCCTCAATCCCACAGGCTCCTGTGATGATCAGCAAAGGTGTAAGGTTACCAACAAACATTGCCAGTACGTGCTGCAGACCAAGGGGAATCGCAATTTTCAGCGGAGGTCTTCCATCAAGGTCATAAGGTGTTGCCGTTTTTTTCTCTTGTGTTTCCATTCCTTTTCCTCTCTTTCGCAACTGTGCACCAATCTCCGGTACACAATGCAGATTTTTCGTCACAGTTCACTAGGTGACCTGTAACATTTTATGAAATTACAGCGTTCACAACAGGAAAAAAGACAGCTATCCTGTAGAATAACCGTCCTGTAGTTTTCACACCTCTGCTGGCATATCCTGTTATGTATTCTCTGCAATCCTTTAATTCTTTATCAGTATACCGTATCTGTCCTTATCTGACAATACAGCAATTTATTAAAAATCATTATAAAGATCAATAAGCAGTGGATGGACTTTGCACAAAAAAACCGCAGATCTTAAATTCAGATCCACGGATTTTTTATTATAGTAGCGAGAGGGGGATTCGAACCCTCGACACCACGGGTATGAACCGTGTGCTCTAGCCAACTGAGCTATCTCG
>CAKRYE010000089.1 GCA_934426285.1 uncultured Blautia sp.
GTCTGATATACTTCCGGGCTGTTCTCTTCGGAGATGATACGGTAGAACTGTGTAAGGTAAACCTGGTTTGCATCGCAAGTCTGGATTGCAGATGTCATTTCAGAGTCTGCGGAGTTACAGATTACGATACCATTACATCCTGCTGCACAAAGCTGTTCAACAGAAGCTGTAACCTGCTCAGATACATGACCCTGGTCAACATACATTACATTAACGCCAAGAGCATCCGCTGCTTTATCAATGATTTTCTTACTCTGGCTTCCAAGTACGTCTGTGGAACTCCAGATAGAAACACCGATTGTAATATCATCGTCAGCTGCCTGTGTGGTAACTGCGCTTACTGGTAAGGAACCAACCATTGCTGCTGTTGCTGCGATAGCAACTGCTTTTCTCATTCTTTTTTTCATGTTATAAAACCCTCCTTGATAAAATTTGGTTTCTTGATTTTGTGAACGGAAGTTATGTTTTCGTGCTCTCCGTTCCTCTGTGACTATATTAAACCATACTTTGCCTTTGGTCAGTTAGGACATATTTGGAAAATTTTGTTGCACATTCTTGACCAGTTTATATATAAAAGTTGGACAAAATATGAACAAGTTAAGCAAAATGCCAATAACTTATATGTTTTCTCTATTGATTAGTTGTATATATTCCAAAAAAAGTCCTCTGTATCCATTCGATTCGATAAGAACCACCATACAGAGGACTTCCAATTCCGTTACTGTTCACTCAATTCTATCTGAGTTTCTTCCATATTAATTATTATAATTGTGCCAGATTATTTCTGTAATCCCTTGGGCTGCATCCCATCTTTTTCCTGAATACCCTGCTGAAATAATTATAGTCATCATATCCCACCAGGAATGAAATCGTCTCCAGCTTCTTATCCGGATCTTTCATCAGCTCCGCTGCCTTCTCCATCCTGATCCTGGTAAGGAAGGCAATGATTGTCTCACCATATTTCTGGCTGAAGCTTCTGGACAGATAGCTGGCATCCATATGATATTCTTCTGCCAGAGCAGTAAGTGTGATATTCTCATGATAAGAACGTTCCATATATTTATGGATCTGCTCTATCTGCTGCATAATAGAACCTGATCCGGAATCCGAATCCTTGTCCTCGCCCCTTTCCCATAGACTGTCCAGAAGAATCTTTAAAGAAGCAAGTAAAGACGGCGCATTGAGACATTTCATATAATAGTCAATATTGTCCATAGCCTCCTCCGCCTGTGCAGTAAGCTCCGGACATTTCTCCTGCACATAGCGATACAGGATTCCTGTGAGCCTGCCGGTATACTGTTTCACATCCAGATAAGTCCAGGCACCATTGTCACAATCTTTAAAATCACAGGTCTTAAAATCAATTTCTCTGTCTTTGATCTCTGTCCTGTTGCCAGCAGATGATATAACTCCGTTTCCATATGGGCAGGCGCTGATTTTCCCATCATCTGGATCTCGCTGCTTCTCTGAGACTCTCCTCTTTTTTCCTCCTGACATGAAAGGATGCAATGATGTCTGTTAAATGGCCGGGTAACCAATGTAGAAATCAATTCCCTGTAAATAGTACCGATATCGTCTAATGAACTGGTCTGTTCATGAAGTACAACAGAAATCGGTCCATATTCTTCCAGTGGAAATTCTCTCAGAATATTTTCTGCCAGTGTTCTGAATTCCTTTGCATCTGCAGTCTTTACAAGGAGAAACTCACTCATCTTATTGCTGTTATTAAAAATAATCGCATTTTCTTCCAAACCCGTCAGCTCTCTCAGCCTGGATTTAATACTCCAGGACATCTGCAGATTGTCATATTCAAACTTCTCTGCAATTTCTGCAATATTATAAAATTTCACCATCAGCGTGGCAACTTCAGAAAAGGTATTAGTACTGGATACATAAGTCTGTGCATCAGCCTGTCCATATAATTTTCCGGAAAGCAATGCTGAATACTCGCTGTCTTCCAGAAAAGATGAAAGTTTATGTTCACGGATCCGGCTGGTTTCATCCTGCTTTTTGGTATTCTCCCTCTCTTCCAGAAGATTCAGGGCTTTGGTAAGAACCTTGACCATCTCCTCTTTTCCCACCGGTTTCAGGAGATAATCCAGTCCACCGGAAACAAATACACCCTTCACCTTGTCAAAATCATCATAACCGCTGATAGCGATCGTAATGATCTCAGGATATTCCGTCTGCAGGCGCTCCAGCAATTCAAGACCGCTTAAAAAAGGCATATTAATATCTGTAAGAATAATATCCGGCTTCTCCTCTTCTATCCTTTCCATAACCTCTTCCCCGTCACATGCCGGTTCCAGAAATTCCAGGGAATATTCCTCCCACGGGATCAGATTTCGGATATTCTCACGGCTCCAGAATTCATCATCTGCAGCAAGCACCTTATATTTCATAGTTTTCAATATTTTTCTCCCCCTCAAATATGCCTGCCCCATATTTTTCTGTTACAGACACATGATTCCCCAATGTTAAGCATTGCATTTTTTATATTATGTATTGTCAGAGATTTCCGGGGAAACTGCCGGAACTGTGATTGTCACAGTTGTCCCCTCTCCCACTGTACTGTCAATATGTAATCCATAGCCAGCACCAAAAAGCTTCTTCAGACGCGCATTGACATTAAGGATTCCAATAGAAATTCCGGATTCCACACGTTTCATATCGTTCTGTTCCAACAGCTGGTTCATGGTTTCTGCGTCCATTCCTGCACCATTATCCTGAACTGTGATCACCAGATTCTCACCTACATGCTCCGAACGTATCAGAAGCTTCTTATCCTTACGGCGGACATTTCTCAGCCCATGTGTCAGTGCATTCTCCACAACCGGCTGAATGCAGATACGTGGCATCTGATCTGCAAGTGTCTCACTGTCTATCTGATAATCATAGGCAACTGTCGAACCATTTCTCACATCCATTACATAAAGATAGTTTCGCACATGGGACATTTCATTCTGCACAGTGGATAATTCGTCTGTCATATTCAGGCTGTAACGGAAAATCGCAGACAGGGAACGACACATGCCACTTACCATAGGACAGTTCTGTGCATTTGCAATTCCACTCATAGTATCCAGAGTATTATAGAGAAAATGTGGATTGATCTGTGCCTGAAGCATTTTGTATTCCGTACGTTCCACCAGCATTTTATGCTGCAGCTCCTCCTGGGCCATCACCTGCATACGATCCAGCATTTCATTAAATTCCGTACCAAGAGTTGTAAGCTCCTGTGACCATCCTACCGGACGCACACGTAACTGTGTTTCTCCGTTTTTGATCTGCGTAATCGTACTGCTCATTTCCTCTACCGGCTTTGTCAGCCACTGGGATAAAAACAATACAATGGTTGTGATAGCCAGCAGCATGGCTGCCATTATAATCAGCAGTGTTCTGATCAAAGACTTCTGTGTTGCTGTAAGAAGTGACTGTGAAACAAGTACAAAGGATTCCAGATTATAGTTTTCCTGAGAAACCTGTATCAGATAGTTTCCATCATATTCCTGCTCCAGCTTAGTAGATTTATAATAGTTTTCCACAGCCTTTGCAAGCTGTTTCTGGATTCTGCGCTGACTGTCTGATGCCTGTCCGGTCATTGCGACCACCCTGTCATTCAACGGCTGAAGCCACAGGCAAACCTGCTCTACATCCACATATTTAGACATAATAGAAGTAAACGCTGCACTGTTGATATCACATACAAGATATCCCAGCCCGCTTCTGTCTGCATCATAGTTATGCAATTTTAAAACCATACGGACAATATCTTTTTTTGCATCTGGATTATGATATCCTGAGATCATCAGATCTGTACGTTTTCCGTGAACATAATCATATACTCTGTCTGAATTGTTATCATATTCTTCTGATTTGTAAATATCCTTTGGGTATGCAGCTGAATTATATCTGTAACTGCTGATCAGATGATCCTTTGTATCATACAGATACATAGCCAGAAGCTGGTCTTCTTTTGTAAAACGTTTTCTCGCAAAATACCAGCTTCTCCAGTAATAGTCCTTCAAACTGGTATCCTGTTCCGCTGAGCTGCGCATATCATTGATCAGATCCTGTTCACTGTATATTGTAAGCATTTCTCCGCGAATTGTATGTATAAAGCTGGACAGATCTGTCTGCATTTTATTCAATGATATCTCATGATCTGATATAATTTCCGCCCGTATCTGTCTTCGCAGTGACTGCTGAAACAGAAATGTCTGCAATAACAAAGCAAACAGCACACTGCTGATACACAATACCAGCATAGCCTTCCGCATCGTCCACTTTTTGGATTTCATTTTTTTCTATCTCTCCAACACTTTATTCTTTTACCCTGCAAATAATTTACAGGCATACATTGGTCTTATTTTATCATACTATCGGAAAAAGTGTAACCTATTTTCCGTTACACAAGTTTTTTATGTTATAGGAACATTATGAAGTAATTTCCTATAATATAAAAAAGTCCCTCTGTGATTGCCTGGAACAACACACAGAAGGACACTCTTAATAACAAACTATTTTCTTATACCATACACAAATACACGAAATATGCTGCATAACATAAAAGCATAAGAATTCCACATGGCTTTCGGAGTTCTTTGTGTCGGAAGGTACCAAGCCAGAGGATAACTCCGCACAAAATTGCAACCCCTGTATCTATAATAAATTTACTTTCAAAAGGAACTGTGCAGATAAGTGCTGTGGTACCGATCACAAACAGGATATTAAAGATATTGCTGCCCACAATGTTTCCGATGGCAATTCCTGCATTTCCTCTTTTTGCAGCTGTAACAGATGTAACCAGCTCAGGAAGTGATGTTCCCAGTGCAACGATCGTCAGCCCGATAAATCTTTCGCTTATTCCAAAATAACGTGCTATTTCTGAAGCTCCGCTTACTGCAAAATCACTGCCCTTTACAACCAGAATCCCGCCAAGAGCCATCAGAAGAATGCATTTCCATATAGGATAATCCTTTGTTTCTCCATCCTCCTGATCATTTCCTTTTCTTGCCATTACGAACAAATATCCCAGATATGCCAGAAAAAGAATCCAGAAAATCACACCTTCTGCAAAGGTCACTTCCGATCCTGTAATACCGAAGATCATCAGCACAATTGTTACCACAATCATAAATGGAATTTCATACAGAAATGTAGATTTCTGTATTGCCACATTTGTAATCAGTGCCGTAACTCCCAGGATGATCAGAATATTAAGAATATTGCTTCCAACCACATTTCCGATCGTAATACCTGCATTTTTATTCATTCCTGCTGTAATACTTACAGCTGCCTCCGGCATACTGGTTCCCATTGCTACAATCGTCAATCCAATGATCAGCTGGGGGATTCCCAGCTTCTTTGCAATACTGGCTGCCCCCTCCACAAACCAGTCTGCTCCTTTCACCAGAAACAGAAAACCTACCAGCAAAATAATAACCTGCATAAACATCTTTTTTCCTCTCTTTCCTCATTTTATTTTGCAGTAGGTATAAAAAAAGAGACTCCTACTGCATGCACAGTAAAAGTCTCGCTGTTTCATCACTTTCCGAGTTATATGTTTCAATAACTGTCCTGACGAAGAAGTGAACCAAATCGGCCAGCTACTCCCTTTTCATATGTATATTCTAACAGACTGCTTTTTATAAATCAATTATTTTTATCTGTTTTTATTCCCATTTGCTATTTTTTATAATCCATGTATTCCTGATCCAACAGAAAAACCCCGGAAACCTTACGGTTCCGGGGTATCTTACGTTTGGACACACGGTATCTTACGATACCAAATTTATATTATTATCTATAGTCAGTGATTACTCGATAACTGTAGCAACACGTCCTGATCCAACAGTACGTCCACCTTCACGTTTGTGAGGTTCTTAAAATCTCATTATTTTCTGTGATTTTCGTGTCTATATTGTCCTGTATTGTAAATTTTCCAGGCTATATTTCTGTTCTCTTCATTTTTTAGTATCAAAATAGTATCACAGTCAGATTTTTATGGATCATCAACTTTCCGGTTGCAGATTCCCACCTTGACTGTTATAATCGAAACATGGGTGCTGCCATAACGGTAGGCGGTTAGTCCTTCTCCAGAGGTTGCTGAGTGCCAGTGGCACTCGTTTAGCAACGACCGAAACGGAGTGTAGACCTGTGACCCTCTGATTACATAGAAACCCGAAAGGGAATCCACTGGAAAGGAGGGCTAAGCCAATGAGTATTGT
>CAKRYE010000090.1 GCA_934426285.1 uncultured Blautia sp.
CGGGGATTCCCTGACTTCAGATATTGCGGGAGGACAGGCCTTTGGGATGGAGGTTTGTCTGTTTCGGAGGAAAGAGGGAATGGAGATACCGGATGGTGTACGGTGGGTGGATCGGTTGGAGATGATAGAAGAGATTTATTGAGGGTGTTGGAGGCCGGATGCCGGACGCCCCGAAAGGACAGCGGGTGGTTTGTGGAGAGTGGTGGATAGTATGGGGAGTGTGTCCGAAAACTAGGATGAGTCTTTACTGAAATTTAGACTGATTCACTCATATGGATGTTCAATATAAATAAAAAATGTACATTGCTACGAAAATAAAACTCGTAGCAATGACACAGATTTGAAGAAAGGGGCTAAATTTATGCCTGAAAATCAAGTTTTCGGACAGGCTGGGGGGGGGCTGAGACATGATAGTTCTCCTTTTTGTTTTTTGATTATTAGTATAGCATTGGGGGTGGGGAAAAGCAATAAGGGACGCTGAGTTCGTCAGTAATTTGTGTCGGCTTGGCTGATTACTGGCGGTGAATGTAATGCAAATTATATGGGAAGGATTGGAAAAGGCGGGGATATATGAGAGTTTGTATTCACGCTGTTGATATATTGTAGATGACATGAAAATTATCTATGAATGGTAAATATGATTACGAAAAATAACAAATCCGCAGGCATATTTCTAAAAGTAGAAAATTGCTACGGATTTGTTATTTTTTGCGTGAGGAATCTGATGGCAGCGATATTTTTATATTGGTGAAACCAAGTATATAGTCTGCCGAGACTTGATAATACTTGCATAGAGCAACGAGATAACGGATCGGCATTTCATTAGCGCCTCGTTCATATCGGGCATACATAGTTTGAGAGGTTCCCAAATAATCCGCAATCTGAGTCTGGGTTTTATCTGCATCCTCCCGCAAATCGCGAATACGTTGTCTGTAATTCAAGTAAGTCCTCCTGATAATGCCGGTTAATATGACATTACCTTTTATCTTTTGTATAGTATTTGAAAAACATAATAAAAATAGGTACCAATTTAGTCTATCATAAGACATATATTCACTATTGAATTTAGTAAATATATGTACTAAAATATAGAAAAATGATAATAAAAATGTGCAAAATAAGAAACAGTGTTTCTTAAGAGAGAGGGAGAGTTTTATGGAGTATTTTATTGTGTTTGATGCGGGGGCTGTTGGAATTTTCTTGCTTATCTTATTATTGGGCGGAACCGCTGCAGTAGGAGCTGCTGGGGTATGGTTTTATGAACATTTCTGGGTATTGGCATTAGCTGTATTTATTCTTAGTCTGATTAAAAGTCTTATTTGTTGTATAGGAAATAAGTGTGCTCCGGTAAAAGGATTTATATGTGCTGTATGCGATTGTGTAAAATTAATTCCTCTGTTATATTTTTTGTGGATTTTCTTTAAAGGTTTTACTGGGTTAAGCGATAAGGGATTTTTTGGACTTGTGGGAAGCATTATTTTGAATGTATTGGGTTTTATGCTGTTTATGCTTCCTGAACTGCTTATAGTTGGAGGAATGGAATGTATTTGCGCAGGATTATTGGAAGAATTAGATGATACAGGGGCTGTGTGGCTATATATTATTGTTTCAGCGATTGGGACAGGGCTTCAATGTCTGGCTTTTTGGATATTTTCAAAATTGTAAGAGTCGCGGTCGTTGAAAGAATGGAGATTTAGTATGGGAAAGAGTAATAATATCGAAAAGTGGAAGCTATGTAAAATTTGTCTATGGATAATAGGTGCAATATTATTGAATACGAATACATTGTTTATGCAAACCGTGCATGCTTCAGATGAATCAAATGGGGAATATAGTTACAGTGTAAAAGAGGATGGTACCATAAAATTGGAATCATATGAAGGTGAGCAGGAGAATGTCATTATTCCGGAATATATAGAAGGTATGCGGGTTTCGGAGTTGGATGGAACATTTATGTTTACTAATGTTGTAACAGTAAAAATTCCTAAAACAGTAGAAGTAATAGGGCCGATGAGTACCTTTAGTTTTTGCATGCAGAGAATAGAGGTAGATAGTGATAATCCTAATTTTTGCTCCATAGACGGTGTGCTTTTTGATAAAAATGTAAAGACTTTATGTCAATACCCTTGTGAATATGGAGAAAGCATTTATGTTATACCTGACGGTGTGGAAACTATAGAAATGTATGCTTTTGAAATGGCGAGAGAACTTACAGATGTTATATTGCCGGATAGTTTAAAAACAGTGAAAGAAGATGCTTTTGAAGTGACAGGGATAAATAAAATAGAATTCTCAGAAAATGTAGAAACAATTGGTCCAAAAGCTATTATTGGATGTAAAAATTTGAAAGAAATAAATGTATCACTTCAAAATAAGTTTTATACGGAAGTAGATGGAGTATTATTTGATAAAAATATGGAGACGCTTTTGGTATATCCCGGAGCGAATGAGAATGAAGAATATATTGTACCGGATGGAATCAGACGAATAGATAAGGTAGCTTTTGCTGGATGTTCGAATTTAAAAAAAATAATATTGCCAGAAACTTTGGAAGATATTGGAATTGGAGCTTTTGAAGATTGTAGCGAATTGAAAGAAATAGAGATACCATATAATGTAAAAAAATTACCTCATCTTTTATTCATGAGATGTACTTCAATAGAAAACATATATTTGCCGTACGGTTTGGAAGAAATCGATGATTGGGCTTTGGCTTGTGATTCTGAAAATTTAAAAGAAATAGTAATTCCTGAAACTGTTGATTCGATATCAGATTATGCATTTTCAGATGATACTGAGTTGTTAGTAAGAGAGGATTCATATGCATATGTTTGGTCGCAAGCACACAGCAGAAAATATAGGTGTATTGAATAAAATAGATGATTTAAATAATTATGGCAAGACAGGGGGAACGACGATGAAAAAGTTGATAATGGGATTGTTTGGAATAACTTTAGCTTTATCCATGAATAAGACACAGATATATGCAGGGCAGGATGAGTATTTATCGCAGTGTAATGTGGGAGATTACATTTTTACAGATTCTTTTACGGTAGATAGTGCAGATTCAAAGGAATATAAGATAGTTGAAAGCAATACATTTCATAACGGACATGCGATAGTTTTGGCGGAACTATATGAGGAAAATGAAAGCGAATATTTGGATGATTATTACGAAAACGATGAATACGAAGAAGAAAAAGAACAATACTGGCTTTATATTAATGATTCACTTGAAATCAGATGTAATCTGACAGAGGAGTTTGGAATGGATGGATATGCCAGTGAAGAGTGGGATCCATATGGAAACTGTTTGTTTAATGGAAAAGTATTTCTTTATAGAGATGGAGTACATTATGCGATATTTGATGAGGAGAAAAATGATATACAGTATGCGAAGGGGGGATATTACATATATGAAATAACAAATTCTGCGGCATATGTTCATAAGGAACCGGAATATGCAATGTTTGACTATAATGGACAGGTGATTATGAAAGGAAAGGCGGATGAGTGTCCATTTTCATTAGATCAAAATGATTGGGTTGCGACGTATGGATTCCTCTTCCGTGAAAAAGATGGAATATACAATGTAAAGACCGGACAGAAAATAGATATTCCAATGCCTCATGCATATACCATAATGGCGGCTTCTGATAGGGGCGATTATGTTTTGGTTGGAAATGAAGATGATGGAATTCTGATGGTATACAATTCTAATGGTGAAAAAATTTCGGAAGTTACAGCTGGTGTTGATTTTTTTAGCTGGGCTAGCTTTGATTATGGAAGTTTTATCCGTAATAATTCTTTTGCGATTGCGCGAGAAGGTAAGGCTGAGTTATATAAATTATCAGGAGAACTGCTATTTTCAAATAAGGATAATGATGAACTTGTTGTTATGAATATATCGCCCAGAAATGATCAGTATTCGGTTATTCTTTTTAAAGGAGCGGAAGATATCGAAACGAATTATATATCCGTACTTAACGATAAGGGAGAAATGTGTTTTGAACCGATGGAATGTATTACGGGAATAATGGACGATTCATCAACATATGACAATGACTGTCTAGATCAAGAGTATCTGGGAAATTTGCTTTCTGATGATGGGATTTTGACTGTTATTAATGAGGATAGAACAATAGGTGTGGATTTGGAGGGCAACGAAGTGATGTCAATAGATCAGGAAGTTGACAAAGGCTTCGAAAATGGATGGCTTTCCCTGGGAAATGCTTATTGTGATGAAGAAGGCAATATATATCAGATGATAGAACATTACGCATCCTCAGAGTCAGATTATTATGAACCAGAAGAAAATATTGATAACAAGATAGTGATGGAAAGTGGTAAAGAAGAATCTGTTTCAACAGAAAGTAAAAGTTCTTCGGATACATCAGGAGAGGAATCTGCAAATAGTTCTGAATATATTCTTCAGGATAGTAACAGCAGATATATTGAAAAAACAGAGTTGATTAATCTTGGACTGGATGCAGAAGGTCTTAAACTTGCCCGAAATGAAATATTTGCCAGATATGGAAGAAAATTTAAAGACGATGCTCTTCAGAAATATTTTGATGAGAAGTCATGGTATACACCTGAATATGAGTCGGATGATTTTGATGCCAGGATGGATGAGATATTGAATCAGTATGAACTGAAAAATGTAGAGATAATTAAGGAAAGAGAAAATGAATTACAGAGCAACTAAATTGGATAAGGAATGCAATAAAAAGTTATAATAAACAATTACAGAAAGGTGGATTTTATTATGTCAAAAAAAAGAGTATGCAGCTTATTATTAATCTTTGCGTTAGTTTTGGCTTCTTTCAATGTGAATTTGGTCGAAGCAAATGCGGCGGCGAAACCTAATATAAAAAGGGTTACATTAGTTTCATCGGTAACAACATCTGTTTCGTGGAACAAGGTGTCTGGTGCATCGAAATATGAAGTTTATTGTGCAAAAAACGATGGTAATTTTAAAAGGGTGAAGACAACCAAAGGTACATCCTGTTCATTTAAGAAACTGGATCTGGGAACGAAATATTCATATAAGATCAGAGCAATTGTAAAAGGTAAAAAAGGCGCGTTTTCAAACACTAAGAGTATTACGACGAAAGATTGGGCATACTTGTTGGATGTAGAAGAACCATATAAAACTCCATGTTGGTATAATACAGATCCTTTTACTATTGCCGGTGAGCGGTTTAATCATGGATTTACATACTACAATTTGAACAAACAAGATGCATATTTTAATTTGAAAGGAAAATATAGCAAAATGACTTTTTGCGTTGGATGCGCGTGTGAAGCAAATTCTGATGTTAATAAGTTTGGATCACTGATTCGATTTTTTGCAGATGATTCGGAATTGGATGAAACAGTTTATATTGGATTGTTTGATCTGGCGAAAAAATATACAGTAAATCTAAACTATTGTAATAAACTTCAAATGCGTTTGGATGTAGCTGATTATAATGGAGGAACTTTTGGAATAGGAAATATTAAGGTTTATAAATGATATTCACATAAACTTATATGATTAGAAATCCATGAAGTTTGAGAGGATGTAATTATACAGAGTTACGTCCTCTTTTTTTAGGAAAAACCATCTGACGGCGAGCTATTGTAAAAAGTGGTGAAAAAAGTAGTAGAAAAGTAGTTGACTGAAAAAAGTAAATAAAAAAGTTTGTCAAATTATGAAATTAACTGTTGACATTGTGATCTTTGGGTGTTATATTAATTGAGTTGTCGGAAATAATTGCTTCTTTAAATGGAACAATTCAATGTGATTTCTGAAAGAAAAAAGAAATTTAAAAAAATGCTTGACAACTAAAAACGAACGTGTTAAAGTAATCAAGTCGCTTGAACAGAGCCGACAATCTTACATCTGAAAAAAAAATCTGGAAAGCCGGAAGAGTTGGAAAAACTTTGAAAAAAACTTAAAAAAGTTCTTGACAAAGTGAAACAGATGTGATAAAGTAAATAAGCTGTCGCAAGACAGATGACCTTGATAACTAAACAGTGAAACACATACGATTCTCGAAAATTCTTTACATTTATTTTTAAGAACGGTTTTAAACCAAAAACAGTAAAAACGAGAGATAACTAAGCTAGTTGGTTGTCTTGAGTGAATCAAACATTTTATCAGAGA
>CAKRYE010000091.1 GCA_934426285.1 uncultured Blautia sp.
TATCATAGTTATGAGAAAGTGACTGGCATACTTCCCACTGATAGTCAGAGATACCTTTCTGCATAGCAAGTGCTTCGTTGATATCGAAGTCTACGAATTCACCGTGACGATATCCAACAACACGGCATGTCTTACCTGCAACAAGAAGGTCTACAGCCAGAGCACCCATCATAGATGCATATACTCGGTCTTTACATGTCGGGCTTCCACCACGCTGCATGTGTCCAAGGATTGTAGCACGTGTTTCGATACCTGTGGCAGCTTCGATACGTTTCGCCATAGCTTCTGAATGACCGATACCTTCTGCATTGATGATGATATGATGTTTCTTGCCTTTCTTACGGCTCTCGATGATGTTGTTGATCAGCTTCTGCTCATCATAGTCATATTTCTCAGGAACCAGAACGTCCTCAGCACCGTTGGCAATACCGCACCACAGAGCAATATATCCTGCACCACGACCCATAACCTCGATGATACTGCATCTCTCATGAGAAGTAGAAGTATCACGTACTTTATCGATTGCTTCCATTGCTGTGTTTACAGCTGTATCGAAACCGATCGTATATTCTGTACATGCGATATCAAGGTCAATTGTTCCCGGAAGACCAATTGTATTGATTCCAAGATTTGCAAGTTTCTGAGCACCTGCAAAAGATCCGTCACCACCGATAACAACAAGTCCGTCGATGCCGTGCTTTCTGCAGATCTCTGCACCACGCTGCTGTCCTTCCGGTGTACGGAATTCTGCACAACGTGCTGTATAAAGGATTGTACCGCCGCGCTCAATCGTGTCGGAAACGTCCTTGGCACTCATATCAATGATTTCTTCGTTTAACAGACCATTGTATCCTTTAAGAATACCTTTTACATTCAGGCCATTACTTAAACCTCTTCTGACAACTGCACGGATTGCAGCGTTCATTCCCGGTGCATCACCACCGCTGGTAAGGACGCCAATGGTTTTTATCTTGTTTTCTGCCATCTTTTCTTCCTCCATCTTATGAATCTATCTCATTTTTACTATACACATATTCGGGTATTAGTTTAGCGCATTTTTATAAGTTTTTCAATCCTCTTTCTACAACTTTAACATTGGTTTTACCATATTTTTCACCCAATCGGCCTATCCAGGAGTCCTGAATTTGTACCTGCCAGGCTGCCGGAAGCTTTTTCATGGCTTTCACATCCTTCAGATAGATCACCACACTGCTTCTTCCCGGTGATTCCCGAAGATCTGCCAGAAGCTGCTGTTCCTTTTTCCCGTATTCACTGCGGTTCTCAAACTGGATCCACAGCTCTCTGGGTACATCATCAAAGGATCTGATCTTCTCCAGGATCAGCTTGCTTGCCCTGTCATCTTCAGCTGAAACCCTGCCCTGTATAAATACTCTGGCATCCTCCTGCAAAAGAACCTGGCTTTTCTCATAATCTCTTGGGAAAACAACCACTTCTACCGTTCCTACCAGATCCTCAACTGTCAGAAACGCCATAATTTTGTTTGTCTTGGTATATTTAATGGTCTTCTCTGTGATCATTCCTCCGATGATCACCTTCTGTCCATCCACTACCTTAGGGATATTTGTCTCTTCATCCGGCTGGAAATCTATAGTTCTCGCGGAAATTGTTTTCTCCATCATTCCTCTGCAGCTTTCCAGCGGATGTCCGCTCAGATAAATTCCCAAAACTTCTTTCTCAAATGCCAGCAGCTCTTCCTTATCAAATTCCTCCACATCCGGCATACTGATCTCGAATTCCTTCTTATCCTCATCGCTGACCAGGTCAAACAGGCTCATCTGTCCTGCCAAACTGTTCTTTCTCTCCTGACTGATGCTGTCGGAAATCTGCTGATAGACCATCATCTTCTGACGGCGATTTCCCTCCAGACAGTCCATGGCACCTGCTTTGATAAAATTCTCAATGGCTCGTTTATTCATCTGGGAAGAATTTCGTTCCATAAAATCCTTCAGGGATTTATACTTCCCGTTATTTTCTCTCTCTTCCACCAGACTCTCGATAGCTGGACGCCCCACACTCTTAATTGCAGACAATCCGTATCGGATCGCGCCGTTATCTACGGAGAAACCATACATTCCGCAATTGATATCCGGCGGAAGGATCTTGATTCCCATCTGACGGCCTACCAGGAAATATTCTGCTACTTTTGTAGGAAAATCAATCACCGATGTCATCAGCGCTGCCATAAATTCTACCGGATAATAGTACTTCAGATATGCGGTCTGATAAGAAACAACTGCATATGCCGCTGCATGAGATTTATTGAACGCATACTTGGCGAAATCGATCATCTCATCATAGATCTTATTGGCTGTTGCCTCGTCGATCCCATTGGCAATACATCCCGGAACCCCTTCAGCTTCATTTCCGTATACGAAATTCTGGCGTTCTTTTTCCATAACTGCCGCTTTTTTCTTAGACATGGCACGGCGGACAAGGTCGCTTCGTCCAAGAGTATAGCCTGCCAGATTACGAACGATCTGCATAACCTGCTCCTGATATACGATACAGCCATAAGTCGGCTTAAGGATCGACTCCAGCTGAGGACAGTCATACTTGATGGTATCTGGACGGTTTTTGCCCCGGATATACTGGGGGATGAAATCCATAGGACCCGGACGGTAAAGGGAAATTCCCGCGATCACATCTTCAAGACTCTGTGGTTTCAGCTCTTTCATGAAGTTCTTCATTCCTGCACTTTCCAGCTGGAACACACCATCGGAACGGCCGGTACCGAGGGAATCAAGAACTTTCTTATCATTATAATCTATTTTCTGCATATCCAGCGTAACGCCTGCGTCTTTCTGGATCAGTTTCACTGCATTCTGGATCACAGTCAGGGTACGCAGACCCAGGAAGTCCATTTTCAGAAGTCCCAGTTCTTCCAGTGTTGTCATGGTGAACTGAGTAACAATGGAACCGTCCTGTGCTCTGGAAAGAGGTACATATTCGGAAACATCTTTCTGGCTGATCACCACGCCTGCTGCATGCATGGAGGTATGTCGCGGAAGACCTTCCAGACGTCTCGCCATGTCGATCAGATAGTGGACATCCTCTTGCTCTTCGTATGCCTTCTTCAGTTCAGGATTCATTTTCAGGGCTTTATCAATAGTGATATTCAGCTCCTGGGGGATCATTTTCGCAATATCAGCAACCTGTGCATAGGGCATATCCAGAACACGGCCGACATCACGGATAACACCGCGGGCTGCCAGTGTACCGAAAGTAACGATCTGAACCACACAGTCATCTCCGTATTTGCGCCGTACATATTCGATCACTTCCTGTCTTCTTTCGAAGCAGAAGTCAACATCAATATCAGGCATGGATACTCGTTCCGGATTCAGGAATCGCTCGAAAAGCAGATCATAACGGATCGGGTCAAGCTGTGTGATACCCAAAGTGTAGGCAACAAGGCTTCCTGCTGCCGAACCTCGTCCAGGACCTACCATGATATCATTGTCACGGGCATATTTGATGAAATCCCACACAATAAGGAAGTAATCCACGTATCCCATATTTTTGATCGTGGATAATTCATAGGTCAGGCGGGATTTTAATTCATCAGTAACCGGATGATAACGTTCTTCCAGACCCTCGAAACACAGTTTATTCAGATATTCCCAGGAGGTAAAACCATCCGGCACATCGAATCGCGGCAGCTTGGTTACGCCGAATTCAATCTCCACATGGCATCTCTGCGCGATCTTATGAGTGTTTTCCAGGGCTTCCAGTGCATATGGGAAAAGCTGCGCCATTTCCTCCGGAGATTTCACATAATACTGTCCGCCTTCATAACGCATTCTGTCTTCGTCTGCAAGTTTCTTGTTCGTCTGCAGACACAGAAGAATATCGTGGGGTGCAGCATCCTCTGCCATTGTATAATGCACGTCATTGGTTGCCACCAGATCGATCCCTGTTTCTTCGTGCATGCGCAAAAGTTCCTGATTTACTACCTGCTGTGCCGGAATTCCATGATCCTGCAGCTCCAGGAAGAAGTTTCCCTTTCCAAAGATATCCTGATAACGCAGCGCTACTGCCTTTGCATCTTCATACATTCCTCTTTGAAGATATCTGGCAACCTCACCTGCCAGACATGCACTTAATGCAATGATTCCCTCATGGTACTCTCTTAATACCTCCAGATCCACCCTTGGCTTGTAATAAAATCCCTCGGTAAATCCTTTAGACACGATTTTCATCAGGTTGGCATATCCCTGATTATTCTCTGCCAGGAGAACCAGATGATAGTATCTGTCCTCCCCGTTTCCTGCTTCACGGTCAAATCGGGAGCCGGGAGCTACATAAACCTCACATCCCAGGATCGGATTGATTCCTTCGGCCCTTGCTGCACGGTAAAAATCGATCACACCGTACATGACTCCGTGATCCGTGATCGCCGCACTGTCCATGCCAAGTTCTTTGACACGGGCTACATATTCTTTTATTTTATTGGAACCATCCAGCAGACTGTATTCTGTATGGACGTGAAGATGTGTAAACTCCAACTTTGTATCTCTCCTGTTCTGATATCTGCAATTTTATCACAGCATATTTTTATAAATTTAACTGAATCAGGTAAGTCCCATGCTTCAATTGCGAAAAGCAATAAGCATTGGGGGGACTTGCTTGTCTGTTACTATTTGGCGTAGATTCTCTTGTCCTTAATCTCTACTTTGCCTTCCTTCATCAGATGGCCAATGGCACGTTTAAATGCCCCTTTGCTCAAACCAAATTCTCTCTGGATCACTTCTGGTGATGCCTTGTCATCAAATGGAAGAACACCTGCAAATTCATTGATCACCTCAAGGACATTCTCTGCATCCTCATTAATCTGCAGATATGCCTTCTGGCGGTCTGTGACATTCATTTTTCCGTCTTCTTTTACTTCGCTGACACGCAGCTCAAGGATCTTGCCCGGGCGGTATTTTCCCTTGGCTTCTCTTGCAGGGATCAGTGCGGAATATTTATCATCAACTGCCACAAATACACCGAATCTGTCGCTGATCTCATAAACACGGCCCTTCACCATATCTCCCACTACATAAGGAGTTCTGGTGGAAAGATAATGATAAACTTTCATAGTTGCACAAAGACGGCTGCTCTTGTCGATATAAAGAGCTACCAGCACATCCTCTCCTTCTCTTACTTTCAGGGTCTGCTCATGATATGGAAGCAGAAGGTCTTTCTCCAGACCCCAGTCAAGGAACGCACCGATTCTTGTTACCTGAGAGACTTTCAGAACTGCTGTCTGGCCTACCTGAAGCTTCGGTTCTTTTGTTGTTGCAATAAGACGGTCCTGAGAATCCTTGTAAATAAATGCTTCAATGCTGTCGCCTTCCTTTGTTCCTTCCGGAACCTGTCTGGACGGAAGAAGGACACGATTCTTTGCATCTGCCTGCATATCCTCACCCAGATATACACCGAAATCTACGGACTTTACTACTGTTAATTTCTGTTTTTTTCCTAACTCTATCATATAATCTCCATTTCTGTTGTGATACTGCTGACATTAGCTTTATATTTCAGTATAACACAAATAATAAAAGCGGCACAATGCCGCCTTTATATTTTTATTATCTTATCTTATTTTTTTTCTATCCATTTACATGCCAGTTCCATCCATGTCTGGCATTCTTTTTGTATTCATCTGCCGTCTTCGTAGCTTGTCTCTTCATTTGCAAGGCTAAGACCATGTCCGCCAACAGGATAAAGATGCCTTTCTACCGGTATTTTGAATTTCCGCAGTGCATTAAAAAATAACAGAGAATTCTCTACAGGAACACAATCATCTGTTACCGTATGATATCCCTTTGCCAGATACTGCATGGCGATCGGTTCTGCTTCTCTGTCAGAAGTCACAGCATACCCGTCTACTGCAATTTCAATCTTCTTATAAATTATAAATTCCTCCTGTATATTTCATCACCTTTTTCCATTTCTACTCCCCATTCCGCTAATTTCCGGGGAATATTTACAGCTACTTTTCTCAGTTTTGTTTTGCCATCCTTTGCTGCCAGACGCTTATATAAATGTATATTTCCATCTGCATCAAGAACAATATAAAAA
>CAKRYE010000092.1 GCA_934426285.1 uncultured Blautia sp.
TATTTATAAAGTCCTGTAAATCCAATATTTCAGAAAGGCAAAAATCGGCATTTCTAAAATATCGGCATATGGAATATCGAAACAAAATACAGGGAACTAAAAGACTGGTGGGAACTGGAAGAATTTACAGGGACAAGCTGTAATTCTATTGAGCAGGAATTATATATAAACCTGTTATTCTCCAATATTGCAGCGCTTGTCAAAACAGAAGCTGACAATATTGTAAGGGAAAAAGCATTTGTAAAAAACAAATGGGCATATCAGGCAAAAAGGACTTTTATCATAGGCGAAGTCAAAGCTCTTATGCCCAAGTTCCTTTTTATGTCCGTGGAAATACTGCCAGTTATCATGAATTTAATCATAAAAGCATCAAAAAAGCGTTCACAGATTCACCCTGGCAGATGCTATGAACGCTCTAAAAAGAACAGAGACCGGAAACACATTCACACAAAAAAATCCGTTCTCTAAACACATACACAAGATATAGCCATTTTGAAAGGCCTATCCTGTATAGGTCTATTAAACTATACCATAAATTCTGCAATAGGGCGATATAATTTTTTACTATTTAATTTTTAAAGAACATATTTCAATGTATACAGATATAATTCATTTAAGTTGACGCTAAGTTCCCAACATTGGGCTTAGGAGCCCTGTGAAGTACCACCACATTGGGGTCAGACCCCATGAAGTACCTACAGAAAGGATAAGTGTAATAGTTATTACATATGGTGTAAGATGAGAAAAAATAATGAAAATTACGTATATAAAGAACCTGAAGAAATAACAATTCAGCGAAACAAAATACATAAAAATCAAAAAAATATAGAAGATTTTATAGAATTAATTGAAGAAAATAGCCAGGAGATGAAAATTCAGAAGTTAATAAAAGAAGATTTATCATTTATGGCAGATTATCTGGCGGAGCCGTATGAGGAATATATCTGCTTTTCTAATTATCCTATTGGAGATAAAATTGCAGATTTTGTAGTGCTGACATCAAGATCAAAAATGAAAGTCTGCATTGTAGAAGTCAAAGGTGCAGATTTTAAAATTGTTAAGGCCAATCACTATCAGGGTTTAAATGTACATATGAATGAGGCAATTACACAATTAAAAAATCATATGGAATACATAAACAGAAATTACAGTTCATTCAGAACCCAGATACATGAGGATAAGGATAAAGCAATCAATGCGGAATATAGTGGAAATTATTTAGTGGGTCCTCGAAAAACTCTATTGGTTGACCCACAAAAGGATATAGATGTTAAATATATAGCTATAGGTGGAGTTGAAAGAGAGGACAAGTCAATTGAAGAAAGCCATGAAATTGTAAAATGTAAACCAGCAGATAATTTAGAGATATTTTCGTGGAATTCTTTTGTGCGTAGGTTGGATGAATACCATGGACATCATCCTGTTCAGTAAAAAACGTTGGACAGATTACTGGAAATCATTTAAAATGTTACTGTTCAGAGGAAATAAAACACATTGGGGTCTGACGCCATGAAATATCTAGTCAAGCGAGACGGGGAGGTGTCATTACAGTATATAAAGAGTGTAACCAACTCCCGTAGCAGGAGCTAAAACTTGCTTTACCTAAAAAAGGTTTCATGATATCATTATTTTTATAAATGATGGTTTTTTGGGACTTTTAGGCTATAAGTCTAATTGGATGGTTAAATCAAATATAGAATCCGGAATTGGCTGCTATAAGAAGAATTGTAAAGTGGTGCTGGGAAAATTGCTGGACTAAAAAGCTTTGAAGAAGAGTTGAACTCATGGAGGCATTTGAATAATGAAATTGATTTATGCAAATATTATTCGATATCGTAATATTTTTGATCAGGAGATATATTTTTCAAATCAATATAGAATTTCATATGACAGAAAGAAAGGATTTCCGGAGGGATTACTGATCAGAAAGATAAATCCTGATTCGATTGCTTCTATTGTTTATGAAAATTCAATGCTGAATAATGTGCATGTTATAGTTGGAAAGACTGGAGCTGGAAAGACGAACATTTTTCAAATGCTAGGTATGCCTGAGGAAGAAAGGACGATGAAGCCAGAGAAAAATGCATCGTATTTCTTGATTTATGAGTCATCTGATTTTTTTGTTATTGAACCATACGATATTAAAATAGACACTTCTGTAAATCCTCATTTTGGTTCGCAGGAAGAGAATAGAAAGAGGTCAGAAGAATTAGAAAGAATGCCGGATTATATACGGGAACATATGAGAATATACAATTCTATGAATATGTATCAGTTCACGGTTAAAGACTGTCATGTGACAGAGGTTCATCCTGTTGTTCGTGCAAATGGTCTTGGAGAGGATATTACTTTCATTTTTAATGGATATGAGCGTCATGCATTTCCGTGTTGCCCATATGAAGAAACACGTTTTGAAAGTATGGATTCGAATACAATATGGAATCCCAGGATAAATGCGGAATATCATAAGACTACGTTGTGGAATAGTTGTAGATTTTTAAAAGAATATATAGAAAGTTTTGATAAAGAGAATATCAAACGACGTGCAGCATTGGTTATAAAGTGCCAAAACTGGTCGGAAACTATTAAACAACATATAGATGAGCAGCTTAAAGCACACGATTATTGGACTTTTATAGATCGAATCAAAGAAGACGAAATAAACGTACTCCGTGGAAAAATGCAGAGTAGTAAACGACGTCCGGCAATTCGATATCAGTTTGTACATGATTTATGGACAGATTTTGCATTATATCTCAGAAAGTATATATCATATATTTTGATGTATCCCTACGAAGTAGATGAAGGCTATGAGGATTTTTCTGGCACGAAGGATGTATTTCAGGAAGCAAGAGATTACTGGTATGAAAAGCAGTTGGAGGAACAGCGAGGAGGGAATAAAAGGTCTCAGAAGAATTCGATTGATCCTAAAGTATTACCGGATTTTGAGGATATCAGTATTCTGAAAAGGATTGAATGGCTGTCTATGTGGATCGACCGAAGGGGAGATGGAACTCCATATCATTTATTGTGGCAGATTTATGGAGATATTAAAGACATTGGAGAAATACTTTGTAAATTTGATGACAGATATTTTACTAATGATACGTTTACTCTTCCAATAGAAGATATGTATACACAGAAAAATAAAAGACTGGTGGAAGATCTTTTTGAAAGGATAGAACAGTACAGACCTGATGATACAGGTGTTTTTTCAAAAGAATTACTGCCATATAGGTTTTCGTGCATAAGTTCTGGAGAATATCAGTTTGCAAAGGTGTTGGGTGGAATAGAGGAAATTTGTGTAAAATTATCTGTAGGTCAATTTGGAAATCATCCGAATATTATTTATCTTCTTGATGAACCGGAAACTTATATGCATCCGGAATTGTGCAGAACTTTTATAAAAAGATTGGATACAGTATTAAAGGAACGAACTGGAAACGCGGATATTCAGGTTTTGATTAGTACACATAGTCCCTTATTTTTGTCTGATTTTTTGCCAGAACAAATTACTCGTTTGGATCTTGATTCTAAAGGGTATTGCAAGATAAAAAATGAAACGGAAAAAGCATATTTTGGTGCTAATATTCACACGATTCTGGCTGATAGTTTTTTTCTGGATTATACGATTGGAGAATATTCGAGGGAATATCTTCAGGAACAGATAAACTGGCTGAATACAGTGTTAGGCAAGAAGAATCTGACCTACAGGGAACGTCAGAGAAAAGAACAATTAAGCAGAATTGTGCCATATATAGGCGACACGATTATTAGAAGAAGTTTTGAAATGCTTATCTGGCAAGTTGGTGAAGAGAATGATTAAAATGACAGTAACGCCTTTATTGGTAAATGAGCATGTCGATGCTGTGATGAAAAGAGTTATAAAAAGTTTTAATTCAGAGAAACTGATGGATAACATAAGTGATTTGGGGATGGATTCTATAGAAACGTTTTTGACAGCAGATGTGGATATGATGCGCCAATGGACAAAACAGTGCCCGGAAAAGTTACAGTTTACAGAATTTAAAGACATATATAATAAGTATTTTAGTAATGGTGCAGAAAAATATGTAGATAAGGATTATAATGCTTACAAGTTTCTGAAAAGTGCAGATATTACAGTATGTCCATATTGTGACGATGAAACACTTGATGTAGTCTGGATAAAAGGGAAGCTGAAAAGAACAAGTGAAATTGACCATTTTTTCCCAAAGAGTCTATATCCGGCATTAGCAATGTGTTTTTATAACCTTATTCCAAGTGGGCAACAATGTAATGGCTTGAAAATGGAACATGAAATAGGAACAAATCCTTATGAGGAGAACATTGAGCATCTTACATATTTATATCCGAATTTACCGGTTGGAGTTTTGATGGAAAATGTTGATGAAAAAGATTGTAAAGTATTGTTTCATCCAAAAGATGGAATGATACAGAACGTAGAGCAATTAGGATTGCAGCAGAGGTATGAAAGATATGCACCGGAAGTACATAAATTGCTGACAAATCTTCAGAATTTTAGTGAAGAAAAGATTGAGGAACTGGTGAGACTGGGATTGGGGAGTCGTGAAAAAATTATTTCAATATATTTTGGCCCACAGGATCCAAAGGAAAAGAAAAATGTACTGAGACAAAAAATGCTGAAGGATTTGACGGGATATTAAGGAAGGATGGAGAGCGTAGTTATTGGAATGAAACTATGGGAGAGGATAAAGAATGTATTGTATTTATTCGGGAAAAGAAATCAACGATCAGGATACAAATATAGAGCATATTATTCCGTTAAGCCTTGGTGGGAGTAATGATTTTACAATAAATGTAAGTGAGAAGCTTAACAGTTATCTTGGAAGTAAAATAGACGGAAAACTGACACAGGATTTTCTGGTTAACATGGATCGAGTACATTATGCCGGTAAAGGACATTCCAAAAAGGAAGCTAAATTAAATATAAGATCAGAACTCGAAGATGGAAGTCCGGTTATTACTACTTTTACCCAAAAAGAGATGAAAGTTTTTGACCCGGTAAATAAGCAATACATAAAAACTCCAGATAAAGTGAAAATGATGACAAAACTGGATTTAGATCTCAGAATAAAGTTTACTGCAAAAGTGATTCTGGCAACAGGATATTTTCTATTTGGAGATATATTTGTAAACCATGCAGATTGCAAATCTCTGAGAAATATTATGATGAGTGATGATTTGAGAAAAACCATAAAAACTCCAGGACTTGTTGGTAAGATAAGGTTTTTTGACCCGCTACGTACAGGGAAAGAATGTGCCCAAGATCCAGAATTTCAGGTGTATAAATTGTTTGTCGAGAGTGGAAATGATTCAAGTGTAGTTTGGTCATATGCTCCTGACAGATGTATTGTCTGTGTTGCAATTTATGGGAAATTTGTTGGAATGATCAACTTTTCTGCGGATGTAGATGTCTTTCCGAAAACAGATGATTTTTGGTTGGGACATGCTCTGATCTGCCGAGACGGAAAGTTGATAAGAATGTCCTGGAGAGATGCAATACTTGAAATGTGTGAAAAGAATAAATTATTGGATGCTGAAACACTTGAACGGGCTAGAAAATTTAAAGGATAATTGTAATCTTTCAACTCATTATCGTTTTGACAGGAACCACAAAGCGCAACCAGGTTTTAAGTGAAATGGGGTCAGACACCATGAAATTTAATGCCACAAACTAGACATACATATACAGTTGAAACATCAGATGGAAGAATCTACTTTTCAGTAGACTCTTCTTACAAGTAAGCGATACTCTACGCTTTGAAGCACCCCGTCGCTTGCGGAAGTTAAACATACACGTTCATCATATTCTAGCCGTGATGACCGGCAAGCTTTTGACTCATTTATAGTATATTCAAAAATCATTCAAAATGCAACAGTGACATGCTCCCACCACTTAAATCTTACGATTTTGAAGTGGGGGCTTCCTGCTCGATTGCCCTTTAGGGCAAAGCT
>CAKRYE010000093.1 GCA_934426285.1 uncultured Blautia sp.
TGACTCCCTTGCAGTCTATGAGCAGACGACAGAAATCAGACAGCAAGAAAGCTGCTTCAAGAGGATTGCAGTGGACGAGTGATATGATACGGAAGATTGTGGATGACAAAACTTATATAGGCTGTATGGTCTATGGAAAGACAAAGATTCCAGATCCCGGAACAGGGAAAGAAGTACCGGTGCCGAGAAATCAGTGGAAAGTGATGGAAAATCACCACGAGCCGATCGTATCAAAAGAAATTTTTGAAAAAGCACAGTCCTTGCAGATTAGACACACCAAGAAAAGCAAATTCGACAGAGAAACAACATTGTTAGGTGGCTATGTGAAATGTAGGAATTGTCACAGAAGTCTGACTTCAAGCAGTCCGGTTCATGGTCATATCCTTTATAGCTGTGCTTACAGTAAAGGAAAAGAAGATACAGGATGCTTTGCCGGAAAAGCTGATAACAAAATGCTGGAGCATATCGTGCTGGCAGAAATTAAGGCATATTTACGTCAGAATATCAGCCAGGAACAGATGCAACAATCTATGAGAAAACAGTATGAGGACAGTATAGAAGCCTATAAGACGGAAAGTGCAGATTGTGAAAAACGTCAGGAGCAGATAAAGATTCAGAACCGTCAGAACTATGAGAAATATCACGAAGGACAGATGAATCAGAAACAGTTCATGGAATCCAGGAAGCAGTTGGAAGAAGAAAGAGAACGACTGCAGAAACGTGTAGAAGAACTGGAAGAACTGATAAATGGTGAGAAAGAAATCCTGATGAAAAAGAATGTTCCGGTGGAGCAGATGTTGATGTATTTAGGCTATGAAAAGCTGACACGAGAGATGCTGGAAGAATATGTGCAGGGAATATATGTGTACGATGACGGGAGAGTGGAGGTGGAGTGGAAAGAGTGAAATAAAGAAATCATAATGATATAGATAAATTTGAAGCCACTGTTCATGGATGTTTTAATGTTGAACAGTGGCTTTAGAATTTAAATAATCTAGTCTATTAGAGAATCTGTAAAATCAAAAGAAAGACAAATATTATCATTGATAATTTGAGATTCAACACCGAAATGACAAGTGCGAGTTAAATTTGGATAAGCATTAAATATATCATTTATTAGTGATTTTGAGTGTACAACTGCTCCATTTGTATAGTTTCCTTTATATTTTTTTCTAGAAAGAGGAATACTTTTAAAAGTTTTTTCGTTGGTGAATTGCAAACGAATTTTTTTGAGTTTTCCATCGATAGATCCACAATAAATTTCAGCAAATTTATATGAATAAATATCTGGAACTAGTTCGCAGGCAGCAGAATTTAAAGCAATGCGTCCGTTATCTTTAGCAATAGTAATTTGCGGAAGAGATTGAGAAGCTTTGTGTGCACGAGTGGAAATATATGGTTCCCAGTTTATATCAGCCATGGCAAAGTCCTTTCTTTTGTTTTTTTGATTGATTTTATGATATTATAAAAAGCATGCAAAGTCAATGATTAGTGATAAAGTTGAGCGTTTGAGCGTTTAAAAATTTTGTTTGATATTAAATGGGATTTTTTGTGTGAAAAAGAATGAAAAAATAGTAACATTACAATGTGAACTGTGATATACTAACCACAGATGTATGCATAACTGAAGAAAGGAGTTATACTGTTGAAAAAAGAAGATAAATATATTGCAAGAATACAGTTCAAATTAAAAGTATTACAAAGCAAAGGTCAGAGTTTTGAAGATTTCTTTGTTTCAGTTATGACAAAAGCTGATAAAGATTTTCAACCAGTGAAAGCATATGGAAATATTGGTGATCAAAAAAATGATGGGTTTAATAAAAAAACGGGAACGTATTACCAAGTATTTGCGCCGGAAGATATAAGAAAGGACAAAACGATTTATGATGCAGCTAAGAAATTGGAACAAGACTTTCGAGGTTTGTATAAAAAATGGAATAATCTTTGTCAAATAAAAAATTATTTTTTTGTTGTGAACGACAAATATGAGGGCGTAGATCCTATAATAACCAAGAAAATATTGGAATTAAATAAAGAATTTTCCGAAGTGGATATTGAAGCCTTTTTAGCTAAAGATTTACAATACAAGTTTGAAAAGTTAGATGAAGATGATGTACAGGAACTTATTGGATTTATACCAAGTGCTTCCTCTACATTGATTGAATATGGAACTCTTGGTGAAGTTGTAGATTATTTAATGAAGACAGAATTGCCAAAAGTAAAAAATGATAAGTTGATTGTACCTGATTTTGATGAAAAAATTACATTTAATGGACTAAGCGTAGAAGTAAAATCAAAATTGTTGATAGGAAGTTATCAAGAAGGAGCATTAGAGCGGTATTTTAATGAGAATCCGGGAACGCGAGAGATATTACAAGAAAAGTTCCATGCATTATATCAAATGGCCGGTGAAGAAATATTAAGTACCCAGGATGATGAAGCTGATTGTAAATTTTATTATATTTTGGATAGGGCTTGCCCTAAAAAGACTGCAGGAACAGTTTCGTGTGTCGAAGTATTAATGGCGTATTATTTTTCGAGTTGCGATATTTTTGAGGAGCCACGATAATATTTCAAACTATAATTTTATTGGAGGAGAATATGATTTTACCAAAAAAACAATTATCTATAGAGGAATCTTTTTGGGGATTTGGTGGCTTTTTATTGAAACAGCTTCAAAAGCCTATGTTGGTAGATGAATTATGGGAATGTTATAAAGAATTTTATTCAAATGGTAAATATTCAGTAAGATTTTCGTTTGATCAGTTTATTATGGCGTTAGATTACTTGTATATTATTGGAGCAATAAAGAAGGATGAAAGGGGGAAAATTAGTTATGAAATTAATTAGTTTAACGGCAAACAAGGAAACGTTTCATCCAGTCTATTTTGACGATGGTATAAATATAATTGTTGGTAAACAAGTTGCACCACATAATGAAAATGATGGAAATACATATAATGGAGTAGGTAAATCATTGACATTACATCTGATCCATTTTTGTTTGGGATCTAATAAAATTGATTCATTTACAAAAAAAATCCCAGATTGGGAGTTTGTTTTGCGGTTTATAATAGATAACCAAGAATATTATTGCAAAAGATCCACAAATAATCAAGGAACTATAGAATTTAATGGTGAAGAGTTAAAACCAAGAGTATTACATGACAAATTATTGAAGTTATGCTTTGGATTAGCAAATACACCACAAAGTATGACATGGACAACTTTATTTTCAAGATTTGTACGTAGATATCGTTCAAGTTATGCTACATTTGATGCATTTGTTCCAAAAGAAAGCGATTATAGTAAAATTTTAAATAATTGCTATTTGTTAGGAATAGATACGGAATTGATTGTAGATAAAAAGGAATTAAGAGATCGGCAGCTTTCGGCAGCAGCAACAGAAAAGGCAATAAAAAAAGATCCGTTATTTCGTCAGTATTATTTGGGAAAAAATGACGCAGAATTAGATGAAGCTGATTTAGAGTATCGAATACATCTGTTAGAAAAAGAAATATCTGAATTCAAGGTATCTAATAATTATCATGAGCTTGAAGTAGAAGCAGATGAGAAAAGTTATCAGAAAAAAGAACTCGAGAATAAACGTGTGCTTGTGAGTAATTATATAAAAAATATAGAAGATTCAGAAAAAGAAACAGAAGATGTAAAAGAAGAAAAGCTGCTTAAAGTATATGAGGCTGCTCATGTTGAAATCCCAGATATGGTTAGAAAGAGTTTAGATGAAGTATCAAAGTTTCATCAAGAATTATTAGCTACCAGAAATACTAGACTTCGTAAAGAGTTATTAAAACAAAAACAGCGATTAAAAGAAATTGATGCAGAGATTGTCCAAATTGGAAAAAGAATGGATGAATTGTTGGAATATTTGAATTCTCATGGTGCATTAGAAGAATATGTTGCATTGACAAAACAGTTATCAGCATTAAGGAATGAATTGAATAGAATACATGAGTATCAACAAATTTTGAAAGCATACCGTGATACGAAATTGGATATTAAGGCATCTATGATTGAACAAGATAAAGCAACGGACTTGTACTTGGAAGAAAATAATGATTATTTAGATACTTTAAGAACTAAATTTTGGGAATATGCAAAGCGGTTTTATCCGAAGAAAAAAAGCGGTCTTGTTATAAGAAATAATTCAGGTGAAAATACATTGAGGTACAGCTTGGAAGCAAGAATCGAAGACGATTCTTCGGATGGTGTAAACGAAGTTCGTATGTTTTGCTTTGATTGGCTTTTGCTAAATTGCCAAGTGAGCAAAATAAAATTTATAGCACATGATAGTAGAATGTTTGCAAATATGGATCCTAGACAGCGAGAGACATTATTTAGAATCGTTAATGAATGTTGCCAGAATACGGATTTTCAATATATATGTTCTATTAATGAAGATGCGCTATTATCATTTCAGTCAATGATGGGAGAAGAAGAATATAAAAATATTATACAGGATAATATTATTATGGAATTAAATGATGATGATCCTTCTAGTAAATTACTTGGAGTACAAATTGATATTGACTTGGAAGATAAAGGAAAATCATCGGAGGATATGAAATAAATAATTTATAGCAATGACGTAACATCCTCCCCACCCACTTTGTGACAATTATATAACGTCCTCTATACAGAAATATGCGGTTTTAAGCCATTTTCTTGGCAAAAAAGCCGCATATTTTTTGTAGCAATGACTTGACATCCTCGGGAGCACTTTGTTTAGAGAATAGTTTTTCGAAGTGAAAATGTTGTAGGTATGAGGAAAACATGCTATGGTATGTATACAATGTGTAAAGAGGAGCAGAAAAAATGAAGTACGAACATATCACAGAGGGCCGTTTCATAGACCGTCCCAATCGTTTTATTGCACATGTGGAGATCAATGGGCAGGTGGAAACGGTTCATGTAAAGAATACAGGCAGGTGCAGGGAGCTTCTGATCCCGGGGGTACAGGTCTTTCTGGAAAGGAGCAGTAATCCGGCGAGAAAGACTGCCTATGACCTGATCTGTGTAAATAAAGAGGGCAGGGGTCTGATTAATATGGACTCTCAGATTCCCAATAAAGCAGCACTGGAGTGGGTAAAGGCAGGACATCTTTTTCCGGAAGAGATTCAGGTAACGCCGGAGAAGACCTACGGAAATTCCAGATTTGATATTTATGTCTGTTCAGAGAAACGCAAGGCTTTTATAGAAGTGAAAGGTGTCACTCTGGAATCTGACAATATAGCACGCTTCCCTGATGCACCTACAGAAAGAGGGGTAAAGCATCTGAAGGAGCTGATCCATTGTATGCAGGAAGGATACGAAGCTTATCTGCTTCTGGTGATCCAGATGAAGGGAGTTGACAGGTTTGAGCCCAACTGGGAGACTCATCGGGAATTCGGAGAAACCCTGCAGGAGGCGGAAAAGGCAGGGGTGCATATTCTGGCCTATGACTGTCTGGTAGAACCTGACAGAATGGAAATCCGGGATCCGGTACCTGTATGCCTTGCTTCTGACCGGAAATAAAAAAGTATTCCCGTGATCGGTATAGTTATTTACGAAACGATGTACTTGTAAAATTGACGATGAGAAAGACCAAATGTCAAAACCGGAAATTTGTAAAGAGGTGTGTTTTATACTTCAGAGCAGTAAATAATTGTAGACATGAAAGTATATGAAATGTATAATATGTATCAGAAGTTTGTTGACAGATTTATAGGCAGAGCAGTCAAAAACCTGAGATGCTTATGAAAAAAAGTTCCTGTAAAAGTTTTTTACGTGGAACTTTTTTTGCACCGTTTTGATGTTTATCCGAATTGGATAAACCCTCTGTTTTAATTGGGGAAAGATGGTCACTGACACGCAGGTTACGAAACAGTAATAAATGGAAAGGAACTGGATATGAGAAAAAATCGAAAGAA
>CAKRYE010000094.1 GCA_934426285.1 uncultured Blautia sp.
TACTTGCACCTGTAGCTCAGTGGATAGAGCAGTGGTTTCCGGTACCATGTGCGGGGGTTCGATTCCCTTCAGGTGTACTGCACGGGACGATGAACAGTTCCGATGCGTTGTATCATAAGGAGGACAAGAACTTGGATGATTTTAGAGAATGGTTATCAGATAACCTCCGGTATTTTATGCTGGGTGGAGCAATTCTGATAATTGTGCTTGTTCTGTTCTTTGGCGTTCGCGCCTGCGTTGGAAGTAATAAGGGGAATTCCGGCGATGGACAGAAGACAGCAACAAAGGACCAGGGAAATGTTCCTTCTTCTCCGACAAATGAAGGGGAGTCTGACGAGAAGAAAGAAGACGCCAATTCCATGGAAAAAGCAGATGCAGATATTACTGCATTAATTAAGAGCTATTACAAGGCTCTGGGGGAAAAAGATATTGCAACGCTGAAGACTCTGGAAGATGATTTTACACCATCAGATGAGTCAAAGGTCACAAACTTGAAGGATTATATCGAAGGGTATGAAGTAGGAGACGTATATACAAAGAAAGGCATGACAGAGGATTCTTATGTGGTTTACGCCTGCTTCTCATACATCTGTCAGAATATTGAAACAAAGGCGCCGGCGTTGACACAGTTCTATGTGTACAAAAACAGCGATGGCAGCTGGATAATTGATAATGATGCCATGCAGGATCCGGATATTTCTGCATACCTGGAGAAGCAGCTCTCAGATAGTGATGTGGCAGAGCTGGTGACAAAGGTACAGAATGAGCTGGATCAGGCACAGCAGAAGGATGAGGCACTGGCAGCATTCTTAAATGGTCTGGGGGATGAGTCTGATGTGTCTGTACAGGCACAGAATGGCACACTTCTCACTGTGGCAGAGGAATGTAATGTGCGCGCAGAGGCAAACACGGATTCTGAGATTCTTGGCGTAATTTCAGAAGGTGAGCAGGTTGAGAAGACAGGTACTGACGGGGAATGGGTTCAGATTGACTATGACGGTCAGACCGGATATATCAGAGGAGATCTTCTCACAGATGGATCAGAATCTACGGATTCAGATTCAGATACTTCGGAGGATTCCGGTGATTCGGATTCAGAGGAATATGATTCACAGGATTCAGGTTCCGGTGAGGAAGAACAGGAATAATAAAAATAATGGGTAAAAAATAAAAGCTGCGAATCATGCAGCTTTTATTTTTTGCGCTGATATTTAGTCAAGCGGATATTCAGTTAGTTTGTGAATTCTCCGTATGTAATGCCTGTGTTCAGCTCCTTGCCGTGGGCGGCTGCCAGTTCATGGACTGTAACTAACTGATATCCGTCCTCGATCAGCTGTGGGATGAGAATCTCTGCAGCATCTACGGAAGTGCTGTAGATATCATGCATCAGAATAATAGAACCATCCTGTACGTTATTCATTACTTCCTCCACCGTAGCCTGGACATCCTGGGTTTTCCAGTCCAGTGTATCAATGGACCACAGGATCATAGGTGTACCTACGGTAGCTTTGACTGTGTCATTTACAGAACCGTAGGGAGGCCGTACCACAGTAGCGCCCTGCCCTGTAAGATTCACCAGTTCCTGATCTACCCTGGAAATCTCAGAACTGATATCAGAGGCAGATAAGGTGGCCAGATCTGTATGGTCATAGGTATGGTTGCCCAGTTCACAGCCGAGAGCTTTCATCCGTTTGACTTCATCAGGAAAGCTTGCGATCTCCTTGCCTACCATAAAGAAAGTAGCCTTTGCGTTGTTGGCTTCCAGACAATCCAGAAGCCTGTCTGTAAAAGAGCTTGGACCATCATCAAAGGTGAGGGCGATAGTCTTTTGAGTTGTTTTTTCCTTCTTTTTTGATTTCTTTTCAAAAGTGTCTGACTGCACTGTGGCAGTGGATGGCTCATAGCCCTGGAGAGAGCCGTCTGCATTTAAATGATAGGTTTTGCCGTCTACAGTAATATCACCTGTCTGCATGATACCATCCAGATCCATATAATAACGTTTATTTCCCACATCAACCCATCCTGTCTGCATAATTCCTGCTTTATCAAAATAGTATCGCTTTCCGTCTGTGTCTGTAAGCCAGCCTGTATAGGCGGTACCATCTACCAGAAAGCTCCAGTCACTGCCGGAAGCTGTCCAGACTCCCTTTTTTGCCTCAGGAGAAACTTTGTTTCCTGTTTCCTGATCCTTGTCAGCAGAGGAATCCTCCTTTGCGCTGCTTTTTGCAGGAGTTGGAGTTACGGTTGTTTTTTTCTCTGTGTCTCCGGTATCTTCTGTGTTTTTTGCTTCTTTGAGATCTTTTGTTTTCTCAGTAGTTTGTGTACTTTTAGTGTCTTTGGTATTTTCTGCTATGAGCACTCCGGTGCTGTTCTCGGAATGATCCCGGGACGGTGCTGCGGCAGAGCGTGTAAAAAGCCCTCCGGATAAGATGCACACAAGGACAGCAGCTGCCACCAGCCAGCGGTTTGCCCGGAAAAAATGGCCCGACATAAAATGCCTCCTTTGTATTTTGATGTATTCCATTTTATATTGCCTGATTATACATGAACCGGTAAAGCCATTGTAATCTCAGGATGACGAATTTTGTCTTTTGCCTTCTTATCATAACGTATCTTGCGGAAAAAGACAACGGCGAAAAATTAATTGCTAAAATGAACAAATAACTATATAATGAAACAATGGACGAAAAAATCAGAATCAATAAATTTTTAAGTGATGCAGGAGTCTGTTCCCGCAGAGAGGCGGACAGAATGATCCTGGAAGGCAGGATTACAGTGAACGGGGAGGAAGCTGTGAGCGGCCAGAAGGTATCCGGGGAGGATGAAATCTGTATTGATCAGATTCCTGTAGAGAAAAATGAAAAAAAAGTACTTTTGCTATTTAATAAACCCAGAGGAATTGTCTGCAGCACAAAAAAGCAGCGTCAGGAAACTACGGTAACAGAATACCTGGATTATCCCCTGCGGATCTATCCGGTGGGCAGACTGGACAAGGAATCCCAGGGCTTACTCCTTCTCACCAATGAGGGAGACCTGGTAAATAAAATCATGCGCGCCGGAAACCGCCATGAAAAAGAATACTTTGTGACAGTAAATAAACCGGTAGATGAAAGCTTTATCCGCCGGATGAGTGCAGGAGTACCTATATTGGATACAGTGACAAGACCCTGCCAGGTGGTGCAGACCGGAGCATGCAGCTTCCGGATCATACTTACCCAGGGCCTGAACCGCCAGATCAGACGGATGTGTCAGTATCTGGGCTATGAGGTAAAGAAACTCAAACGTCTCCGGATCATGAACCTGACTCTGGAGGGAATCCCGGAGGGACAGTACCGGGAGATCACACCGGTAGAGTGGGAGGAGCTTCAGAGACTTCTTGCCTCCTCCACCAGTGAAACAGTAATGGAAACAGGAGGGCATCATGGAAACAGCCGCAATGAATCGAATGAAAGAGCTGGTAAAAAAACTGGACAGAGCAGCCAGGGCTTATTACCAGGAGGACATAGAGCTCATCAGCAACAGAGAATACGATCAGATGTACGACGAGCTTCAGGCTCTGGAAAAGGAAACAGGAACCGTACTGGCAAACAGCCCCACCGCAAAGGTAGGGTATGAGGCGGTAGACCAGCTTCCTAAGGAAGAACATGAATCTCCCATGTTGTCTCTGGACAAGACTAAGGACAGGGAAGTGCTCCGGGAATTTATAGGGGATCATGAGACCCTTCTCTCCTGGAAACTGGATGGACTGACGGTTGTTCTTACCTATGAGAATGGAGAACTGGCAAAGGCTGTCACCAGAGGAAATGGTGTGGTAGGCGAGGTGGTTACCAACAATGCCAGGGTATTCCGGAATATTCCCTTAAAAATCCCTTATACAGGCAGACTGGTGCTGCGTGGGGAGGCGATCATTACCTACTCTGATTTTGAACAGATCAATGAATCCATAGAGGATGTGGATGCCAGATATAAAAACCCGCGAAATCTGTGCAGCGGTTCTGTACGTCAGCTGAATAATGAGATCACAGCCAGGAGAAATGTACGGTTCTATGCCTTTGGTCTGGTGAGCGCGGAGAATGTAGATTTTCATAATTCCCGGGCAGAGCAGTTTGAATGGCTGAAAAACCAGGGATTTGAGGTGGTGGAATACCGTAAGGTAACGGCAGCGACTCTGAACCAGGCCATGGATTATTTTTCTGCGGTGATCACAGAGAATGATTTTCCATCAGATGGTCTGGTGGCACTTTATGACAATATTGCATACGGAGATTCCCTGGGGCGTACTGCCAAATTTCCCAGAAATGCCTTTGCTTTTAAATGGGCAGATGAGATCCGGGAGACAAGGCTGGAGAAAATCGAATGGAGCCCGTCCCGCACAGGCCTGATCAATCCGGTGGCAGTTTTTGATCCTGTAGAGCTGGAGGGCACCACTGTGAGCAGAGCCAGTGTGCATAACATCAGCATTATGCGGGAACTGCAGCTGGGAATCGGAGACAGGATCACCGTGTATAAAGCAAATATGATCATCCCCCAGATTGCTGAAAATCTCACAAAGAGCGGAGTGCTTCCCATTCCGGATACCTGTCCAGCCTGTGGACAGAGCACAGAGATCCGCAGGGTAAATGAGGTGGAATCCCTTTACTGCACTAACCCGGATTGTCCTGCCAAAAAGATTAAGGCCTTTGCTCTTTTTGCCAGCAGGGATGCCATGAATATTGATGGCCTCTCAGAAGCAACCCTGGAGAAATTTATTGCCAGAGGATTTATCCATGATTTTGGCGATATTTTTGAGATTAGCAGACATAGAGAGGAAATCGTGACCATGGAGGGCTTTGGTGAAAAATCCTTTGAAAATCTTATGGCAAGCCTGGAAAAGGCCAAGGAAACTACTCTGGCCAAGGTGATTTACAGCCTGGGGATCGCCAATATCGGACTGGCCAATGCAAAGGTGATCTGCAGACACTTTGATGATGAACTGGAGAAAATCCGTCACGCAGATGAAGAGGAAGTCAGTTCCATTGATACCATCGGTCCGGTGATCGCCAGAAGCCTGACAGAATATTTTGCAGACCCGGAGAACAACCGGAAGCTGGATCATCTTATGAGCCACCTTGTCATTAAGAAAGAAGAAAAAAAGGGAGAGCAGATTTTCCAGAACATGAATTTTGTTATTACTGGAAGCCTGGAACATTTTGACAACCGGAATCAGGCAAAGGAACTGGTGGAGTCTCTTGGCGGCAAGGTCACCGGTTCTGTAACCAAAAAGACCAATTATCTGATCAACAATGACACCACTTCCAATTCTTCCAAGAATAAGAAGGCCAGGGAGCTTGGAATCCCTGTAATATCCGAGGAAGAATTTTTGAAGCTTGCAGGGCATTAGAAACTGACCCAAAAAGAAAGGAGACCATAAAATGCCGATTAAAATACAGAGTGATCTTCCAGTAAAAGAAATTCTGGAGAGAGAAAATATTTTCGTAATGGATGAGTCCAGAGCGTCCCATCAGGATATCCGGCCTATCCAGATTCTGATTCTAAACCTGATGCCTCTGAAGGAGGAGACAGAGCTACAGCTTCTGCGTTCTCTGTCCAACACCCCTCTTCAGGTGGATGTGACCTTTATGGCAGTACAGAGCCATGAGGCGAAAAATACCTCTGTGAGTCATCTGAATAAATTCTATCAGACCTTCCCGGAGCTGAAGGAAAATAAATACGATGGAATGATTATTACCGGTGCGCCGGTAGAACAGATGGAATTTGAAGAGGTAGACTACTGGAATGAACTGACAGAGATCATGGACTGGACAAATACCCATGTCACCTCCACTATTTATCTGTGCTGGGC
>CAKRYE010000095.1 GCA_934426285.1 uncultured Blautia sp.
CCGGTTATCCAGAAACTCTATGACACATTAACAGGTATCCAGATGGGACGTATCCAGGCTCCGGAAGGATGGCTGAAGGTTATTGAATAAATAACAGCTAACTATTACAAAAATATCCCGCAGAATTAGTTCGAACACATTCTGCGGGATATTTTTTTCTTTTACATCGCTGGTGTTTCCAGCTCTGCTTTATTCCTTCTATTTTTTTCTCTCGTATTTCACGAACTGATATTCCAGATCAAAATAAGTCTGCTCATCGCTCTCTGCTGTGATCTCCCATTCCTCATCTTCATCCAGATTCGGGAAATGACTGTCTGCCTCATAAACAAAATCAATTTTTGTCACATGAGCTACATCACAGTATGGAAGCATCTGTGTATATATGCTGTCACCGCCGATGCAGTAAACATCCTCTGAGGGATATTTCTTAACTTCTTCCAGTGCTTCTTCAATGCTGTGTACTACAATCGCACCTTTCGCATCATAATCTTTATTTTTGGTGATCACGATGTTGGTTCTGTTTTTCAGTGGCAGTCCATTTGGAAAACTTTCCAGAGTTTTCCTGCCCATAACGACTACTTTTCCACTTGTTTCTTCACGGAACATCTTCATATCTGCCGGGATACTTACAAGAAGTTTATTATTCTTGCCAATTCCCCAGTTCTTATCTGCTGCTACGATAACATTCATTTTATTTTTTCCTCTCTTAATTTATCAGATTGCCACCGGAATATTTTTAATCTGTGGCCATGTTTCATAGTTCTCCACGATCAGGTCATCTGTTGTAAACTGATAGAAATCCTTCACTTCCGGATTCAGTTTCACAATAGGTGCTGGGTATGGTTTTCTCTGGATCATATCCTTTACTAACGGAATATGGCGGTCATAAATATGGCAGTCAGCCACCACATGAAGTAGTTCTCCTGCCTCCATATCACATACCTGTGCCATCATCATAAGCAGAAGGGCATACTGACATACATTCCAGTTATTTGCTGTAAGGATATCCTGGGAGCGCTGATTGAGAATTGCGTTCAAAGTCAGCTTATCGCTTCCCGGTGTCTGTGTCACATTAAAGGTCATGGAATATGCACAGGGGTACAGATTCATTTCATGGAGATCCTGATGCACATAAATGTTGGTCATGATCCTGCGGCTGAATGGATTATTTTTCAGATCATAGATTACCCTGTCCACCTGATCCATCATGCCTTCTTTATACTGATGCTTCACACCAAGCTGATATCCATAAGCCTTACCAATGGAACCATTCTCATCTGCCCAGCTGTCCCAGATATGACTGTTAAGATCATGGATATTATTGGATTTCTTCTGCCAGATCCAGAGGATTTCATCCATAGCACTCTTTAAGGCTGTACGTCTGAGCGTCATTGCCGGAAATTCCTTTCTCAGATCATATCGGTTTACCACCCCAAATTTCTTGATCGTATATGCCGGAGTCCCATCCTCCCAAACCGGACGTACCTTTTCTCCCTCAGTACTTGTCCCATTTTCCAGGATATCCTGGCACATTTTTATAAATACATCATCTGCGTAACTCATTTTTCCACACTCCCATATTCTTTATTTTCTCTACTGTTTTGCATATTTCACTGCATTATAGCATTTCTGGCTTTTATACTCAACTGTACTTTCGTAATGCCGCTTATTCATGCAGCAGCCACAGCTTCTTCTCCAAACACCGGAATTCCACTCTCGTCACATTTGCGCAGTACTCTCCATCTGCATGGAGTACCATCGGTTTGTCCAGAATCAGCCGGAACGCTTTTTCGTCTCTAATATTAAATCCATTAATACGCTCCTGTTTTGCCGCAACCAGAAATGGAAGCAGGAAAAAAGTCTGCCATTTGGCGATTCCGGATGCACTGCTAAGCGAGAGCAGACCATCCTGCACAGATGCATGAGGTGCCATGGGAACCCCTCCGCCTTCTGCAGGCAGATTCATAGCTGCCGCAAAGATCATCTTCGGAAGAATATATCCCCCATGTTCTGTTACCACCTTTGCATTGGCTGTTTCCATGGTAAAAAGAGACTGCACTGTTAATGCAAGATATGTAAGCTTACCCAGATGGAAACGGTTCAAAACCTGTTTCAGTCTGGAATGAAGTGCTTTTTTGCACACAAGGGCATCCAACCCAAGGCCGGAACTGATTCCAAAAATCCGTGGTTTCTTACAGCCTTCCCAGCTTACCTGCCCCAAATCTATCCTGAGGAGCTCTTCCCCTCTCTGATCCTTTTTGATACAGGCACATATTTCCTTCAGGCTCTCCTTTGGTGTTTTGGGCAGATTTAGATTTCTGCCAAAATCATTTCCCGAACCTGTGGGAATCACCCCAAGACGTACTTTTTCAAAATCTGTAATACCGTTCAGGACTTCATTAATCGTGCCATCTCCCCCTACCACCAGCAGGTAAACCGGCTCCTCACCTTTCATTGATGAAATACGCTCTGCCAGTTTTGTAGCATGTCCCCGATATTTTGTCATATAAGCGGCATATTTTATTTTGTACCCCCGAAGCAGATACTGAGTTTCATTCCATACCCTGTGTGCCTGTCCGGTTCCCGCTCCGTTATTCACAATAATCTGTATTTTTCTCATTATCCCTCTCTGCCATACCCAATCGTATTTTCCTATAAATCCGAATACTTATACTATACAATATTTACCTCCCACATACAAGACTTGTCAATTAGGAAATCCCTCCACACAATGTTATCGTGTTACTGTTCACTCCGTTCCCAGCAACATGGTATCCTCGTATAATATAAAAAGAGAACGAAAATCCAGCTTTTCTTCCAAACTTAATTTTCGTTCTCTTTTATTTATATTTTCCGCAAAATGCCCGTGATGCAGATTCTAACGTATCTTACATCTCAAGAACAAGGAACTGATACCCCTGCAGTTCTATCTTATTTCCAGCCATAGCTGCATGATCATAGTTATTAATCAGAATTTTCTTACACTCTCCTGCAAGTTCGATCGTCTGTGGCTCTTTCTGATAATTGCCCACTACAAGAAGAGTTCTGTCACCTTTGCGATAATACGCCATCAGATTGTGCACCTCTTCCCATACCGGTTCCAGAGCGCCATATACAACAGTTTCTTTATATTCCGGATTTTTACGCAATGCGATCAGCTTCTTATAAAAGCTTCTTACTGAATCCGGATCATTGATCTGACTTTCAGCATTAATTTTTTTATAATTTTCATTTACCCTCAGCCATGGTTTACCTGTTGTAAATCCTGCATTTTCACCGTCTGTCCACTGCATTGGGGTTCTGGCATTATCACGGCTGAATCTGGAAACCGCCTTCAAAGCTTCCTCCGGTGTACATCCGGCATCTAAAGCAACCTTATATTCATCTAATGTGGAAATATCATCTACCTGGTCAATAGATTCAAACTTCACATTCTCCATTCCAATTTCCTGTCCCTGATAGATAAAAGGAATTCCGCGAAGCATAAAATTCAGACCGCCAAGCATCTTCTTGCTTGCATCGCAGCAGTCACCCTCTGGGATATATCTGCTGACACCACGGGGTTCATCATGATTCTCAATAATGTTAGAAACAAAACCAATATCCCCGATTTTTCTCTGTGTGCCAAAGCAGCACTCTTTATACTCATCCGGTGTGATCTGTCTGCAGTCATACCATCCCTTTTCAGAGCCTCCACAAATCGTTTCCGCAAAGTCAAACATACTAGAAAAATATCCGTTCTCTCCAATAAAATCAGGAATCTCCTCCGGTTTCTCATTAAACACTTCGCCTACTGAAAAAGCATCATATTTTTTGAAAGTACGGTCACGCATCTCTCCCAGAAACTCTCCGATTCCCTGGGCTTCAGCCAGCATATTATGGATACTGCTCAAACCATCCTCACGGTCAGGCTCATAATCATGGAACGGAAGGGCTTTCTTGATATTAATAATAGCATCAATGCGAAATCCTCCAAGACCCTTATCCAGCCACCAGTTAATATTTTTATAAACCTCTTCTCTTACCTCCGGATTCTCCCAGTTCAGATCTGGCTGTTTTTTATGAAATACGTGAAGATACTGCTTATTGGTTCCAGGCAAGTCCTCCCACACCGAACCACCGAAATAGGATCTCCAGTTCGTAGGCAATTCTCCCTCTTTTTTATCACGGAGATAGAAAAAGTTTCCATATTTTCCATCCGGATCCTGACAGGCCTTTTTAAACCATTCATGTTCATCCGAACAATGATTTACCACCAGATCCATAAGAATATACATATCCCTCTTCTTTGCCTCAGCAATCAGCTCATCCATATCTGCCATAGTTCCAAATCGTGGGTCAATATCATAATAATCGGAAATATCGTATCCCTGATCAGCTAGCGGAGAACGATAGCAGGGTGAAAGCCAGATAATATCAATTCCAAGATCCTTCAGATAGTCTAGTTTCTCAATAACACCTCTCAGATCTCCAATTCCATCACCGTTGGTATCATAAAAACTCTTCGGGTAAATCTGATAAGCAACTTTTTCATTCCACCATTTCTTTGTCATTGCAAAAATCCTCCTGCATTTTTATCCAAGTTCTCTTTTTCAATAAACATGATTTTATCAGGATTCGCAGAAACTGTCTTATCCTATTTTGATATAAAAATACGATATTTTGACTTTTGTATCTTCTATTTATCCGTATTCTCTATTTCATTCAAAGAACGTTTGCGATACTGCAGTGGCGTTGTTGATGTATATTTTCTGAACTCCTTCAGAAAATTTCCCAAATTGTTATATCCACATTCCAGACAGATTTCCGTAACCGTCAAATCTGATTCCTTCAGATAGTGTATTGCTTTTTTTATCCTGTACTCATTCACATATTCCATTGGTGAACGACCGATTACTTTTTTGAAAAATCTGCAGAAATACTGCTCATTCATCCCGATCAGCCCTGCCAGATCGCGGATATAAATTTTCTCTTTGTAATTCTCCTGTATGTAAGTCAGTGTTGTCTTGATCGTCTCAATCCTGTGGTCATGGTTCTTCTCAGTTACCTCAAACAGATTATTCACAGACAGAACTGCCAGAATCCGCAGCAATGCTGATTTGATAAATAACTGCCTGGTGATATCATCTGTAACTGCCTCACCGTCATAATAATTATCCGGGAAAGAGTCTCCCCCAAATACATTTCTGATTTCCTTATAGGATTTTTTTACCAGTTCAAACGCCGAATCCTCCTTGCGCAGGCATCTGGGAAACTGGATGCTGCCTATCTGGACCGGCTGGATCAGGTTAGTCTGGATCTGATCCAGTGAATATACCGAACTAAACATATCCATATGGAAAACCAATGCATTTTCCACACACCCGCCATTCTTTTCAACAGATATACTGTGAAGTTCTCCGGGATTAATAAAATAAAAGCATTCCTCTGAAATATAAAAACGCTCCATATTGACTTCCAGACAAAATTCCCCGCCTGAGAAATATAGAAGCTCCACTTCCTCATGCCAATGATGCTTCACCATATTTCCTTTCGTTTTTGTGCCTGTCTGATAAAAAGCACAAGGAAAATTCTGAGTACCATGGACACGGATTTCCTTTAAAGTTGATGGTTGTTGATTCTGCATGAAGCACGCCTCCTGTTGTCCGTAAACAGATGAAAGCTTATTGCTGCCTTATACCTCTGTTTTATCTGGGCCATCTGTCTTCCTTTGACATTAATGGTGCAAACGGTGCATGTGGATGTGTCTGATACCAGTA
>CAKRYE010000096.1 GCA_934426285.1 uncultured Blautia sp.
AAAGGACTTCATTATCTGGAAGCAATGCTGAAATTCTACAGAGGTTTCCGTAAGCAGGGTGTGAATGTGGATGTGATTGATATGACCTGTGAGCTGGACAAATATAAAGTACTGGCTCTGCCAATGGTTTATATGTTCAAGGAAGGCTTTGCCAAAAAGGTTCGTGCGTTTGTGGAAAACGGCGGTACACTGATCACAAGCTACTGGTCCGGAATTGCAGATGATACAGACAGGTGTTATCTGGAAGGAACACCACATGGACTGATGGATGTACTGGGAATCAGAAGCACAGAAATTGACGGCCTCTATGACTGGGAAGAGAATTCTTTTGTTCCTGTGGCTGGTAATGAACTTGGACTGGATAAGACTTATACATGTAAATATCTGTGTGATCTTGTGGAGCTTCGCGGAGCACGTACCTTAATGACCTACGGAAGTGATTTCTATGAAGGATATTCCTGCCTGACAGTGAATGAATATGGCAAGGGCAAGGCATGGTATGTGGCTGCAGATGCTGATAAAGAATTCTATGGAGATTTCCTTGGAAAAGTACTGAAAGACAGTGGCGTTTCCTGCGAAATCAAAGAAGAGATTCCGGATGCACTGGAGATTACAGTGAGAGAGAATGAAAATGAGAAATATTATATTTATCAGAATTTCGGAACAGAGGCTGTAAATATTCCTGTACCGGAAGGCGAGATCAGCTGGATTTATGGCAATGGAAGCGATAAACTTGAGGTTTATGGTCTTGCAGTTGCCAGGGTTATCGTGTAAAATAAATAGTAATGGATGAGGAAATCCCTTCACTTTAAGCAGAGATTGAGACTGCCTGGTGAAGGGGTTCTTTTTTACTTGGATTTGGCTGGAAGAGGTAAATAAAATGATGATTACAAATGCACTAATAAAATATATGGCAGGTACTGCAGTTTATGCAAGAGGACAGAATATTTACCTGGAGGGTAAAGTTCTGGACATGGATGTTCAGGATTGTGGCGCAAGTGATGAGATTATAGCTTCTGTAAAAGGAAGCGGCAGGAATATTTATGAAGTGGATGTTTCTGTAGATAAGGAAAATGGTGCAATAGATAGTTTTTACTGTGACTGTCCTGCGTATGGAGAGTATGATGGACTTTGTAAACATTGTGTGGCAGTTTTGCTGGAATATAAGGAACGGGCAGAATATTCGCAAATAGATGATAAAAAACTGGATAATTTAAAAGGGATAAAAAAGGGAATTACCATGCATACCACACCTGAACTTGCACAGCTTCTGCAAAGGCAGGCTGTTGCCAGGTCTCTTCCTCTGATTCAGGGAAGCACTTATGGAAAGGTAAGGCTGGAACCATATTTTGATTTTGACGGAAGAACATTTACGGTAGAATTTAAAATAGGAATTAATAAAATGTACGTACTGAAGGATGCATTTTCCTTTGATAATCATATAGCAAATCAGGATGATTATAAATATGGGAAAAATCTTCAGTTTGTTCATACAATAGAATCCTTTGACGAAGAATCCAGACCGCTTGCAAAGTTTATCTGTAAATGGGCAGACAACAACAGGCAATTTCACAGATCCTCTTCCTATTATGGATACTATATGGGAACTCTGGAAAAGGTAAGGCATCTGGATCTTTCTGGGAATGAACTGGCAGAATTTTTGCTTCTGATGGAAGGAAGGACATTGCAGGGAGAATCTATAGGAACCAGAAATACAACCTGGGAAATAACCAGAGAACATCTTCCGAGAAAAATAACCATAACAGGTGCAGAGCAGGGAATTGAACTGAAGGTAAGCAAATTTACATGTGCAGCAAACACGGAACAGTATAAAATTTGCTTTTATGATAAAAAGATTTATATTGAGAATGTAGAAGAACTTTTACCTGTTAAGGATTTTCTGGACAGTTTGTCTTTGATCCCCGGTGAGAAAGCGTTTATAGAAAATAAAGATGTACCGGCATTCTGTCAGGAACTTTTACCGGTGATCCAGAAATTTTTTAAATGCAGAATGGTTGAATTTCATCCGGAAAATTATGGAATGGTTAAACCGGAGTTTCGGTTTTATCTGGATGCGCCGCAGGAAAATATGGTTACATGTAAGGCGACTGTTAAGTATGGAGACAGGGAATTTTCTTTATATACAACGGACGATATTGCAGCAAGGGATATGAATAGAGAAACAGTTGTCAGAAATGTGATCCATAAATATTCGAATGCTTTTAATCCATTTGAACAGTGTGCGGTAATTGCGGATGATGAAGAGATGGAATATGAATTTCTGACAGAAGGAATTTTGACACTGCAGGCAGTGGGAGAAGTATTTATTTCTGATGCGCTGAAACGGATTGAAGTCCGGAATTCGCCAAAGGTTACAGTAGGTGTTTCCCTGAGCGGAAATCTGCTGGAGCTGAGTATGACAGCAGGGGATATTTCAAAGGAAGAACTGATTGACATTCTTTCCAGATATAATAAGAAGAAAAAGTTCTATCGTTTGAAAAACGGAGCTTTTGTAAATGCAGCAGACTCGGGTTTGGATACAGTGGAAGAACTCAGGGCAGGACTTCAGCTGACAGATAAGCAGATGAAGCAGGAGAAAATTGAAGTGCAGAAATATCGTGCACTGTATCTGGATGCACAGTTGAAAGAGAATCCGGTTGTTTCGGCAGTAAAGGATAAATCTTTTAAGTCACTGGTAAGAAATATGAAGACCATTGAGGATAATGATTTCGAGGTGCCGGAGAGTCTGGATAAAGTTCTGCGGGAGTATCAGAAGCGGGGATTTCTGTGGATTAAAACGTTGAATTATAATGGATTCGGCGGAATACTTGCGGATGATATGGGACTTGGAAAAACGCTGCAGGTGATTGCATTTCTACTGTCGGAATTTCTGGAAAGAAGGAATACTGTTGTTGAAAATATAGCAGTAAAAGAAACTGGAAAGCTGCAAAGAAATACATTAATTGTAGCCCCTGCATCATTGGTATATAACTGGAGCAGTGAAATTCAACGCTTTGCACCGGAGCTTACAGCGAAGATGGTGACCGGGACGGCAGCAGAGAGAAAACAGATCCTGGCAGAAGCAGATTCTGAGGATATTCTTCTGACTTCCTATGATTTGCTGAAAAGAGATATCAGTGAATATGAAGGATATAAGTTCAGATGTGAGATTATTGATGAAGCCCAGTATATCAAGAATGCAAATACTCAGGCTGCGAAAGCAGTAAAAGAGGTTCAGGCAGACTTCAGGCTGGCTCTTACAGGAACTCCGGTGGAAAACCGCCTGAGTGAGTTATGGAGCATATTTGATTATCTGATGCCCGGTTTCCTTTACAGCTATAAGAAGTTCCGGGAGGAAGTTGAAATCCCGGCAGTTCAGAATTCGGATGAAGATGCAATGAAACGTCTGCAGAAAATGATCCGGCCGTTTGTACTACGAAGATTGAAGAAGGAAGTACTCACAGATCTGCCGGATAAGCTGGAAGAGAATATGTTTGTACAGCTTACAGGAGAGCAGCAGAAGCTTTATGATGCACATGTGAAACGGATGATGCTGATGCTGGATAAACAGTCCGAAGAAGAATTTAAGACCTCAAAGATTACAATTCTGGCAGAGCTGACAAAACTGCGCCAGATCTGTTGTGATCCGTCTCTTATTTTTGCAGATTATAAAGCTGATTCTGCAAAAGTGGATATGTGCCTGAATATGATCAGCAATGCAGTGGAGAGCGGTCATAAAATATTGCTGTTTTCGCAGTTTACGACAATGCTTGACCATCTTGCGAAGCGCCTTGAAGAGGAGAAAATCAGTTACTATATGCTGACTGGTTCTACAAGTAAGGAGAAGCGTGCACAGATGGTAGAGAACTTTAACACAGATGAAACACAGGTATTCTGCATTTCTCTGAAAGCAGGAGGAACCGGTCTGAATCTGACTGCGGCAGATATTGTAATCCATTTTGATCCATGGTGGAATCTGGCAGTGCAGAATCAGGCAACGGACAGAGCGCACAGAATTGGTCAGAAGAATGTAGTGAATGTATACAAGCTGATCGTGAAGGATACGATTGAAGAAAATATTGTGAAATTGCAGGAAAAGAAACGGGAACTGGCAGATCAGATCCTGGAGGGCGAAGGGCTTAACGGAGGCAGCTTCACCAGGGAGGAACTGATGGAATTACTTTCCGGGAAATAACCGCCTGATTGCGATTAAATGGAATTTTTTGTAAATACAGAAATGTATATTCTCCCTGTTTTTCCACATAATAACCATACAACACATGATATGGAAACTGAAGGGTACAAGGACAGTAAACTTCGATAAAAGGAAAAACAGGAGGAAGAAAAGTGCATGAAAGCAACAGGAATTGTTCGGCGCATAGATGATCTGGGGCGTGTGGTCATTCCTAAGGAGATCAGAAAAACGCTGCGGATAAAAGAGGGGACACCACTGGAGATTTTTACTGACCGGGAGGGGGAGATCATTCTGAAAAAGTATTCCCCCATCGGAGAACTGAATGTCTTTGCAAAGGAATATGCAGAAGCTTTGGCACAGTCAAGCGGGATGGTGGCGTGTATCACGGATCACGATCAGGTGGTGGCTGCTGCAGGTCAGGGAAGCAGAGAGTATGAGGGAAAGTCGATCAGTAAGGCTCTTGAGGAAATGATTTCCGAGAGAGGTTCTGTTTTTGCCAATGGAAATGACAGAAGCAGGATTCCGGTGACACAGGAACAGAGAGAGCCACGGTATTCTCAGATCATACAGCCAATCATCAGTGCCGGGGATGCGGTTGGTTCGGTGCTTTTGCTGGGGAAGAATGAAAGGGATATGATGGGTGAATCAGAGAAGATGCTTATCAAAACAGCAAGCGGATTTCTGGGAAGGCAGATGGAACAGTAAAATTCATAGAATCTTCAGCAGCTTATAGTAGCGGTTGAGGATTCTTTTTTGTATAATAAGAAGCAGTTATGATTTTGGGAAATTGTTATAGTAATGAAATTGTTATGGCAATGAGTGTTGGAAAGGAGACATATTATATGGTTGCAATATATCTGGCACCGTTTTATCTGTTGGTGTGCGTATATATCCTGCTTCGCAGCCTGCACTGGTTTCAGGTACTGCATACAGTTTTTCAGAATGTGTGGGTGTGCAGGGGGATTGGACTTGTATATTTATTTGTAGTATTTAGTATACTGATCGCATTTATGGCACCTGCATCGGGATTCAGGAGATTTATGAAGCTTCTGAGTAATTACTGGCTTGGTGTATTAATGTATACACTTATGACACTGGGAATTGCGGATGGACTGAGACTGTTACTGAAATATCCTCTTAGAAATCTTGGCTTTCCCGGAAGAGAACTGCTTTTCAGTAATGTGGGAATTGCTGCTGTGGGAGCTGTCTGTGCGGCGATCATTTCAGCAGTCAGTATTTACGGAGTGCTCAGTGCAGGAAATATACATACAACGAAGTACCATATTTCTGTTGATAAAAAGGCTGGAAATATGAAGGAGTTAAATGTGGTTCTGGTCGCAGATCTTCACCTAGGATATAACATTGGCTGTAAGCAGATGGAGCAGATGACAGAGAAGATCAATGAGCAGAAACCGGATCTGGTGGTAGTGGCAGGAGATATTTTTGACAATGAATATGAGGCACTGGATGATCCGGAAAAA
>CAKRYE010000097.1 GCA_934426285.1 uncultured Blautia sp.
CGATAGTGGCGTAGTTGGTAACGCGCGACCTTGCCAAGGTCGAGACCGCGGGTTCGAGCCCCGTCTATCGCTCTGAAAAAGCTCCGGAATTTTATTCCGGAGCTTTTTTTGAAGCTTATTTGATTTTTAAAATCTGTTTTGAAGTGGTGTCATCATCAATGCTGAATGCCTCCTGTACCTGGATAGTTACATCACTCTCGTCTTTCAGAGAGAAGGCCTGACATACAGTTACAGTCTGTCCGGGCTGAATCTCAGCTGTGAAATGATCGATAGCATCGTCATTTGCTTCGGGGATGGCAGCATCACATGTTTCGCCATGCTGATAAGCCTTCATGCTTACATCTACCATGGCACTGGAAGTACCGGATGCATGATTGGTATAATCATAGTAAACCATAACACAGGGATTTCCCGCAAAGTCCTTGGTTACTGTATGTTTTTTGTATTTTATAGTAAATTTGTCAGTAGTCAGATCCAGAGTATCACTTTCGGACGCTTCTGGAGCGGAAGAGACTTCGGAACCGTTGGTGCTTCCCATGTTATTGATGGAATTATTAACCTCTTCTTCAACATTTTTGAAGTTTGCAGACATAATTTTTACAGTTTCATCATCTAAGGAAACAATTTTCCAGCCTTCGTTTGTTTTGATTACCGGATAGGTAATATCTGCCTCAGAATATTCGTCTGTTTTGTTTTCCTTTGCCTTTTCATTCAGAATAGTGGCAAGCTGGTTTTGGGTTTCTTCTTCAGTAAGCTTGTTGCCTGCATAAGCGCTGGAAACAATCTGACGGAGAAATTCAGTAATGGTTTCTTTGTAAATACTGGTACCGTCAATATATTTAATGTGGGCGGTAACAGAAGCAGTGCCATCCTGGAGCCGGAAACGGTTTCCTGTGATTTTATAGGTCATTTTTTTGTTGATGGCCGTAAAGAAATCTGTATATGCGGCGTTTCGGATGTCTGCATTATCCAGTGCTGAAAGATCACTGCTCTGAAGCATGGATTCCATTGTATTAAAATCCATTTTCTGCATACTGGACAGGAATTTTTCTGCTGCTTTCTTGGGCTGCTGGCGCTGATAAAAATAGAATCCTGCGCCTCCTGCGATTGCAAGAACCAGAATGATAATAAAAATAATCAGTCCAATATGGCTCTTTTTTGTGTTTTTGCTCATAGTTCCTCCTGATATTAGAATGGGTTACTGCTCACATTGTTCTCAGTAACCCATGATTTATATATGTAGTTTCATTATAGCAGAAGAAGTTGACAATAGCAAATATCTTACCTATAATTACGGTAAACAATAATTAGCGTGAACAATAATTATAAAAGGTAAATCTGGCTGTGTGCAGGCAGATTATTTTATGGAGAGGAGTGGGATTATGAGGTATGAAGGCGCTTTTTTGTCGGAAGCAGATGGGCTGAGTATTTCCACAGCAGCTATGATTCCTGACCAGAAACCATATAGAGCGATAGTGCAGCTTGTTCATGGCATGAGTGAGCATAAAGAGAGATATTTTCCGTTTATGGAATATCTGGCAGGGCTTGGTTATCTTGTAGTGATCCACGACCACAGAGGACATGGAAAAAGTGTAAAAGCTGTGGAGGATCTGGGATATACTTATGGAGGGGGCGCTCAGGCGATGCTGCGGGATATCGGAACTGTAAATCGCAGACTGAAAGCAAAGTATCCGGATCTGCCACTGATTCTTATGGGACATAGTATGGGTTCTCTTGCAGTCCGCGCCTTTGCTGCAAAACATGATAGCTGTATGGATATGTTGATTGTCTGCGGTTCACCAAGCTATAATGCGGCCTGGCCGTTGGGAGTAGCCATTGCAAAGACGGAGAAGGCATTATTTGGACCACGCCACAGGAGCAAGCTGATTGAGGCTATATCTTTCGGGAGCGGTGCTTTGAAGTTTCGCAAGGACAAAAACTGTACTGCCTGGATTTGTTCAGATCCTGAGGTGGCCAGGGAATATCAGGATTCCGAACTTTGCGGTTTCACTTTTACAGATGATGGATATCTGGCTTTGTTTGAACTGATGAGGCGGGCATATGATGTGGAAGGATTTTCCTGCACAAATCCGTCTATGCCGGTTCTGTTTATCAGCGGAGCAGAGGACCCCTGCCTGATCAATGTGAGGCATTTTGCCAAGACTGTAAGGGCAATGCGCAGGGCTGGATACAGGGATGTAAAGGGAAAGCTTTATCCGGGAATGCGTCATGAGATTCTCAATGAGATCAATAAGGAACAGGTTTACAGAGATATTGCAGCCTATATGCGTAAAAAAGGATTTTAAGGAGATTGATGATGGAAGAACAGAAAAATGAAAATCTGCCGGAGGAGATTCAGGCAGAGAATTTAGCAGAAGAGGATAACGGGGAACAGGAAAAGGCTTCCGGAAGACGGATGCTTCTCTGGGGACTGGCAGGAATCTATCTTCTGTATACAGGATTTAGTCTGTGCAAAGGTTTTATCAATGGTGAAGAAGGAAGCCAGATGGGATTTATGATCGCAGGAATTGCATTTCTGGCCATTGGAGCAGGACTTATTTTTGCAGCTGCCAGAAACGCATTAAAGTCTGGCAAGGTGAAGGAACTGAAGGAAGCAGGAGAAGCAGCTGGCAGAGCAGGTACAGAAGCTGCAGCAGGCGGAGAACTGAAATCAGAAGACAGACCACAGACAAATCATTCCATGAGTATTGCCCAGAGAGCAAATCTGGCTCAGAGACTTGCAGATGAGGAGCCAGAGACTGTGACAGATAAGGAAAAGACAGAATGAAAATATTAATTACATTGTTGAAGCCTTTTTCCTTTGCACCGGCCATTCTGATGATGATCCTGATCTATTCTTTTTCAGCACAGACCGGAGATATTTCCGGCAATCTGAGCTATCAGATCAGTTATACTATTGTGGAAACCAAGAATGAAGTGCTGAATGAGGGAAAAGGCTATGAGGAACTGGCTTATGAGGCGGACGGCATCCATTATTATGTAAGGAAAGCTGCCCATATGACAGAATATTTCCTGCTGGCTATTGCGATTTCTTTTCCACTGTATGTGTATGGTGTGAGAGGAATCTGGCTGATGATCCTTGCCGGTATTGTCTGTGTAGGTTTTGCAGGACTGGATGAATATCATCAGTCCTTTGTAGGCGGACGTACACCGGCGGTAAAGGATGTGTGTATTGACAGTACAGGAGCACTGATCGGAATCCTGTTAGTACAGGCTTTCTGCTGGTCAGTGCTCAATAACCCGAATAAAAAGAAGAAAAAACGAAAAAAGTGTAAAAGAAAATAGTTTATGCCTGTACCCTGAAAAGGCTGTGGAACCCGGCTTTTGTATGACGGATAAAGATATCCCGAATAGCCTGGATTTCCCCAAGGCCCTTCAGGGTACAGGTAACAGAATATCCCTCTTTTTCCAGGATACTTTTCCAGGAATCACTGTCCTCTCCGGACATATCATTGGTTGCATGGTCTCCGGCAACGATCATAAAAGGTGCCAGATGAATATGGTCAGGATGAAGCTTTTTTAATTCATCAAGGAAACTTTCAATGCAAAAATCTCCCTCTACAGTACCCATATGTATATTAGAATGACCGAAATCTTTAAATAGCTGCTCCATCTCCGGATAGAGTTCATTGGCAATATGCTCTGTTCCGTGTCCCATGAATAAGAGGATCTCGTCAGATTCCGGATGGTATTCCCGGACCATAGCCTGACAGACTTCTTCTTTATCCTGTTTTGAAATCATCAGAGAATCACAGATAATGACAGAATCAAAATCTTCTTTATGGGACAGGACTTTTTCTTTCATGGCATCACTTTCAAATCCGGTAATCACATAGGTTGGTTGTACAATTACATTTCGGATTCCGTCCGCTTTCAGCTGGGTCATTGCCTCGTCAATATCCATGATATGGATTCCGTCCCGCTTTTGAAGCTTTGCGCGGATACGGGGACTTGTCCATGCCCGGTATAACGGATATTCCGGAAATGCATGATGCAGGTCAGCTTCAATCTGTTCAATTGTTTTCTTTCGTGTTTCCTCATAACTTGTACCGAAACTGATAACAAGAATTGCTGTTTTTTCAGATACTCCCATTTTAAATCTCCTTTAAATATATTGACAACTATTCTGCGCTCTGCTACGCTGTGAGATATTCAAGCGGATAAAATCATCCGCTTTGCTACTTGCTCATAACCGAATAACTGTGTATAGTTTTTACTGTTTTTTGTAGATTATAAGAAAAAATGTCATAATAACAGACAGTGCTTATATTATACAGGGAACAATGGGGAAACACAAGAAAAAGCTAAGAATACTGGAGGAAAAGAAGATGTATCAGTCATTTAAAGGAGGGCTTGGCGGAATTGCCCTGGCAAAAAATGGAAGAAGCCGTGCAATCAATGCAGAGAATCCACATGGAGAAAAAGGAAAAGGCGGAATGGCAGCAAGTCATCTGGGACCGTCCAGAAAAGGAAGCCCCTGTCTGAATGATATTGAACCTGGTGAGACTGTGACTCTGGCAGAGATGGAGGGGCCAGGCGAGATCAACCATATCTGGATCACAGTAGATAATAAGACAACAGATGCTGACTGTTTTGTATTAAGAGATCTGGTTATCCGTATGTACTGGGATGATGAAGAGTATCCGTCTGTGGAAAGTCCTCTTGGAGATTTCTTCTGCTGTGGATTCGGAAGAGAATGTGCTGTGAATTCTGTACCTATGGCGGTAGTGCCAAACAGAGGATTCAACTGCTATTTTCCTATGCCGTTTAAGAAAAAAGCGAAGATTACCCTGGAAAACCAGCATGCAAATAAAATCCCTGCATTTTTCTATCAGGTAGATTACTGTCTGTATGATGAACTTCCGGAGGATATCACTTATTTCCATGCACAGTGGAGGCGGGAACGTCTGACAGAGAAGCAGAAAGATTATACAATCCTTGATGGAGTAAAGGGAAAAGGTCATTATGTAGGAACTTATATTGCGCTTACTACCCTGGAACGTTACTGGTGGGGAGAGGGCGAAGTGAAATTCTATATTGACGGAGATGAGGAATATCCTACAATCTGCGGAACCGGTACAGAAGATTACTTCGGAGGCTCCTGGAGCTTTGCGAAGCAGGTGGACGGAAAAACTGTGGAACAGAATTATAACACACCATATCTGGGATATCCGTATTATTCCGCCCATGATGAACTGATTCACAACTTCTATCATAATGATGACTGCCCTCCAATGAGAGGATTCTACCGCTGGCATATCCAGGATCCAATCTGTTTTGATGAGGATCTGCGTGTGACCATTCAGCAGATCGGAGTAGGATACAGAGGATTATTTGAACGTCAGGATGATGTGGCAAGTGTTGCCTACTGGTATCAGACACATCCACATGCACCGTTTGCACCATTAATGTCAAAGGAAGACAGATGGCCCAGATAAAACAG
>CAKRYE010000098.1 GCA_934426285.1 uncultured Blautia sp.
GTTAATACCGCGAAATATTTAAGTTCTGTTTTTGTATATTTATAACAACAAAAAAGCTTGCAAGAAAATCATCTTTTGGATTCCCTGCAAGCTTCCATTATTAACATTTAATTTCTAATTGCTTATTTTTTTGCATTTTATATTTCTATATTTAATTTTATATTTGTTTTTTAATTTCCTATATCTCTTTTTCGTACACTTTCCTTTTCCACAATCTTTCCTGAAACAATACTTAAACCTCGTCCTGAATCTGGATTCTTAATCTGTTTCAGCGCCTTTTCCAGTGCTACTTTTACCATTACCTGAGTATTTACCTCGTAACTGGTGATATTTTTAGCCGTAAAGCCAGGATACAGGTAATTATCGAAACCGACTACAGAAATATCCTCCGGTACACGATACCCTTGTTTTTCCAGTTCCTGGATTAGCATTCCGGCAGCAAGGTCACAATTGCATACAAATGCTTCCGGCATATGCTGTGGCAGCTTAATATCCATAGAACCTTTTTCATCACGATCTTCGATCAGCCATTCCTCCGGAAGAGCCTGCCCATGTTCTAACTGTGCTTTATAAAAACCACAGTAACGATCCATGATACTGCTAGTGGCATGAATAGAACCAACATAGGCCATCTTCGTAAACCCCTGTTCAAACAGATATCCCGTCATCAGATACATTCCATAAAAATTATCCGCAATAACTGCATCTTTAGCCAGTTCTTTGTCATAAAAATCCAGAAATATCACCGGCATATCTGTATGTTTCTTCATAAAATGAATATATTCCCTGCTGATTTCCCCCATTACGATCAGAGCATCCACAGTATGTTCTTCCTGAATTCTCGGAAGGATGAAATTCTCCTCCATATCCTGCTTCAGTATTTCCACTGCAGCCATGCAATTCTTATCAGTAGCAACCAAAGCAAGCTCCTGATACATTTTCCAGTAAAAAGTAGTATATGCAGCCAGATATTTTTCAGAAATAATCACTCCGATATTTCGCAGACCGCCTTTGTTGCGTTCACGCTTGGCTGCTGCGGTCATCTGATGATAACCCAGCTCATCTGCCACCTTTTGGATTTTCTCCCGCATCTCATCACTGACGCCCTTATTACCGGTCAGAGCGTTGTGAACAGTTACTGTACTGACTCCTACCTTTGCGGCAATATCAGCCATTCTTACTTTTCCCATTACATTATATGTCCTTTCTTATCCCCTTTACTCAATCACTTTCACAAAATGATACAGCTTACTCTTGAAATCTCCCCAGAATCCTTTTACAAGGAATCCACACTTCATCAGCATTTCACCTGTATATTTCTCCTCTGTCCCTTCAAGTACATAAACAGCTTCCGGGTCAAATCCCTGCAGGAAGGTTCTTCTGCTGTGGGCATTGGGTGTGCCAAGTACATGTACATAGGTTACCAGAACTTCGCTCTTATCTTTGGCAGCTACTGCCCAGCAGTCATACAGATGATTTTCTCTGTAGGAAGCAATTCTGTAGTAGTCACCCTCACGTACCAGTTCATGATATTTGTGGTACATCTTTGTCTGCTCCGGGATCATCTTTCTGTCTTCTTCCGGAATCTTTGTCACATCCAGTTCGTATCCAAAGGTACCTGCCAGCGCCACATGTCCTCTTGTCTCGAAGGGCGTCACCCTGCCAACTGTATGGTTCGGGCAGTCGCTGACGTGAGCACCCATAGTAGACAGCGGATAAATCAGGGAAGTTCCTTCCTGGATCATCAGACGCTCGATGGCATCTGTGTCATCAGAACACCAAATCTGTGGACTATAGTATAACATACCCGGGTCGAAACGTGCACCACCTCCGGAGCAGTTTTCTAGAAGAAGATCAGGAAATTCTGTAACCAGTCTCTCCTGCAGTGCATAAACCCCCAGAACATAACGATGGAAAAGTTCCTGCTGCTCTTCCGCTCCCAGATAAGTGCTTCCCAGGTCACTTAACTGACGGTTCATGTCCCATTTCACATAAACAATATTTGCACTTCTTAAGATAGAAGCCACGCTCTCATATACATAATCCAGCACTTCCTGTCTGGAAAGATCAAGGACGTACTGCTGTCTGCTCTGTGTTGCTTCTCTTCCCGGAATCTGGATTGCCCATTCCGGATGTGCTCTGTAAAGATCAGAGTTGGGAGAGATCATCTCCGGCTCAAACCAGATACCAAACTCAAGACCGATCTTGTTTACTTCATCTACCAGATGTTTCAGTCCGCCTGTGATCTTGTCTGTGTTAACTTTCCAGTCACCAAGAGAACAATTATCGCTGTTTCTCACGCCAAACCAGCCGTCATCCATAACCAGCATCTCAATACCGCAGGACTTCGCTTCTCTTGCGATATCTAACAGTTTATCAGTGTTAAAATCAAAGTAGGTGGCTTCCCAGTTGTTGATCAGGATTGGTCTCTTCTTATGAAGATATTTGCTTCTGATCATATGGTTTCTGTAGAAATCATGATAGCTTCTGGTCATTTCTCCCAGACCTTCATGGGAATAAGTCATAACAACTTCCGGCGCCTGAAATTCTTCTCCTGCTTTCAGGATCCAGCCGAATTCTTCTTTGTTGATACCCATGACTGTACGAACAGAATCAAACTGGTTTAACTCTGCCTGTCCGATAAAGTTTCCGGAATATACGAAATGCATTCCGTAAACTTTGCCCTGCTGCTGAGTGGTTCCCGGTGTTACCAGAGCTAAGAACGGATGCTCCTGATGACTGGATTCTCCCTTTGTGGAAGATACCATCTGTTTTCCGTAACGGAGCGGTCCCTGCTGAATATGGCGTTCTCTCGCCCAGGAGCCATGAAGTGTCAGCATCTCGAAGTTCTCGTTGTCCATATCCAGACAGGCGCTGTAGATTTTCTCAATTTTAAGCTTCTGATCGCCCTTATTAATTAATTTCACGCTTCTGGTGATCACATTCTCTTTTTCAAATACAGAATAGCTTAACACTGCCTGCAGTCCCAGAATCTTATCTTCACAGAGGATATCCAGAGTCTGTACTTCTTCCTCCGTGCCGAAGGATGCAGGAAGTCCTTTCAGTGCTTTTTTGCCATTGTAGATTTCGTGGGAAACATAGTGGATCTCGCATCCCATCTGCCCTGCTTCATTGCGCACATTCAGGCAGCTCTCACGGTAATCTCCGATACCTCCTGTGGGGTATTCCATAGGAAAACTGTCCAAAAAAGAAGATTTCTCTCTCTTGTTTACAGATGGTGTATACGGCGGCTCCTCCATACGCAGCATGTAATTCTCTGCTGCTTTATATAACCGGTCTCCGTAATAAATATGTCCCAGATATCCTTCCGGAGTTAATCCCATTAAGTAAGTACTTTTTTCCGTATCCAGACGGAAGATTTTCTTGTCTTCATTAAACTGAACAGCCATTTCTGCTCCTTTCTGTCATGCACCTGCTGTACGTATCATCTCCACAATACTTCCCTGTGCAGGTTCTTGTCTTTGGTTTTAGTATACTTAATAATTAATTTACAGTCAACTTAATTATTTAAGTTCTACAAACTCACCAAAAGAGGAGGGGAAAAACTGACAGATAGAACAAAATAAAAAACTTCTTTTCGAAAACTCATGATTGATTTCCAAAAAGAAGTTTTGCTTTATAACATTTATAATCTTTTGTATATCTGTCCCCTATTTCCTGCATCAATTACAATTACAGTTACAATCAATTTCCCATTCCTTTTTACATTCCTCCAGAGAGTATTCTTCCTCTTTTTCCGGATCTGTATCATTCAGATATTCTTCATAAAGCTTTCGACAATACTCATCATCTGAATCTTCATCTGCAGTAATTCCCTGAACATAAGCTAATACATATCCAAGTTTATATTCCGGCACATAATCAAGCAACTGTATAATTTTATCCTTTTCAGACATAATATAACACCTCCATTGCTTTTGCTAAACACTGTTTTTATATATTATATCCTCTCATTGCAAAAACTTCAAATAAGAAATGTAGGTTTTTTAATTCAATACTATACAAAAAAGAACACATAAGATATACTTTATCTATAGAATTATTGAAGTAGAGACTGTGCTGCTACGCACCCCTTGGGTCAAAAGAAATGTGGGAAAGGGCACACCCACCGATAATTCTTTGGTTTAGCAAATACAACTTACCGGATACCACTTGTCCTCAAGAGCATTTCGATTTATTAGTTTTATATCTGTGTTTCTTCTTTCCTAACCTACATGTTTTGTCTTCAGTTTACTTTTCCGGAATCATAGCAATTCTTTCCCACTGATAGGTTCCATTATCGACTGTCATTACTGCCATGGTGACTTCCTGGTCGAAGCGTCTGGGGCCGCAGCTTCCCGGGTTTAGCCATAGACGGTTGTCTATCATCTTTTCGAAGTATTTATGGGTGTGTCCAAAGATGACTACCTGTGTGTCTTTTAAATCCCAGTCTACGTCTTTTTTATTGTGGGTCATGAAGAATTTTACTCCTTCTATGGTGAAGTGTAAGGTTTTCGCAATTCCTTCTGCCCAGTCCTTGTCGTTATTTCCGCAGACTACATAGATGGAGCCCATCATACGAAGTGTATCCAAAATTTCCGGCTTGTTTACGTCACCTGCGTGGATAATACAGTCACAACCCTTTAAAATTTCCAGTATTTCCGGTCTGAGCAGACCATGAGTGTCTGAGATAATTCCTATTTTCTTCATATATCTTTTCCTCGCCAATCATTCTCTACGAACAGATTACTAACCCCAAAATAAATCACATTTAATTTTTCCAAAATATTTCACAGATTTTATATATGATTATATGCAATTCATTTTTTAGATTTCATTAATTTCATGTTTAATTTTCATCAAACAGTTGTATCTTTCCATATTCACCATCATACCCCGGAATTCTTTTCACTTTTCCGGTTCTTACATTCTCAATTCCTTCTGCAATCCGTTCTCCTGCGCAGGATTCAATATCTTCTGACGGTACATTTCGCAGAATGTCAAATTCTGTTCCCAGTGTCTGCAGCATTTTCTCAAAACACCCCTGCACTTTCTTACTTGCAGTGGAATAGCCCATACATGCAGATATTACTTCCGGCAGAGGCACAAGGCTTTCATATTTCTTACCATCTTCTTTCACAAAACCTTCCGCTCTGTCTGCAAGCTGTTCTACTCTGTGATCTACGCCCATAGTCAGTTTCTTTCCGCAGACAGGACAGATTCCACCCAGACGCTCTGCCTCCATAGGGCTTAATGATACACCGCATTTTCTGTGACCATCGAAATGGTATTTCCCCTCTTCAGGAAAAAATTCTACTGTTCCTTCCAGCCCTTGGCCAGTCTGGATTGCCTGATAAAGTCCTTCATAGGAACAGTCAATATCCAACAGATTCGCCTCACGTCCCAGCTTAG
>CAKRYE010000099.1 GCA_934426285.1 uncultured Blautia sp.
CAGATCAGCCAGATATGACTAAACTCCTCCAGACCACGACAGGCATCCACATTGCGATATTCCGGATCGAATACGATCCTCGCTTTAAGTGCCCCTACACGGCCACTCTGCCTGGGGATACCGAATTTGGTCGGAAAATCATTTTCTATATGTGCGATTGGAATCATTGGCACTATTCTCCTTTTTACCTTTTTCATAAAATGATGTTAGGGTCAAAAGACATTTTGCCCCTAACTTGATATCTACGAATTGCTCCGCTGCAAAGCAGCTCCCGCAATTCTCATAAAATAATAGCCCGGAAAAATAACTCTCCGGGCTATTATTGTTATTTCTTCTGTGCGAAATACTCTTTTGTAAGTGTAATGGCAGTTCCTGAAAGCAGGAATACACCAATTAAGTTGGGGATTGCCATGAGACCGTTGAATGTCTCAGCAATGCTCCAGAGAAGTCCCAGATCTACAGTTGCACCAAGGATTGCTACTAATGAATATGCGATCATAAATGGGCGGATAACTTTTGCAGAGAATAAGAATTCAATGCAGCGTGCTCCGTAAAGTCCCCATCCGATAATCGTCGAGAATGCAAAGCAGCACATGGCAACTGCCGTAAAGATGGAAACCCAGCCTCCGTATGTAGCAGTAAATCCGGAAATTGTAAGTTCTGCGCCTGCCGCTGCACCGTAATTTACCGGCACGCCGCTTACAAGGATCACAAGTGCTGTCAGAGTACAGATCACGATCGTATCTGCAAATACCTCAAAAATACCAAACATACCCTGTTTTACAGGTTTGCTTGTATCCGCACAGGCATGAGCGATAGAGCCTGTACCAAGTCCGGCTTCATTGGAGAAAATACCTCTGGAAACGCCCTTTTTCATACTGAGGAAAAAGCTTCCGATCACACCGCCTGTCACTGCTGACGGATTAAAAGCTCCATAAACAATATCATGGAAAACTGCCGGAACTCTTCCGATATTTAAGATCACAACACCCAATGCAAGTACAATATAAAACAATGCCATAAACGGCACCAGCTTCTCGGAAACACTTCCGATTCGCTTGATACCACCCAGCAGTACCATACCAACCAGCAGCGTGATCACAATTCCAAGGATCAGATTCAGTCTGCCTGTGGAAGACTCTGAGATCACATTAAAGTTAATAAGAGCTGTATCAATTGCTGTTGTAATGGTATTTACCTGAGTAGCATTACCTGTTCCAAATACAGTCAGTACACCGAATGCAGAATAAAGAACTGCAAGAAATCTCCAATTCTTTCCCAATCCATTCTTAATATAATACATAGGTCCGCCTACATAATCCCCATGTCTGTTTCTCTCACGGAAATGTACTGCCAGGGTAACCTCTGTAAATTTCGTGCACATTCCAAGGATCGCGGAAACCCACATCCAGAATACAGCTCCCGGTCCGCCGATGGCGATAGCTCCGGCAACACCGGCGATATTTCCAGTACCTACTGTACCTGCCAATGCAGTACAGACTGCCTGGAAAGGTGTCATGGAACCGTCAGAGGCCTCTTTTTTCTTAAAAATTCTTCCCAGTGTGGTTTTAAGCGCATACGGGAATTTGCGGATCTGGACAAAACCAGTCCGCAGGCTCAGGTAAAGCCCTACGCCGATAATACAGATCATAGCCGGGACACCCCAGATAAAATTATTTACGACGTTATTGATGGATTCAATTGTCTGAAGCATGATAAATAAACCTTTCTTTTGTGTAATAGTAATAGTTTAGCACTTTTTTCGCCATATGTACAGAAAAAATTCTATCAAGATAAAGCATTAAAGCATAACAGATTATCGGAGCAAACAGCTAAAATCATCTGCATCACTTCTTATCATACCCATATCACTGCTTCACAGTTTGGGCCAAACGGACATTCGCAATCCGCTTCGCTACTTGCTCATAACCGAATAACTGCTCCGCAGTTTATCAGAAGGAGCTTGCACTCCTCCTGATACAAGCAAGTCCCCACCCACTGCTCATTGCTTTTCGCAATTGAAGCAGGGGACTTACTTGATTCGGTTAAAAAGTCAAAATAACGTATAAATTTGTCATAATTTCAGTAGCATTTACACGCTCAGCCCTCTATTATTATAGATAGAAAATCAAGGAAAACACCTGTGTATTTTCCAATAGTACTTAAACGCTTCAGTTATTAATTTAACATTTTTCAACCTAAGGAGGATATGACAAAATGATTCAGAAATATACTTACGGAACCCCATTTGAAACCGATGCCATCGTAACTTCCATCCCGGCTTCTGAGGGAACTCCTGCATACGGAACTATCTCCACAGAGAACGGCTTCTCTTTTACTTATGACATGGATGACAATGATGTTGTCTATGGTCTGGGCGAATCAAACCGCGGAATCAACAAGCGTGGATACGTTTATGAAAGCAACTGTTCCGACCAGCCAAACCATACAGAAGATAAAATCTCCCTCTACGGAGCACACAACTTCCTCGTAATCTCCGGAAAACAGACTTTCGGTCTCTTCGTTGATTATCCCGGAAAACTGAAGTTTGATATCGGTTACACACTCTCTTCCCAGTTAAAGATCACCTGTGAGGATGCAGACCTTTATCTGTATGTGATCGAGGGTGAAACCCCTTACGATATCGTAAAACAGTTCCGTAAAATCATCGGAAGAAGCTATATCCCGCCTAAATTCGCATTTGGTTTCGGTCAGAGCCGCTGGGGATATACAACTGCTGACGACTTCAGAAAAGCCGCTGACGGATATCGCGAAAACAATATTCCGATCGATATGGTATACATGGATATCGATTACATGGAAGACTACAAAGATTTCACAGTCAATCAGGAAAACTTCCCTGACTTTGAGGCCTATGTCAATGAAATGAAAGAAAAAGGCATCCACCTTGTCCCGATCATCGATGCAGGTGTCAAGGTAGAGGCTGGCTATGATGTTTATGAAGAAGGCGTTGAGAAGAACTACTTCTGCAAACGTGAAGACGGCAGTGATTTCGTTTCCGCTGTATGGCCGGGCTGGACTCATTTCCCGGATGTCCTGAACGCAGATGCCAGAGCATGGTTCGGACAGAAATACGAACGTCTCATTTCCAAAGGAATCGACGGTTTCTGGAATGACATGAACGAGCCTGCAATGTTCTGCACACCGGAAGGCGTTGCTGAATTAAAAGAATACATCAAAGATAACTTCATGGACAATGAAGAAGCACCTGGATTCGTTCTCGGCGCAAAGGTAGAAGGACTTGCAAACAATCCGGAAGATTATAAACGCTTCTATCACAATGTAAACGGTCAGAAGATCCGCCACGACAAAGTACATAACCTGTTTGGCTATAACATGACCCGTGCAGCAGGTGAAGCATTTGAAAAAATCGCACCTGGCAAACGTTTCCTGATGTTCTCCCGTTCCTCCTATGTGGGAATGCACAGATACGGCGGAATCTGGATGGGAGACAATAAATCCTGGTGGTCACACATCCTTCTGAACTTAAAGATGCTTCCATCCCTGAATATGTGCGGTTTCCTTTACACAGGTGCAGATCTGGGCGGATTCGGCGCAGATACCACACGTGACCTGGTACTTCGCTGGCTGGCACTGGGTGTATTCACACCTCTTATGAGAAACCACTCCGCTCTGGGAACCAGAGAACAGGAAGCTTACCAGTTTGAAAATATCGAAGACTTCCGTCATGTGATTGGCGTCAGATATCGCCTTGTTCCATATCTGTACAGTGAATACATGAAGGCAGCATTAAACGACGACATGATGTTCCGTCCGCTGGCATTTGACTACACAGACGATGCATTCGCAACTCAGGTAGAGGACCAGCTTCTCCTTGGAAACGAAATCATGATCGCACCTGTTTACACACAGAATGCAAAAGGCCGCTATGTATATCTGCCGGAAGAAATGATGTTCGTAAAATTCCTGCCGGATGGAACCATCTCTCAGGAAATTCTTGAAAAAGGCCACCACTATGTAGAGGTTGCCCTGAATGAAGTTCCACTGTTCATCCGCAAAGGAAAAGCTATTCCGGTTGCTGATGTTGCACAGACAGTAAAGGATATCGATCCTGCTACTATCCGCATGATCGGATATGAGAGAGCTGAATATGACCGTTATGATGATGACGGAGTAAGTGCTCTGTAATTTAACCGAATCAAGTAAGTCCCCACCTACTGCTTCAATTGCGAAAAGCAATAAGCAGTAGGTGGGGACTTGCTTGTAGATTGCGAATATCCGCTTGACCCAAATCAATCAGATTTCCCTGCCTGAATTGCTAAAAGTATCAGGCAGCAGATAGAACTTAACCAGAAGTCACCTCATAAAAAAATAAAAAGTAGGCGTTTGCGAAACGCCACAAGCCGCATAAATATGGCATTTTTTTGTTACCAAATTAAAATAACTCCTCACCGGATATGGTATAATAGAGTTGCCTAAAAACTATAAACCATGTACCCAAGAAAGGAGTTATTCTGATACCTATGATACCATATAAACAGCTTTCTTTGGAAAATATTTTTCAAAATTGCCAAAATAAATTTGCTAATGACAAACCGGCATTTCTGTTATACCTTCAAATTTGGCATCATTACCAACGGTCTTGAAATCATCAGGCATATTGCTTTTTATAACAAAAACTTTATGGCTTCTCATCCTGACATTACCGTTGAAAAGAAATCTGATTCACCGGATGAAGACAAGTCTGTCCATGATTCCAGACTTTTAATTCTAACCCTGAAAGATTTCTTTTTAAAGCATCCATTGATTAATCCCAAAACTTTCCTTGGTGATGCTGCTTTTGATACTGCGGCACTCTATCCCAAACTTCTTACCGGTAATACGTTTGGAGATAATAAACACTTTGATAAAGCTTATATCCCGCTTAACTCCAGGGCTGGTCTTGAAAAACAGGACTACACTCTTAACAAAAATGGACTTCCCTGCTGTCCTCATGATGATTCACTTCCCATGAAATATGAAGGAATATCAAAACTCAGAAGCGGTGTTACCAGTAACAAAATGTCAATAGTTTTTAATCACTTTTTCAAAAAAGGCAAAAAAATAGAACGTATAGTTAATTTCCATACGCTCTATCTCACATTTCATATTAAATTTTTGAATTCTACAAACTGAAATTTTCAAATTAGTCTTTGCAAACAACCTTTGAACCTTCACCATCAATTACAATTCCCTGACGGTTGTTAATTGGGCATAGATTCAAATCCGAAAACTCAGTCATTATTTTCTCGGTAACTTTCTTAAATGGTGCTGTAAGATAATGCGGAAGAACATAGAAATCAAGCAAATCAAGCCCTGCATCATCTTCTTGTGAGTAGTCCTCCGGCTTTTCATCCATTTGTTCAATATATTGGATGGTTG
>CAKRYE010000100.1 GCA_934426285.1 uncultured Blautia sp.
CAGAGCTGCCAGTATTCTATGATCCAGATTGCAGATATGACAGGCTTCAGCAACGCCAGCCGTTTTGCCCGGGCATTTCGCCGACAATTCGGATGCAATCCCGGTGAATACAATTCTCTTAAGCTGCAAAAGTGCTAGAGCGTGTCTAAAAAATGCTTTCTGCAAGATGTGCGTCACAATTTGTGGGATATTTTGCCCGGATGAGGGCGCCGTAGCGGGCTACGGCAACTGAATTCGGGTGAAATATCCCGCAAAGTGGGGCGTGCAGATTGCGGGAATGATTTTTCAGACACGCTCTAACCTGTATCTGTTCTTTTATATGGTTATCCTTCTGCCGCATGGATATTATATTAGGATTCTGTGTCAGAAACCATTCCGGTATTGATTTACATGATACAGATATTGACTTTTTCAGACCTATTGTTTTCCAAAAAAGAACAGCCCCTCTGACTTATTATACGTCAATGAGACTGTTCTTTTTATTATTCGGGGGCAATCCGATATTCGTAATCGAGGCAGGGAACTTACTTGATTCGGTTAAAGTCCCAGCGTATCATTTACCAGAATCACATGGATTCTGTCTTTATGTCTGGAATATCTGGTGATCAGGAACTGACAGCAGATGGTATCCGGGGATTTGCAGTCAAAGCATTTTCCGGTTTCCTTACATGGAGTTTTGATATCAAATCTCTGCGCATTAGCTGTGGCTGCCACATTTCTGGCACGCTTCATTGCACTGTCAAGATCCGGACAGACTTTGTTTATACCTACAATAAAGATTACTTTTTTCGGGCCCTGGGCAATGCAGGATACACGATTGGAATTGCCGTCAATATTGACAAGGACGCCATCATCTGTGACTGCATTGGCACTGGATAAAAAGAAATCTGCATCATAGGCTGCCATAAGTCCCTCACGAGGTTCAAGCTTTGCGCGGTCAATATAATTATAATCTCCATCCTGCAGAGCTTTGACCAGACCGATCTCATGTGCGCTCATGCATCCGCCCATGGCGATTGTACTTCCGTTTGAGATCAGTTCCAGAGCCTGCTTTAATGCCGCTTCTTTATCTTGTGCATAATACCCGGACATATTGCGGGATTCCAGTCCCTTGATCACTGTTTTTGCCAAAAGTTCGTTTCTTTTTTTCATGTTTGCATCCATTGTTATGTCCTCCCTCTGATAAGATTTAACATTCCACTTCTCAGTTCATAATTTACATAATAAGACACAAATTACATAACTGTAAATCTGTGCATCTCATAAACTATTATACCAGATATTTATTTTGCGGAAAATCATTTAATCTGAATTTTTATTGTCTGCTTCAGGTTCAGGATTTATTCATAATTATTGTCTGGTAAGTTGTGATATTTTCTGATAAAATGGGCATATAAAGGAGGACTATACTTAACGAATAAGGAAGTACCTAACCGATTTATCTGAAAGACAAGAATACAGATGAAGTATTCCGGAAATTAAAGCAGAAGCAGGATAACGGTGAAGCTTTTACTGAAGATGATTACGCAGCTCTTTCCCTGACACCATTGATGTCCGGAAAAATGAGCCGCAAGGATATGTTTAAAGAAGCTATTCGTCTGGCAAAGCCCAATATTGAGCTGAGTGCTGAAAAGGCAACCGCAATGTTGTATACACTGGCTGACAAGTTCTTAGATAGAACTGAGTTAGACGAAATTAAGGAGGTAATGCGAATGACCAGACTTGGACAGATGTTGCAGGATGAAGCTATAGAATCTACTCAAACAGAATCTATCAAAAATCTTATGAAAAATATGAACTGGACCATTGACCAGGCAATGAACGCTTTGGAAATTTCCGAAGATAAACGAGAAAAATACCGCAAGGCAATCATTCCTGACAATTAACAGATAAAAGTACCGCCATATTGACTTATCACAATCAATATGGCGGTATTTTTCTTAATACATTTTTTTACATTTTCTATCCGTTCATTTCATTGTACTGCACGATTCTTCTCATGTTTCCAACCAGAAGCAACGTCAGTACAATGGTTATGATTTTAAACGGAATATTCATATAAGCCTTGCACAAATCCCAATATATGGCAATGCACATAACAGCAACAGTGCCTCCTGTCAATATGCACATGGACATTTTTGAGACATACAGGGCTTTTCTCGCTTTGGTTTTATCGAATTTGAAACCTATTTTCAGATGCCGTGGATAGATATTTTTATATCTGTATGTACTCAGTACAATCCCCATCAGTCCATAGGAAACTATAATGCAGCTTCCTCCTGCTGATAAAAAGGGAAGAAATGTTACTGATTGTGGAAATATGCCCAGATTTTCCAGGATATTTATAAAAAAGTTTATAAGGAATACAATTCCACATCCACATCCCATCATCATGCCAAGCTGATTCTTCTGTCTCATGGCAGTATTAAAAACTGCGAAAATCAAAACTGCCAGAACACAGCATAAAAGTATGGCTGCAATTGTTCCATATACAGATGACAGATAAGTCAGAATATAATCTGCATTAAAGGCCGGCAGATTTCCCATTACATCTGATCCACTTTTCCCTATCCATTTATTCTGCTGCCAGAATGAATGCAGCATTCCGGTGAAATAATCCTCTTCTCCACCACCTGAAAAAACAGCCTGTAAACGTGCAATCTGATATTCTGTCAGGCTGCTGCTCAGATACCTGATCAGAAAAGCAGCCACAGGCATAGCCAGAAAACCAGCCCAGATTCCGCAGATAGCTTTCTTTTTTCTCACAGTAAACCAGTTCTTTTGAATTGCGATTGTCAGCATAACCAGCATAGATGCCAGCATCATGCAAGCCGGCATAAGCGCCGGCATGGCATAGACCAATATAACCGGTGCAATCATCCATATGATTGCTCTCATCAAGCCCTTATATCCCCATCCATGATATTTATACAAAATTGCTCCATATATGGGAACATAAAACATCATCAGAGTCTGCATGGATATTCCTCTTCCTCCCGGCAGCACAATGAAGTATCTTGCCCCATTTATCTGACAGCCACCCAACAAGGTAATCAGGCAGGCAAACAATAAAATGACGGCAATTATTTTCGAAAATCTTGCCAGTACAGTGTAATCCAGAAGATATAAAATCATCATAACTGCAAGTCCGATCACAACATGGAACACATATCTGTCCGAACCGGCCGCAGCGTTCTCACTGATTTTTCCGGCAATCCCTGCATGTATCAAAACGCCTGCAATGCTGATAAGAATGATTATTCCCAGAAGTTTCCATGCAATCTGAGGTCTGTGGACACTGTCAAGAGAGATTCCTGTTTCCACAGGATCTCCCATATCCCGGACAGCTTCCCTCTCTGCCTGTTCACGATCCATGCCTGCTTGCATATTTGCCTCGATCTGATCTTCTATATGATCCTGAAATTCCTTTTTTACATAAGGCCGCGCTTTTTTACAGCGAATCTGTTCCAGTAATGTTTTCAGATATTCGTCCATAGATCACACCTCCATTACAAGCACGTTGGTCACTGCTGCAGAATACTCTTTCCATTCTTCTACTTTCTTTTCCAGAAATCCCCTTCCCTGTCTGGTCAGGCTGTAATACTTTCTGGTCTTTCCGGCTGCTTCCTGTTCATATACTGTCAGAAATCCCTTATCCTCCAGACTGTGCAGTAATGGATATAGAGTTCCTGCCTTCAGCTCAAACACGTTCTGAGATTTCTGCCGCAATGTATCGATCATCTCATATCCATACATGTCCTTTTCTGACAGCAATTTCAGTATAAGCATTGTCATACTCCCGGAAACCAGTGATTTTTCAATAGCCATAGTATTCACCTCCTATTGTATAGGTCATCTATATATCGGTTATCTATATAATATAGGAACCTGTATGCTATGTCAACTGTTTCCGGAATAATTTTGAAAACTTCACTGCTACAGCAACCTAGTTCAGGTATCTACATACTTTTTCGGACAGAAAAACCACCGCATTGTCATATATTAACACAATGCGGTGGTATAATTCTCTCAAAACAGATCCAGCATACTGTCCAGATAGATTTTTTCTCTGACATGTATCTGGTATTCCGGTCTGGTCATGTAATAGAGCAGAAATTCCAGTATCAGGGCACTGCCGAGTCCTCTGCCTTCTATTTTAAAATTTGAAAATCCCATTGGCAGATAGATATCCCGGATATCATTGATTCCAATAAACCCCGGATTCTCCATAGCTTTTGAAAAAAGATAGCCCCTTTCTCCCTCCGGTGCCTTGCAGTAATGCTCCGGGCAGTTTTCACCCAGATTCTTGCGGCTGACCGTTTCATAGCAGGCTTTTCTGTCCCTGCAGCCGAACCAGCAGCATTCATTGCAGAGAAATTCTACCTTGTCCTTCTCAGCCTGAGACAATGTATTTAACTTATCAAAAGCTTTGTTTAGCCGAAAATCCGGCACAACATAACGGAAATCTTTTCTCCGAATTTCTTCTTCAAACTGTGTAAAATCTGTCAGAACCTTGGTAGTGGAGGAAACAAAATAGAGTCCCGGATACTGCTCCTTAAGATATTCCAAAAGCAGTTCTGAATAAATGATCACACCGTTTCGCGGTTCTCTGTTTCTCTCAAACAACCGGCACAGTGCATTACATTTTCTGTCTGAAAGGTGTTCCTGGCGAAGCAGGGAATTGCTGAAAGTCAGTCGGGCAGAAATCCCATATTCCTGCATCAGTTCAAGAACCTCCTCCGGATCATTCTCTCCGAAGCCTGCCCTGCCTCCACCCCAGATACAGTCTGCCGGAGCACCATATATGGAACCTATTTCACACCAGTCATAAAAATATTCCCTGTGTTCCCGGAATAAAGGCAGGAACATCCGGTACAGCTCATAAAACTCAAACAGCCCGGGCAGGTGAAAATATGCTTTCTCCCTCATTAATTTTCCAGCACATCCTCTATGGTTTCCGAAGCATCCTCAAGAGCATCCAGGGCTTCGATCAGTTCATCTGCTTTTCCTGTATGTGTCTCCTCTTCTTCATACTCATCAATCAGTGCTGTCAGCTGATCTTTTATTTCTTCCAGACCTTCATAGATTTCCTTTAATTTTTCTTCCCGTTCCATTACGGATGAAAGCTTTACAACTTTAGACATTGTGATACCTCCCATATGCATTTTCTTTAGGAAAAATTATAACACTGCCCTCTTTTTATGTCCATATAATCCGAAGGCACTTGTGATACCTGTTTTCTCTGTGGTATTCTATAGATATGATGATATCAGGGTCAAAAGGTCAAAAAGTCGTTCGTGCTTGCACGATAAGACTTTTGAACTTGGGACCCGCCAAACA
>CAKRYE010000101.1 GCA_934426285.1 uncultured Blautia sp.
TGTTTAGCTGCTTCAGCTGCTGTATATACCTTAAAGCCCTGCTCTTCAGCTTTCTTCCAGGATTTGCTGCCTTCGTACAGACCGATAATGACATCACATCCGGATTCCTTTAAGTTCAGAGCATGTGCGTGTCCCTGGCTTCCGTATCCAATAATTGCAATCTTTTTACCATCCAGTAAGCTTAAATTACAATCTTCCTGATAAAAAATCTTGTTAGCCATTTTAATTTTCCTCCTGCTAATTTGTAAAAAAATTTATCGTTAAGGGATTCTCCCCTAGCAAACTATGTAATAATCAAACTATAAAAAAGTCACATCATCTGATCCTCTGGATAATCCGGTAACACCTGTACGGGCCATCTCCAGAATCTCATAATCCTTCATCAGATCAATAAATGCTTCCAGCTTATTATGAGTACCTGTCATTTCCAGTATGAGGGATTCCTTACTCACATCCACAACCTTTGCATGAAATATATCTGCAATGGAAATAATTCCCTGTCTCTGTTCCGGTCTGGCTGATACCTTCACCATAAGTAACTCATGGCATACGCTGTTATCCGGTTCCAGGATCTTGATATCTCTTACATCTACAAGCTTGGCAAGCTGATTTGTGATCTGTTCCAGAATCAATTCATCACCGCTGCACACAACAGTAATCCTGGAAAACCGGTCATCTGCCGTTACGCCACCTGTAATGCTGTCAATATTATATCCTCTGCGGCTGAACAGACCAGATACCCGGGTAGTCACACCTGCAGTATTATCTACTAACAGGGATAATACTCTCTTCTGCATGTTTCACCTGCTTCCAACGCACTTCATCAACGCGTTAATATAATAAATAGTTCGTATGGTTACCATTATATCAACAATCAACGTTTTGTCAATGATATTTTTGGTCAAACCAATCGGTTTTTTTTACTGATTTTTAGCTATTTTGAAAAAAATCATCAGATCAGATACTTTTCCCGCAGTTCCTCAATCATTTTAGGTTTCAGATAAAGCGCATCCCTGAAAAATCTTTCCATAGTGCCATACTCTTCCAGCACAGATTTATATGCAGTATCCAGGTAGTCCTCTCTGACCTGATACAATGCTGTCAGTTTCTCTTCTGTATCTGCCCCTGCTTCCGGCCAGGTCTGGGAGAGACGCAGCATATATTTAAGCTCAGGGGACAGATAACGGTTTGTGCGCAGATAATCCTGATAAATAATATCCTTCTTTACGCCCAACAGTGCCAAAAGTAAGGCTGTAGCCAGTCCGGCTCTTCCTCTTCCTGTGTCGCTGTGCCAGAGAAGTGCCCCTTTCTCATGATGGTAAACCACATCCACAAACCTGGCAAACTGCTTGATGGCATAGAGATCCGTGCCCATCTGTTCATACAGATTTCTCACATATTCCCAGGGATCAGCCGGAATTTTCTGCAAAAGTTCACGGATATCTCCGGTATCGCACAAGCCGGAAACCTCCTCCAGAATGGGAATGTGGTAATATTCCACCCCTGCCATAATAAGATCCGGTTTTTTCCTGATTTCTGCACCAGACCGCAGATCAATCACTGATTTCAGATTATATGCCTCCATAAGCAGCTCCTTATCTGCCTGGCTGATATGATACAGGGCTCCGCTGCGCAGAAGCCTTTTGGGCAGAATATGTCTGCCATCTTCCGTGACAATCGCACCCAGATCCCTGGTATCTGACAGGCTCTGAAGAAGCACTCTTCCTCCTTTCGGAAAGCCTGTTGCCATATCCGGATTCAGTGCCCTGAGAAGGCGGATACAATCTTGTACCTCTCTCTGGCTCATATCAAATTTATACCGTTTTTTTCTCCTGGTAACGATCACAAGATAATTTATGCTCAGCTGCCTGTCATCGCCTTCATCTGCGCCTTCTTTTCGCATATAAGCCCATACAATGTCTCTACATGGAAGACTGTTTATCATCATATGTCTGGTAAATACCAAAAATCCATCTTCAATTCGTATCTTTCCGTACTTCATGTTTCACCACTCCACTATCTATGGTTTTTCAATATTTCTTTTTCAGAATAGCATAGAAATCCGTATTTGACAATTCCTGACAAATGTTTATAATCATGAATGTTATTATTGTTTTTGAAAGGACACCTGTTATGGAAAATCTTGTTTTCTGCCTTAATGCCACCATTCCCATTTTTCTCACTCTGATGCTAGGACTTTTTTTCAGACGGATTGGACTTTTTGATGACGCCTTTGTAAGACGCCTAAACAAATTTGTATTTAATGCCGCACTTCCTGCACTTTTGTTTCTGGATATTGCAGAGTCTGACTTTTACAGTGTTTGGAATACGAAATTTGTATTGTTCTGCTTCTTTGTAACACTGATCAGTATTGGAATTTCCACAGGGCTTTCCTATTTACTGAAGCCACGCAATATTCAGGGTGAATTTATCCAGGCTTCTTACCGCAGCAGTGCTGCCATCCTTGGAATCGCCATTATCCAGAATCTCTACGGCAATGCAGGAATGGCTCCCCTTATGATCATCGGAAGTGTGCCTCTGTATAATGTAATGGCAGTTACCACGCTTTCCCTTTTCGCACCCGGAGGCGGAAAGCTGGATACCCAAAAGCTTATCAAAACCCTAAAAGGCATTGCCACTAATCCTATTATCCTTGGAATCCTTGTCGGTATGATATGGTCTCTTTTACATCTTCCTATGCCATCCATCATAAGAACCTCTGTCAACAACCTGGGAAAAACCGCTACTCCTCTTGGTCTGATGGCTATGGGCGGTGCGCTGAAATTCGGCAAAGCCTTTTCCAGACCAAAGCCACTGATCGCCTGTACCTTTCTGAAGCTTGTAGGCTATGAAGCTGTATTTCTTCCCATTGCCGTTTTATTTGGCTTCTCCCATGATATGCTGGTAGCTATCATTATCATGCTTGGTTCTGCCACTACCGTAAGCTGTTATATCATGGCCAAAAACATGGAGTATGACGGCGATTTTACTTCCGGTGTGGTTATGACTACCACTCTGTTAAGCTCCTTTACCATGACAATCTGGCTCTACATATGCAAAAGCCTGGGACTGATCTGAGCCCAGGCTTTTTATGTTTATATCAGCTTCAGATATTCCAGTCCGTTTCTGATTCCATAATGGAACATATCCTGTGTAATATGATCAGCCAGAGCTTTTATTTTCTCTGAACCATTTCCCATGGCAACCTTCACTGCCGCATATTCAAACATGGCGAGATCATTATTGCTGTCTCCAAACACGATCGTATCCTCCCATGGAATATCAAAGAGTCTGCACACTGCCGAGATCCCCACTGCCTTGTTAAAACCCTTGGGGACAAGTTCAATGGTGGTTCCCGCAATCCCTGAACCACTCTCATGACGGATAATGTCATAATACTCACTCAGTTCCCTGCAGGCAGCTTCTGCATCACAGCCTTTTATCATCTTTGCACTAATCTTATTAATGCGCATACAGTCTTCATTTCCCCTGATGGGACGCCATTTAGGTCCTAAAGATTCTGTGATCAGATCCGTATACCAGTTCACATCTGTATTATATTCATCCTTATCATAATACATGAAATCTGCACCTTCCATAACCGGGACCAGACCATATCTGCGCAGGATTTCCACTGACTTTTTTGCAACTTCCGGGGGCATCTCTTTATTAAAAAGACGTTCTCCATCCTTTTCAATGGTAGCCCCGCAGGCACTGATCATACCGGTAAACGGAAGCTCTTCCAGATACCAGGAAACAAAGGCCCTGCTCCTGCCTGTGCAAAGCCATGCGTCATGACCGTTTTCTCTTAATTTCTTCAATGCCTCCTTTGTGCTCTGGGGTACACCCTTTTCCATATCGCAGAGTGTTCCGTCTGCATCAAAAAACACTGCTTTTCTGTTCACTTTCTTATCTCCTGATTTTTATATTTACGTTTATCTTCCAGTGTGCCGACAAGCTATGCAAAAAATACTGTCGCTGCCTTAACCAGGCTCTCTGTATCTTTCGCACCTGTTGTTTCATATACAGAATGCATGGCAAGCTGTGCCAGACCGATATCCACTGTTTTCACAGGAACCTGGGTATTGGAAATATTTCCCAGCGTGGAACCGCCTGCCATATCTGAACGGTTTACAAAGGTCTGGTACGGCACCTTTGCCCTGTCACAGATATCCTTGAAAATTGCAGCGGACACTCCGTCTGTACAATATTTCTGATTTGCATTGTACTTGATCACGATTCCCCCGTTCAGCACCGGACGGTTTACCGGATCTGTCTTATCCGTATAGTTTGGATGGAGAGCATGGGCATTATCTGCAGAGATCATAAAACTGTCTGCAAGTGCCATATAATATTCCTCCTGGGTGCGTCCCAGTCCCATATTGATCCGCATCAGAGTATCCTTCAGGAAAGCAGAGGCAGCGCCCTGTCTTGTACTGCTTCCCACCTCTTCATTATCCAGCACACAATGGACAGCAATACTTCCTTTACGCTCTCCCTGAAGAAATCCTTCCAGAGAAGAAAATGCACACTGCAGGTCATCCAGTCTGGGCGCAGAGACAAATTCCTCATTTACTCCCCACAGAGTACCCGGAGTTCTGTCATAAAGAAACAGATCATGTCCCAGAATATCTTCCGTCTTTACATCTGCGGCCTCAGCCACAGTTTCCATAAATCTGCCCTTTCCTTCCTTATCACTGAAAAGAGGCAGCATATCCTTCTGCACATTATATTTATATCCGTCATTTACTTCCCTGTTCATATGAATGGCAAGATTAGGAATAACCAGCAGATCTCTGTCCACAGTCACCATCTTCTCTCTGATTTTTCCATCCTGACGGACGATCAGCCTTCCTGCCACTGACAGAGGTCTGTCAAACCATGGAGACAGAATCATTCCACCGTAACGCTCCACATTCAGTTTGATATAAGCATTCTCCACCTCTATCTCAGGATTCTCCTTGATCTTAAGGGAAGGGGAATCGCTGTGGCTTGCCATAATATGAAACTTCCACACAGGCTTCTGCGGAATGGAAAAAGCTATGATTGCAGAATGATTTCTGGTCACATAATAATTTCCGCCTTTTTTAAGCTTCCAGTGATCCTCCTCTTTCAATTCTTCAAAGCCTTCTTTGTCAAGCCTTTTGGTCATCTCCGTCACTGCCTGAAATGCAGTGGGGCTTTTCTCTATGAATTTCAGTAACTTCTTTGCTGTTTTTCTGTACATAGTTTGATTCTCCATTTGAATAATTATGAAATGATACCTGATTTATACTGTTTTTTATTATAATCAGTCTGTCCTGGTAATAAAAACAGCAGTCATTATTTCCATAAGAAA
>CAKRYE010000102.1 GCA_934426285.1 uncultured Blautia sp.
ATGACCGTAGAAGCTGACGGAAGCATTTTCAGCGGAGGAAATGCTGTGGAGGCTGCGATCGCCCTTGAGGGTGCAGGCGCTGCTGCAGTTGGTATCAACTGTTCTGTAGGTCCTGACCAGCTGGTATCCGTTGTCCGCAATATCAAAGAGAACGTATCTATTCCTGTCATCGCCAAACCAAATGCAGGTATGCCTGTAATTGACGACCAGGGCAACGCTGTTTACAACATGAATGCACAGAATTTCGCAGAACATATGAAGGTTTTGATTGAAAATGGTGCATCTGTGATCGGAGGATGCTGCGGCACGACTCCGGACTTTATCCGTGAAATAAGTAAAATTCTCGGAAGGTGATTATTTGCAGCCAGGGTGGTGTGTAAGCAGTAACGTAAGCATATCTACACCTGGGCAGATAATTTTACTGCAAAAAAGCACATGACTTCAGAAGTAAAAACCACTTCTGTCATGTGCTTTTTATTTATCAAATCTATTTTACTTTTATTGCTTTCTTCGGGCACATCTCCTGGCAGCAGAAACACCGGATACATTTTTTGTAATCATACACCGGCGCTTTATTTTTTCCATTCCGGAAATCTACTGCCTTTCCCGGAACCGGGCAGCTCTGGACACAGATTCCACATCTGACACACTTATCCGGTTCTATATAAGGCTTCTTCTGAAAAATATTTAAAGCTCCTGCCATTCTTGTCCAGATATTCTTGCGCACCTCTGTGCGGTCAACATGAAATTCCCGATTTCCGTATCTCTCTACAGCCTCTGCCATGGAAATCTCTCCGTCCGGAGTTACCAGCGTGATCTCCTCTTCTTTCCAGGTTCCCAGCCCCATCTTTTCGCCATGATAATTGGTAGGTACCAATTCCGGTTTCAGATAAACCAGCCGGGCAAAAACACTGTCCAGAGCCACTGGATCTGCAGACATTAATATTACATTCATAGAAACAGGATCACCGGATCCCGGCCCGTTTCCTTCCATGGCTACAATCCCATCCATCACATACAGCTTCGGTGCTACACATCGGTTCAGATCGATCAGCATCCTTGCAAAGCTGTCTGCACTTGGATACTGGGTATGTCCTTTGGCTTTATGAAGACCATAGACAAAGCCATAGCTGTTTTTCACAGCCCCGGTAATCCTCTCAAGTGCGTGAGTTTTCATTTTGCTCAGGGAAATCACGCAATCCTGCTCCAGCAGTTCCTTTGGCAGGATAAATTCCTTTGCCTGGATTCCCTGAGGATAATCCACCTTGATTCCCTCTGTATAATCAATGGCCGGAATCTGATATTTTTCCAGATAAGTATCCATTCCGGTCCCACGGATCACCGATTTTGTGGTTCCATGGCCACAGGAGTCCGCAAGTACAATATTTTCGTATTCCTTTTCCCTGAGGATCCTGGCAAATACCCCTACTACCACCGGATGTGTGATCACTGCCTTCTCCACTTCCGCCTTTTTCAGCAGATTAGGCTTTAGCAGGATTTTTTTATCCATAGGAACCAAGGACTCTATCCCACCCAGAAGAGAAAGGCCTTTCTTCAAAAGCACATATATTTTCTCTTCATCATATTCTGCACAGGGAAGAAGCACTACTTTACTTTTTTTAACCATTTCGCCACTATCTCCTCATATCCGATAAGTCCACCTGGCGAAGCGCCTTACGAACCGGCAGAATACATGCAGGCACTACAGAAAGACAGTCCACTCCCATTTTCAGGAATTCCTCTGTAAGGGCAGTATCTGCAGCCAGCTCTCCGCAGATACATACTCGTTTGTTCTCCGCATGTCCTGCATCAATCACCATTTTTATCATCCGCAGAACTGCCGGATGATGATCATTATATTTCTTGCGAAGCAGGGGATTCTGTCTGTCCATAGCCAGGGTATACTGGCTGAGGTCATTGGTTCCCAGACTGAGAAAATCAACTCTTCTGGCCAGCTCTCTGCTGATCATTACTGCTGCCGGAGTCTCGATCATAATTCCCGTTCGGATATTCTTGTAGGGAATTCCTCTCTCATCCAGCCCATTGGTAACCTCTTCGATCATAGCCTCGATCTCATCCATCTCTTCCTCAGAGCTGATCATGGGAAACATAATCGCCAGATTTCCATATGCACTTGCCCTGAAAATAGCCCGCAGCTGAGCCTTGAACATTTTTTTGCGGTCCAGACAAAGCCGGATTCCTCTGTTACCCATGATGGGATTGGTCTCATCCGGAATATTCAGATATGCAGCCTGCTTATCTGCCCCCAGATCTGCAGTACGGATCACTGCCAGCCGGTCACCCATAGTCTCTGCAATCTTTTTATATGCATGAAACAGCTCGTTCTCTCTGGGATAATTTTCCCTGCCCAGATACTGAAATTCACTTCTCAGAAGTCCAATTCCTGCTGCCCCGTAATATAATACACTGTTCAGGTCATCCATATTTCCGATATTGGCATATATTTCAACTCTCATACCATCCCTGGTAAGATCCGGTTTTTCCCTGAACTTCAGAAGCTCCTCTCTTTCCTCCAGATCTGCCTGCCTGCGGATTTCATATTCCTTCTTGATCTCTTCGTCAGGATGAATATACAGAGAGCCTGTATAACCGTCCACGATGGCCAGCTGTCCGTCCCACTCCGTATCTGTATCAATTTCCACCAGAGCCGGAATATTCATGGTTTTTGCAAGAATGGCAGCATGGGAAATATCAGAGCCATGATGAGTTACAATGGCCAGTATTTTCTCCTTGTCCATCTCCATCAGCTCTGTAGGAGTAATACTTTCTGTTACAACGATCACCGGTTCCTCCCCCAGATCGATCCTGGGAGAAATCCCTCCCAGAATCCCGATAAGCCGTTCTGAGATCTCCCGGATATTGTCCAGTCTCTCTTTGATTGCCGGCTCTTCCAGATTACGGAAGGTAGATATGATCTCATCTCTGGTAGTCATCACTGCATAGGCCGCATTTACCTTTTCATTCTGAATAATGCTTTCAATCGCCCGCTGGAAGCTTTTTCCCTCCAGCAGGTTCTTTTGTTTCAGAAAAATCTCAGCCCGGGATCCCTGCACAGAGCAGTTTTTTTCATACAATTCCTTCAGCTGGTCAATGACTTTGGTACGGGACTGACGGAAAAACTCCAGCTCAGCTTTTATATCTGTAATTTCATACTGCCGTATCTGATATTCACTTTTGTGATAATAAAGTATCTTACCTATGGCAATTCCGGAAAAAGCCACAGTGCCTTTGTAAATATCCATTTTTTCTCTCCTTAGTCGCAGGCAGCCTTAAATTCTGTCCAGTTTTTCTGATACTGTTCATCTGCTTCCTGACTTACATTCTGGATAATCTCGCCTTTCTCCACGCTGTCCGGTACTACCAGATCCGGATTCACCAGTTCATCTGCAGCCTTATTAGTATTATAAAAGCCTATGTAATCCATACACTTGGCTGCAACCTCAGGCTCCATCATATAATCCATAAAGGAATAAGCTGCCTCCTTGTCCGGTGCCTGGCTGGGGATAAACATTCCCATAATTCCAAATCCAAGTCCTTCCTCAGGATAAACCACCTTCAGGTCCGGATTCTCAGCCAGAGCAGCCGTTACCTGGGAAGTATACAGAAATGCCACGCTTGCCTCTCCGTTGAGCAAAGCATTCTGCGTGTTATCATCCTGGATCAGACGCACATTGGGGGCCAGCTCAAGAAGCTTTTCCCCTGTCTTTTTGATGGTATCAACATCCTCCTCATTCATGCTCTCTCCCATGGAAAGCTGAGTGATACCATTGATCACACGATAGTTAGCTGTCAAAGCAATACTGTCCTCCAGAGAGGGATCCCACAGATCCTTATAACCTTTAATCTCTATATCTACCTGATCAGGGTCATAGACAATCAACGGAATTCCTGCACCATAGGGAACTGTATATTCATCATCCGGATCATAAAACTGTCCCTGATATAAGGAATTAATATTTCCGATATTTTCCAGTGATTTTTTATCAAGCTTTTCTACAAGTCCCTCTTTAATAGCTGTTTCCAGTATATAGTCATCGGCGATCACTATATCATAATCGCCCCCTTTTGCCATAGCAAGCTTCTCAAGCATAGTTTCATCTGTATCAAAATTGGAATAGATTACCTTCACGCCTGTCTCTTTCTCAAAATCATCCAGAACTTCCTGGGGAAACATTCCCTCCCAGGTAAAAAGAACAAGCTCCTTGTCATCTCCCGCACTTTTAAATCCTGTCAATGTACTTCCTGTCACTAATGCACACAAAAGAACCGCTAATATTCTTTTCTTCATGTCAATCTCCTTTCAGATTTATGATTATTTTGCTTTTACCTTGGTCCACAGCTCTGCAAATTTTTGCTTAATCTTTGGCTTCTGGTATGCAAAAATCTCATTTTTCGGATTACTGATGTCAGGAATATAAGAACTAACCCCTGCATAAGTTCCATCCTTCATCTCTTCATAAGCACTCTTTACAGTAGAAGTATACCCTACTTCCTCAGTATTGGAAAGAGCAGATTCATCGTTGATCATAAAATTAATAAACTCATGAGCCAGATCTACCTCACTGCAGTCTTTGGTGATCACCATTGCATCATACCAGACATTTGTTCCCTGATCCGGTGTGAAATAATCCAGATTTGGATTTTCACTGATGATATAAGAAGCATCTCCCGAATAAACTACAGCCAGGGCTTTATTTCCTGAAATCATGTTGTCGATCACATCATCTCCTGCATAAATAGGATCCATAGTATCTCTCTGATTGATCAGCCACTGATAGGCTTCCTGGATTTCGTCCATATTTGTAGTATTCATGGAATATCCCAGAGCCTTCAGAGCAATCATAAAGGAATCTCTCTCTGAATCATACATGTAAATATTTCCTTTATATTTCGGATTACAGAGAAGGTTCCAACCATCCTTCAGATCCTGTGGATCCACCACTGTTTTATCGTAAAGGATTCCCACAGTTCCCCAGAAATAAGGACAGGAATACCGATTGCCCGGATCATAGCTCTTATTGGTCACATCCTTCAGCAGATTTTTCCGGTTGGGCAGTTTTTTCCAGTCAAGGGCCTGAAGATACTCTTCCTTGATCAGTCTCTGGATCATATAATCTGAAGGAATGAGCACATCATAGGTCTCACCGCTTGAAAGCTTGGTGTACATCATCTCATTTGACTCAAAAGTCTCGTATACGATGGTACAATCATACTC
>CAKRYE010000103.1 GCA_934426285.1 uncultured Blautia sp.
AAATGACGTATCAAAGAAAGGTGGAAATCAAATGAAAATTATTGTAACTCCAGAGGAAATGAGAAGCAACGCAACAAGTCTTCGCAGTGAAAAAGCTAATTTTGAACAGTGTATCAGCAGCATGCGCGCGATCGTAAACAGTATGAGCGGCGTATTCGAAGGTGAGGCTGCAGCAGCTTATGTATCAAATTTTGAAAGCTACAATGGTCAGTTTACAGCTTTTGGAGAACTTCTGGAAAGCTTTGCACAAAAGCTGGATACCGCGGCCAATACTATGGAGGAAACTGACGGAGGACTTGCAGCATCCATGGGTCAGTAAGGAATGAGCGATGGAAAGAATGAAGGAATTCATACTGTCCCCGGAAGAAATCTATTATATCGGAAAAGTAAGCGGCGGAAAATATCTGGATTATGATTATATTGCCGCTATGAAGGATATTGGAAAACGGGGGAAAATAAAACAACAGGAAATTCTGGATAGTCTTGAAAGGAAGGGATATGCCCAGGAAGATTTCCTGGGCAATCTGGAAGTAGAGCCGGCATGTATAGAAATATTACAGCCTCTTTATCAGGGAATGTATGAATCTGAACTGATCTTGCGGGAAGAGGCAGGCGAATCTGTACATTATAAATTTCATCATATGGAGAATCGGATCACATCCGTAGAGTGCCGGTCACAGGAATATCGGATCAGGGTGCAGGACAAAGAGGGGATAGAAAGGATGCTTTCTCCTCTTTTGGAAAACAATGTGCAGACGGAGAAAAAAGAAGCATATATCGCGACTGACCAGGCAGAAAGAAGTATCATTCTGAAAGGTACTCATATTGGAAAGGATACCTGTCTTTATTTCTATGCAGAAAAAGGCGGATATTTCTATGAAATAGATCCGGAACAGGCAGAGGAAAAGATACTTCGCCTGGTTGAAAAAAATGTCGTTTGTGAGCAGGCAAAAAAGATTCTGTTAGGAGACTGAAAAAATGGCATACAGAGATGAAAACGGAAAAATAACGATTGATGATGTCGCAGCCGGAGAGGATATCAGAAAAATCGAGCAGGCACAGGCTATCTTGCAAAATGCACTGCGGAGTCTGAGAGCAGCGCAGACAGAAGGGGCAAATTCAAAAGGTCTGACGGCACAGGCTATTTATGATAAATCTCAGGAACTGATCAACCAGATCCAAAGGCTCGATAATAATCTGGAAGAAACAACAAATTATATTCGCCATGTGCTTGCTGTGTATAAAGCAAAGGATGAAATGCTTAAGGCGATTATGGCATCACAAAATATGGTTTAGAGTGGAGGGATTCGAAATGGCTAATATCAGAATCGACACAGATGGATTGCAGAATAATATTTCCTCTATGAGAGCCTATGTGAATGAACTGGATTCTTTGAATGCGCGGACGCAGGCACTTTTGTCACAGATTGCTTCTTCCTGGGAGGGAGAGGCGAGTACGGCGTATATTAATATTATGACAGAGAGAATGCAAAAAGCAGGGCAGATGAAAGAACTTTTGCAGGAATTTCTCTCCTATATGGAGGATGCCAGGACAAAATTTGTGTCAAGAGATCAGGAAGGTGCAAGTGCTATCAGGGGATGCTAGGAGATGAGAAGATGATTATAGATGTGAATCCACAGACGATTACGGAAATTGCACAGACGATTGCAAATGCTTATGGAGAAGTGGAGGAGGCTGCAAGAATTCTGACATCCATCACGGAACACAACAACTGGAGTTGCAAAGAGAGGGATGCTATCAATGATTACACCCATTCGAATGCTCGGGAGATTTTGCAAATCAGTGAAAAATCCGGAAATTTTGCAAATGTCATGAAAACGGTTGCAGAGAACTTTACGACAGATGAGAAAAATATATCAGAAATGTTCACCAGTGTAGAAAGTATGATTGGATCCATACTTTCGATCCGGCCGATCGGAGCCGGGATTAGGACAAGTAATCTCCCGGAGGGTGTGATGCCGATTAGCAAATCAGGTGGACCAGAAGATTTTAAGCTGTCTTCTGTGATTGAGCTGGCAAGTATGAAACTGTAGGGAAAGGAGGAGAAGAATGGCATCCAGAATTATATTAGATCCGGAAACCCTGTTGGCGCAGGCTGGTGAAATGCAGAATCTGACAGCAGAGTATGAAGCCCTGTTTTCGAAGGTTACAGGTACCTTGAATGATACGAACAATCATTGGAGCGAACTGTTAGCACATAATTTCGCAGGAAAAATAAGCAGTGCCCAGCAAAGTTTCGCAAGTATTACAGAACTTCTTTCCAGTGGGGCTGTTGCGGCGAAAAACAGTGCTACAACCATGCAGTCGGTAGACCAGTCTCTTTTTAAGGTGTTTGGAGGAGAAGCAGGCGAGGGAATCAGTTCCGGACAGGTACAAGGTGTGATAGATGTCATAGAGGACTACAGGAAAGCCGAAAAGACATCCAAGAAAGCAAAAGCAAAAAGTAAAAAGAAAAAAGACAGTTTTCTGAACTCATTGAAAGCAGATGTGGCAGGAGTATCGAAAGCAATTATTAAAAAGGGGAAGAAGACTGTTGCAAAAATAAAAAAATCCTATGATGAGAAAGGCTTTGTTTATAAAGCTCTTCAATATGGGAAAGCCGCTGTAAAAGTCGGCGAGGGTGTCGTCAAAATTGCCGGTGCGGTAGCACTGGTAGCAGGTTCCGGTGGTGCAGCACTTCCGGTAGCTACCTGCCTTGCGTTGAGTGCCTGTAACGATGTTTATAATGCCATGATGGATGCAACATATACCTATACCGGCGACTATAACAAGATCGGTAATACTAATTTATTAAAGGAATTTCTTGTAAAACAAGGCAGAGAGACGGGAGAAGCCCTCTTTGGAGATAAGAAGCTGGGAGAAAAGATGGGCAACTGGGTCTACACAGGATTGGACATTGTTTCTTTCTTAAATGGTGTAGATCAGCTTGGAAAATCTTTTGGAAAGTTTCAAACCGCAATAACCGGTACCGCAGGAACGTCAAAGGTGTGGGGAGAAATTCACATGAAGGACGTGGTCGAAAATACACATAAACTTTACAAGAAAGATGGAATCATTAAGACTGTGCTTCGTATAGATCCAACCTCTGTAGGTAATTTTGGATATGATGTCGTCACAGGTGCGATGAAAGCTATTCAGTCAGCAGGCAAACTCGGCAATACAATAGCAGATCTGGCGTTTGGTTAAGATGAGAAAGGAAAATAAAATGGCAAAGCAATTATTACCAAATGGAAGTGTTGTAACTTTAAAAGGTGCGACAAAGAAATTAATGACAATTGGCATTGAAGTTGAAATGGAAGGGGATGAAAAAACCTACGATTATATCGCAATTCCCTATCCGGAAGGTTATATCGATTCAGAAACCATGTTCCTTTTTATGCAGGAGGATATCGAGAACGTATCTTTCGTAGGTTTTGTGAATGCAGAACTGCAGGTTTTTCGAACTGCGTTGGAAGAAACCGATGAAAATGATGAATAGTATCATAATGACAGGCTTCGGGAGAATCGCTGCCGCCTGTGGCTGTCATACAGGCAGGCGAAGAAAAAATAACGAGGATAATTTTTTCTTCGCGGGCCGCTATATGGCAAGCGATAACGATGGACTTGGCAGTATCCTGGAAAAAAACTTTTCCTTAAAAAAAGATCGGTTCTTTGCTGTTTTTGATGGCATGGGAGGCGGAGAATATGGTGAAATTGCTTCCTATATAGCTGCAAAGGCAACAGAACAATATTTGAATGCAGAAGAAGCGGCTGATGTTGTAGGTAAAAAAAATTATCTGGAAAAAATGTGCACGTATGTAAATGACGGGATATTTAAGGAAACCCTTCGTTTGGATGCGGAGATGATGGGATCTACTCTGGCGGGACTGTATTTTACAGGCAGCCGGGTATGGACTGTGAATGTGGGGGACAGCAGATGCTTTCTCTTACGAGACGGGAAACTTCAGCAGATCTCCAAAGATCAGACAGATGAAGTCTATATGAAAGAAAACGGTATTCAGGGACGAAAACCTTATTTGACACAGTATATGGGAATGAATCCTGAGGAAGTGCGGGTGCTCCCTTATACAGACTGCCTGCAGATTAAAAAAGGAGATCGTTTTCTTATATGTAGTGATGGTGTGAGTGACATGGTGTCCATAGAGCTTTTGGAAACCATGATGCTGCAGATGCAAAGTCCGGCAAAGTGTGTCAATACGATCATCACAGCGGCTTTAGAGGCCGGCGGCAAGGATAATATTACAGCAATCGTACTGGAAATAAACAGATAGAATCAGAGGAAATGAAAATGGACGAGGAGAGATATCCGTCTCTGCCCTGGCAGGGATGGAAGATTGTAAAAAGGCTGGGACGGGGCGGTTTTGGCACCGTATATCAGGCACAGCGAAATTCCGCAGGCGTTATGGAAGATGCTGCCATAAAAGTGATTTCTTTCCCCAGGAATAAAGAAGACATTGAAGCGGACATTACAGATGGTTATGATCTCGTCAGCGTAAGAAATAAATATAAGGATATGCTCCACAGGTACGTAGATGAATATCAGATCATGCTGGCGTTTAAGGGGCAGACCAATATTGTCAGCTGCGATGATTTTGAAGCAAAACCCCATGAAGACGGGATCGGATGGGATGTGTTTATCCGAATGGAACTGCTGACCCCGTTGACTACGTTGATCAAACAGTATGCAGGAAGTATTCCGGAAGAAATGGTTATAAAAGTCGGAATGGATATCTGTTCGGCACTTGTACTTTGTGAGTCTAAACATATCGTACACAGAGATATTAAGCCGGAGAATATCATGGTATCGGAGTTTGGCGATTATAAATTAGGCGATTTCGGAATTGCCAGAACGATGTATCACACAATTCAGGCAACGATTGCCGGCTCAGACCGTTATATGGCACCGGAAGTGATCAAAAGAAAAGAATATGGGAAAGAGGTTGACATTTATAGTCTCGGATTGGTTCTTTACTGGATGCTGAACAACCGCAAGCGTCCTTTTATCGATGC
>CAKRYE010000104.1 GCA_934426285.1 uncultured Blautia sp.
GATCCGGAACAGGTATCTTTCTCACCGAAACATCTTGCAGATCTTCTGGTAATGGTAGAAAAATCCGAAGTCAGCCCCCAGAATGCCAAGAAAGTCTTTGAGAAAGTCTTTGAGGATGACATTGATCCTGTAGCTTACATTGAGGAACATGGTCTGAAGATTGTAGAAGACACAGGGCTTCTGGAAGAAACCATCAACCAGATTCTGGATGCTAACCCAGGTCCGCTTTCAGAACTTCTGGGAGGTAAAGATAAAGTCATGGGCTTCTTTGTAGGCCAGATCATGAAAGAGATGAAAGGCAAGGCAAATCCTGCAAGCGCTCGTGAGACATTAATGAAAGAAGTAGAGAAGCGCAAATAAAATAAATCACCCCGGACATTATGCCCGGGGTAAAAAATGTTAATATAGTACCAGTGAACAGTAATGTTAATATTAAAAATTATTCTCAGAAAATACTTTGAGACTTTACATTATTAAATAATTAAGTATAATAAAATTCGAATAAAATATATTTGCAGAACAGACACAAATAGAAATGGAAAGGCAAAGCAGCAGCCTGCTGTAGACAGGTATATAAAAACTGCGAAACATGCCAGGGAGGAAATCAAACATGGTAACAGTAAACCATAACTATCTGAAATTACCGGGAAGCTATCTGTTTTCCACAATTGCAAAAAAAGTAAAAGCATATAAAGAAGCCAACCCACAGGCAAACGTGATCTCACTGGGAATCGGTGATGTAACCCAGCCTCTGGCTCCGGCAATCATTGAGGCACTTCATAAATCTGTAGATGAAATGGGTGATGCAGCTACTTTTCATGGTTATGCACCGGATCTTGGTTATGAATTCTTAAGATCTGCCATTGCGAAGAATGACTACAAAGACAGAGGATGCGACATTGAAGCAGACGAAATCTTTGTCTCTGACGGTGCAAAGAGCGATTCCGGAAATATCCAGGAAATCTTCGGACTGGATAACAAGATTGCAGTGTGCGACCCTGTATATCCTGTATATGTAGACACAAACGTAATGGCAGGCCGTACAGGCGAATACAACAAAGAACGTGGCAACTTTGATAACGTAATCTATATGCCATGTACAGAAGCCAACGGCTTCCTCCCGGAATTCCCGGAAGAAGTACCGGATCTTATCTACCTTTGCTTCCCAAACAACCCAACTGGTGGTGCAATCACCAAACCACAGCTTCAGGAATGGGTAGACTATGCAAATAAAAACGGCTCTGTCATTATCTATGATGCAGCATATGAAGCATACATCTCCGAAGAAAATGTACCGCACAGCATCTATGAGTGCGAAGGAGCAAGAACCTGCGCCATCGAACTGCGCAGCTTCTCCAAAAATGCAGGTTTCACAGGTGTCCGCCTTGGCTTTACAGTTGTACCAAAGGATCTGGTTCGTGACGGTGTAGATCTCCACAGTCTCTGGGCAAGACGTCATGGTACAAAATTCAACGGTGCTCCATACATCGTACAGCGTGCAGGAGAGGCTGTATACTCTCCTGAAGGAAAAGCACAGCTGAAAGAACAGGTAGGTTACTACATGAGCAACGCCAAAGCTATCTATGAAGGTCTGGCATCAGCAGGCTATTCCGTATCCGGTGGCGTAAATGCTCCGTATATCTGGCTGAAAACACCGGATAAGATGACTTCCTGGGAGTTCTTTGACTATCTTCTTGAAAAAGCCAACATCGTAGGAACTCCGGGCTCAGGATTCGGTGCTCATGGTGAGGGATTCTTCCGTCTTACTGCGTTTGGAACCCATGAGAATACCATAGAGGCCATTGAGAGAATTAAAAATCTGTAGTTTTGGTTGGAACAGTAACTGATTAAATAAAAAGAATGGCAGAAGCTGTTGAATATGCCTCCTTTCTCAAGTATACTTAAGGTATTAAAGAAAGGAGGCGTATTTTTATGAAACAAAGAACGATGCTTTATTTGTTTACTCTTTCCGCAGTAATGGTGTCTGCCACAGTATATGCAGGCGAAACAAAACCGGAAGTCAGGATCGCAGAGGAGAATACAACCGGTAGTCTGAAGGATATGGAGATTAATGACAATCAGATTGTTCTTCTTTTTGACAGTGATGTACATGGGGGAATCAGCAGCGATGAAAATTATTCCGGTTCTTCTGCAAGCCTTGGCTATGCAGGACTTGCTGCAGTTAAGGCGGAAGTTGGTGAAGCAACAGATCAGCTGACAGTGATCGACCTTGGGGATGCAATCCAGGGTTCTGTTGTGACTACAGAGTCAGATGGACAGGATGCAATGGATCTTATGGAAAAGGTGGGATATGATATCTGCATACCGGGAAATCATGAATTTGATTATGGTATGGATACATTCCTTTCCTATGCACAAAATGCATCGGCAGATTTCCTTTCCTGTAATTTTGTCAGTGCAGAGACAGGGGAAACTGTTTTTGATGCTTACAAAGTAGTTCCCTATGAAGTCAATGGCAGGGAGATTAAAATTGGCTATGTAGGAATCTGCACACCGGAAACGATCACAAAATCTACGCCTACTTATTTCCAGAATGAAGACGGAGAATTCATCTATGGTTTCAGTGCACAGACCAATGAACAGTTATATGAAACCGTTCAGAATGCAGTAGATGCCGCTGTTTCAGACGGTGCGGATTATGTGGTGGCATTGGCACATCTTGGTGATTCCGGTGTGGAAGAAGCCTGGTCTTCACGCAGTGTGATCAAAAATACAGAGGGCATTGATGTGATATTGGACGGACATGCACATGATACCATCGCAGGTGAAGTGATCAATAACAAAAATGGAGAGGATGTTCTCCTTGCTGCTGTAGGGACCAAGCTTGAAAATATCGGAGTTGTCAAGCTGGATGCTTCACAGGACAATGAACTGACCATATCCAGCGGTCTTGTCAATGAACTGACAGAAGAGGAGATTTCCTCAGACGTCTACGCTGAATTAGACACTATGGTTAAGGATATTGAAAAGAAATATGAATATCTGTTTGTAAAAGTAGGAAATACAGAACATGCACTTGTGATCAATGATCCTGACAATCCGGAAATACGGCTTGTGCGTAATGAAGAAACAAATATGGGAGATTTTATCACAGATGCATACCGCATCCAGACAGGAGCAGATATTGCATTTATGAACGGAGGAAGTATACGTGCAGATATTGGTGCAGGCGAGATCAAATATATGGATCTGATCACTGTATTGCCGTGGAACTCAGAGGCGGGAGTCATTGAAGTAACAGGACAGCAGATTCTTGACTGTCTGGAAATGGGAGCACGCCTGGCACCGGAAGAATGCGGCGGATTTATCCAGACTTCCGGACTGACCTACACCATTGATACCACAATGGAATCCTCTGTAAATGTAAACAGCGAAGGTGAGTTTGTTTCTGTAGATGGTGAATACCGCGTAAAGGATGTTATGGTGGAAGAGGAACCTCTTGACACCGATAAAACCTATACTCTTGCCATTAACAGATATTATTCTGAGGAATGTGGAGATGGAATGACCATGTTTAAGGGATCAAAGGTTATATCACCGGCTGAAGGTGAAGAATGGACCATTGATCATGATCTGGTTATTGATTATATAGCTTCCCTTGACGATGTGATCGGTGATGAGTATGCACAGGCACATGGACAGGGACGAATTACCCTGATCACAGAAGAGAAAGCAGACGATACGGCGGAAGAATAAAAAAATGGTATTTTATACAGAACCGTGGTATGATAAGATAAGAATTACGGGAGCTGCTTTGCAGCGGAGCAATTCGTAGATATCAAGTTAGGGGCAAAATGCCTTTTGACCCTAACATCAATATAATTTACAGGAAGACAATGCAATAAGAATCAGATGTGAAGAGCATATGGCAGGCGTCAGTGGAGTATTCCACTGGCGTTTTTATTTAACCGAAAAATAATGCAAGCAATCCAGTCCATCATAGCGTGAAGTCTGTCAGATAGGATTCCGGATAAGTCCAAGAACAATCAGTTTGAGGATTATGAGTACGATGCATAGATGCCATTTCCGGGCAGGAAACATTTGAAAGAGAATGTTCTCCGCTACTTCAGGTCCGAGATGCTTATCAGAAAATAATTATTGCCCGAACCAAACATCCCAAATATAGCTATGAAGGAATCGAGATTCACGAAAACTATAATGTATCAGATCTGGACTAATCTATTAAATTTTGCAACGCGGCCCTTGATCTTCACGAAGTGAGAAGAAAGACTACTGATGATTTTATTATTGTGTATCTGAGCAATAAGTGATTTTGAGTTGGAACTTACTTGGCTTAAAGATCATCCACAGCCATATAATCTGGGTGAAGGTGAATTCCATCTGGCATTCAAGGCGGAGAATTATGAGATAGCGTATAAGAAGCACAAAGAGATGGGATGTATTTGCTTCGAAAATGAAACGATGGGAATCTAGTTCATTGTAGATCCAGATGGATATTGGCTTGAGATTCTGCCGTAAAGCTGGTTGATAAATCTCATATGGATTGTATTTTGGGGCTAGGAAATGGCACTTGCGGAAGATTCTGGAGCAGGGGGAAAGAGCGTGTTGATTCTGCTACAGGAGTACATGTTATATTAATGACAGGACGAAAAGCCTTGATTTACAAGTTCGGGCCTGTCTTTTCAATTTTATAAAAATATATGGGCGAAAATATGATGAGAGGTGAGGTGGTAGTTGATTGACAACATAGCATATATCTGGTACTATTAAATAACGCAATGCGTTATTTGAATGGGAGAGTTCAATCATGAGCAAAGGAAAAGAAGTAAAAGAATTAAGAGAAAAAATGGGAATGAACAGACGTGAATTTAGTGATTACTATGGTATTCCGT
>CAKRYE010000105.1 GCA_934426285.1 uncultured Blautia sp.
AGGGAAAGAAGTGCTTTCAGGAATACTTCCTGCATCAGATCTTCAGCTGTCTCTCTGCTTTTACACAACGAGTAAAGGTACAGATAAATCTCCCCTGAATACCGCTGGTAAAACTGCCGCAGTATATCCCTGTCCATGAGCACTCCCTCCTTTCCTTTTTCTTTCTACCAATATAACACGTATCTTCCGCAAATGTTACATATTCAAGCGGATATTCGCAATCCGCTTCGCTACTTGCTCATAACCGAAAGTTTGCAATTGTGTATATAAAAGCTTGACAAATGTAGCTTTTATATGTATAATTGCAACAGTAACAGAAATTACATATAGGGGATTGGTCAAATGGTATGATAGGGGTCTCCAAAACCTTTGGTGGGAGTTCGATTCTCTCATCCCCTGCTCGAAAAAAAGTGCTCGAAAGCCTTGTATTTACTGGTTTTCGAGCACTTTTGGTTTTTGTCAAAATCAAATCTGGTCAAGAGGATATTCGCAATCCGGTTAAAACTTGATTTTCTGTCTTAAATGATAATAGGGATGAGTAGGTGAACCAAAGAGGGTTCCATACATATTGTCATAATAAAGGCCATTGATCATAACAAAAGCATGATCCTCCAAAGCCGTGATCACATAAGGTTCATATCCCAGCTCTTTGGCAACTGCTGCCAGACAGCTAGCTACGCCATAGCAGTTTCCGGTAAGATTTGTCTGAAACATATCCAAGGCATATTTATATACCCATGTTTGTGTCTTGAATTCAGCCTCTGTGGGGCGTTTCCAGGGAGTATATTTTGTATACCACATGATATAGTTAAAACAGGCACGAAGCTTCTGGTAGTTATTCATATTCTTGGTAGTATGCGCTGCAATAAACTTTTTGGCTTCCAGCATCTCTCTGGCCTGAGTCAGATCTGCTGCCCCGTTTTTATTAAATTTAATACCATCTATTTTCGTATTTACCGCACATTTTCCATTGGAATATGAATAATACATTTTATTTTTATATTCATTCCAGCCTTTAACAGCTCTGCCCTTTGTATCTACAAAATAGCTGATATTTTTAACCTTTACTACTGATTTTTTAGCAGGGGAAAGTCTGCGTGCATTTTCATCAAAAATGTAATATACACCCTTCACTTTATAATAACCATTTGCAACTGCTTTTCCATTGGACTTGAACCAATAATAATGGTTTTTCACCTTCTTCCAGGTATTTGTAACCATTTTACCATTAATGTAATAACGATAGGAGTTTCCCTCTTTCAAAAGCCCCTTCTTTACAATCGGTGTCACTTCCGGTGTTATTGTAGGTGTTGCTGTGGGTGTTATTGTTATGTCCGGCTCCGGTGTTACCGTTGGATTGACGATCTCTGTAGTGTCATTTCCGTTTGCTTCTCCAGCCTGAGCAGCATGAACTCCGGTATTTCCGGCCATAACTGCAAACACCACTGCCATCAGCAATATCACTGATCTGAATACAGACTTCCCCTTTCTGACTTCTTCTCCTTCATTCATTGTTGACTATCCTCCTTAATCTATCCTATGTCTGACTTACTTTATCGCATTATCATTGTAACTCCATACGATAGATTTTGCAATTAGAATAACTACTAAGTACGGATATAGATATCTTATTTGTTACTGTTCACACACCACTATCCCGAGACATACAAGCCAAAATTCCATTGCCGCAGGCAATCTGGAATGAATTTTGGCTACGTTACTGAGAACGGAGTGAACAGTAACTCTTATTTTTAAGGGCTTACTCATTCACCGGATTCACATGAACCATACAGTGTTTTACATCTTTAAAATTTTTCTCTATGGTATGATGAACATTTTCTGCAATGTCATGTGCCTCATCCAGAGGAATCGTTCCATCTGCCGAGATTTCAATGTCCACATACATCTTGGAACCGAAAAGTCGTGTCTGGAGAAGGTCAATGCCTTTTACACCTTTTACTCCCATGATCACTTCTCTCATGCTCTCTTCTGTTACCTCATCGCAGGAATGGTCAACCATCTTATCAATGGCATCTCTGAAAATATCTACAGATGCTTTCACGATCAGTACACAGATTGCCACACTGGCAATTGGATCCAGGATCGGGAAGCCAAGTCTCGCACCCAGGATACCGATAAATGCACCAACAGAAGACATTGCATCTGAACGGTGATGCCATGCATCTGCCATCAGTGCACCGGAATTGATTTTCTTCGCAGCACTTCTGGTATACCAGAACATCCACTCCTTCACTACAATAGAAACAACTGCCGCAATCAGTGCCAATGTTCCGGGAATTGCAATGCTTGCTCCTGAAGTACTCTTAATAATGTTCTCAATTCCATTCATACCGATTCCGATACCGGTTGCCAGAAGTAATCCGGACAAAATAATGGAAGATACACATTCCATCCGCTCATGTCCATACTGATGCTCCTTATCGGATTTTTTGCTGGATAAATTCACACCGACTATTACTACGAAAGTACTTCCCACATCAGATGCTGAATGAATTGCATCTGAGATCATGGCACCTGAATGTGCCAGAATTCCGGCAAGTAATTTAAATAAGGAAAGTAACAGGTTTACTGCAATACTCACACCCGATACCTTCATTGCCACCTTATGTTCCCATGCAGGCTCTTCTTTCTTAGCTGTCGTGTTACTGTTTGTCTTGTCTGACATTGCTGTCATATTTAACTTTTTTGTCTGTTCCATAACCAGGACCTCCTAAATTTTCTTTTCAAATATATAAGCTTTTGTACTTTCCTATATTTGAGTTTACAGGTTCTTCTTATGTCACATACATTGCGTCACAGTCAGAAAACATGTTTCCTTTCTGTGGCTTATCAAAGTGCGGTCTTACAGGGGTCTTTTTGTATTTCAGAACTACACCTGCCTCAGAAAATCTTTCCAAAACATACTTTTCAGAAAACAAAAAGACACACCTGCGGAACATACACTGTCCCACAGATATGTCTGAAAATGTTCATATCTGCTGCCGCTTCACGCGGCCCGGCCCCACGCCCTCGAATATCTCGGGCATCGCCTGCTCAGTTTGTACTGTTGATCTCGCATTCTGTTGAATGTAATGCAGTGCAAAGAGAATAAAAATATTTTTACTGATAATACACTATAGTATATTGGTTAGTCAAGCCAAATGTTATTGACTTTTTTATCATGATGATACAATATTCTGCAGCCATACACCCTTCTTAACCAGAACAAATCCGATCACACATTTGATCAGATCTGCCAGCTGCACACAGGCATAAATCACAAGCACATGAATCCCTGTATAACGACTCAGTACAAAGGCGATCGGCACACTGATGCACCAGATAAACACACTGTCAAACAGGAACGTAATGATGGTCTTTCCACCGGAGCGCAGGGTAAAGTAGGTTGCATGCAGGAATGCGTTCTGAGGCATAAAGAATGCAGTGAGCATAATCAGATACTTCGCCAACTCCCTGGCTTCCTGATTGGTATTATAAAGCATTGGAAACAACGGAGCCATAACAAACATCACCATTGCCACACAGGTACAGCACATCACTGAGAACGCGATCATCTTGTTATCTGTGTCTCTCGCTTTCTTCATATCTCCCGCACCCAGAAGCTGTCCCACAATAATCGCCACGGAATCTCCCAGAGCAATAAACACAATATTAAACACATTGTTGATGGTATTGGAAATATTCAGGGATGCAACCACATTCAGCCCTCGAACCGAATAACACTGTGTCAGCATAGCCATAGCTGAAGCCCATAACGTCTCATTAAATAACAGCGGAGTTCCCTTGACCAGAATCTTCTTTGTCAGATTTGCAGGAACCTTAAGCGTACTGTACAACCCTTTTGCAAAGGGATTCTTCTCCGTATGCCTGTGTGTCCAGCTGATTACAATTGCAGCCTCCACATAACGTGACAGCACAGTTGCGATTGCCGCACCTCTCACCCCAAGTCTCGGGAAGAAAAATACACCATAGATCAACAGGTAGTTAAATAACAGGTTCACGCAGATTGCCACAACTCCTGCTTTCATAGGAAGAACCGTCTCTCCGCACTCTCGCAGAGTACTGGAATATATCTGCACCATCATAAAAGGCGGCAATCCCAACAGCATAATATCCAGATACTGTTTTCCATAATTCAGCGTATCTGCAATCTGCTGCGCAGTTCCATCTCCCTGCAGATACATACTGATCAGATTCTCTCCAACAGTCAGAAACAGCAAAGTCGTCCCGATGGTCAGGATGACCGCCATCCAGAACTTATACCTGAATGTCTGCCTCACACCTTCATTATCCTTCTGTCCGAAGTACTGTGCAGTAAAAATACCTGCTCCGGATACCCCTCCGAAAATACACAGATTATAAACAAAAATCAGCTGATTCACAATGGAAGCCCCTGACATCTGCTCTGTACCGATCCGCCCGATCATAATATTATCCAACAGACTCACGAAATTCGTGATTCCATTCTGGATCATAATCGGCACGGCCACAGCCAGAACCATCATATAAAACTTCCTGTCACCAATAAATTTCTTACGAAACGATGTCCTTTCTTTTGTCCTCTCCATAATTTTTTCCTCATCCTTCTTCATAAAAAGAGACTGTCCAGAGACAGTCCTCGCCTTAAGCGTTGTATCACCTACAATACTATATATTCCACCTTATTTCAACCCTATATTTTTATTTTTTCTTATCATGAATACTCTACACACAAAAAAGCATTTCAGTCTGCTGTATGATGCAAAACTGAAATGCTTTTCATTTTTTATGCTGCCTGTTCTTTTTTCTTACCGGTAACTGTAAGCAGATGACTTTTGATCAGTACCGGACGTACTGCATTG
>CAKRYE010000106.1 GCA_934426285.1 uncultured Blautia sp.
GCACTGGCGTGCGTTTTTCTTATACAGGTCATAGATGAGTTTTTCTAAATTTTCCATCGTAATCTCCCTTTCTGAAAATGAATATGTGTTTTGTATGAGTTGTTATAGATTTCTGATATTTTGAATTGTGTATTGTTTTGCCGACAGGAGAAGCTTTCCTGCTGACATCTATAACTATATCAGTAGTCAATCTGAAAAAATACAACAAAATTGCGATTTTATGACAGGTTTCTGCGAAACTTATGAGGGGATATTCCGGTTGCCTGTTGGAATTTCTTAATGAAGTAGCTGGTGTTGTTGAAGCCTACTTCCAGTGCAATCTCTGTGACAGAGGAATCGGAGTGCAGAAGCAGGGGTTTTGATTTCTCAATGCGCAGATCATTGATGTAGGCGATCAGGGTCTTGCCAGTATATTGCTTGAACAGTTTCATAAAGTAGTATTCGCTGTAATTAGAAAGCGCAGTGAGTTCTGCTGCGGTCAGTGACTGTGAATAATTGAGATTGATGTAGTCCAGGATCTTTTTAATAGAAGCAAGACTTTTGTTCTCTTCCTTATCTGCGGGAGTGATGTAATTTCCCATGAGCATTTCGTAGAAAAAGCTGAAGAACAGAGCCTTTAATTTTACGAAATAATATGGCTTTTTTTCTTTATGGCAGGCATGGATCCTGTCAAAAAGCTGGCAGATATTTCCATAATTGTCATCAGATCTGGAAATAATATGGGTAAATTCCGCCTGATTATCCATCAACAGGGAAATGACACGTTCCTGACATAAATCTCCCGCCGGGCCTGACAGGAAGTTCAGGTCAAAAACAATACTACGGAAATAAAGGATATTCTTCAGATCTGTTTTTATGCCATGGAGAACTCCACGGTTCACAATGATCAGGTCACCGGCCTTGACGCGGAGGATCTCTTTATTCAGACGGACCAGTCCGCTGCCGGATTCAATATAGATCAGTTCCATCTCGTCATGCCAGTGGTTGTAGAGGGAATGGAAGATTTCACAGTTGTCTGTATAGGTTTCTATGGGAAGCTCAAAGGAGCCGTGAGAGCTTCGTTCTTTCAGGGTATCATCTACTTCGATTGTGGGAACCGGCATAGTGGAGTACCTCCTTTTATAAAATATCTGATTATAAAGAATTTTATGAAAGACAGAACACAGTCTGTCAATCCGTGGGAAGATATGGAAAATTAAAGAATCATAAAAATTTCAGCAGTACAATGGAGTCAAAATAATCTGTGCGGTCAATCCACTGGTAAGCTCCGTCATATTTCCGGCAGATATCCTCTATGATAGACAGTCCAAATCCATGGGAGGGCAAGGGAGTGTGAGATTCCTTTTTGGTAGTCTGATGGTTAAAAATCTGTTCCGGATTCTTGGTATTATGAAGATAGATGGACAGACATTCTCCGGAAAATTCTGTGGACAGACGTATAAAAGGCTTCTGACTGCCGGACTGGAGACAGGCTTCTATGGCATTGTCCATCAGGTTGAAAAATACACTGCACAGATCTGTGATCTCTATGGAAAGTTTATCAGGCAGAAATATTTCATAGGAAACCTGAATATGATACTGCTCTGCCCGAAGCTTCTTTCCCTCCAGAATCGCCTGTATCAGGTTATCCTGACAATAAGGATGAAAACGTTCCTTTTGAAAAGTCTGGCTGAAACTGTCAAGGGCAGCGGCAGCTTCCGGATATTTGTGATTGCTTAATAAGTCCTGGATATGTGTCAGGGCAGACTCCGTTTTTGTCTGCAGTGCATAGGTTTCTTTTGTGCGGAAATGAAGATGCTCCATCTGCTCCTGCTCCATCTGATGCTGTTTTTGGAGCATGGAGAACTCAGAAGCTATCTGGATTTTTTTTAACTGGTCATTCAGTGTTTGGTAGAAAATGATGCAGATGAAGACCAGAAGAACTCCCAGGATAAAAAATTCCAGGCTGGTTTCCTGGGGGTAAAGTGTAGCCAGGAAATAAATAAGCTGAAACAGAAAAGTGCTGATGAAAAGCAGAGGGATTGACCGAAGCTGATTTTGGAGAGGATTTGCTGCAAAGTCTGCTGATGGTGAATCTGTTTTTTCAAAAGTATGACTGGAAGCTGCTTTTGGGGAAAGCACAGCTTCCAGATATTTGTCTGCTTCGCTGTAATTCTTTGCATTTATCAGATATGACAGAGAAAACAGATGATTCTCTATATCGTGGTTCCATTTGCGCAGGCTGGCGTATTCTGCACTTAGGGTTTTAGATGCATTTAACTGTTTCTTCAGAAGAAGAGCCTCCTGCTGATGGCAGATGTGTTTTTCATGTTGAAGGCGCAAGGTGCAGATTGCCCGATAAAACAAAAAAGATCCCAGTATACACACTACCCAATACAAAATGCAGAAAAAGATCCGAAGAAAAAGGGAGCACGGAAGTGCCAGCAGGTTATTGGCCAGTGCCGGAAGAATAACAGGAGAAAGTAGTTCAAAGAAAGTGACAGTTTTGAGGTAGCTGAAACACTGCTGCAAAATATCGGCGACTTTTTTCAGCAGGAACAATCCAAGAGCCATATTAAAGAACTGGATGATCAGAAATTCTACAGGAGAGCACTGAGATCTCAGAGTGGAGGGAGTATACATAACAGCGGGAAACAGCAGATTATGAATCTGAAGAAAAACGCTGGAAGCAACAATCTCTGCGCAGGTTTCTAATAGTACGAAAATAAAATAAACAGCCAGTTTTTGCAGAAAAGAGGCATGGAATCCAATAAAAACACAACCCAGGATAAGAAGCTGAATCAGGATCGTAAATTCTCCGCTGAGAGTGCTTCTCTTCATCAAAAAGCACAGGCTCATGGGTAAAGTGAAAAGGATTAGCAGGAAAAACAGAGAGATTTTATTTCTCACAGGAAGGAGCTGTCTGGAAAAATAAAGGATTGCAAAATTGGTATAAACGGCTGCAAGAATATCCAGAAAAAGATTAATGACAGTTTCGCTCATGATTCTACCTCTTTGTGATGTACAAGCTTTATAAAAGCAAGGGAATTTTTTACAGACTGATAGTAGGAACGGCTTACAGGTACAGTATAGCCTCCGGACAGCTGTATTCCCTGATGGCTGTAGGTGCATACTGCATGGAGGTTCACGCAGAAACTGTTATGACACCGGCAGAAATCCGGCTTCAGCTGTTCGGCCAGATCATGAAGCCGTTCTTTGGTTGTGTAAGCGTGATCTCTGGTGTGGATGATGGTTTGACGCAGATTACGCTCCAGATATAAAATTTCGGATTTTTGTACCTGATAATTTCTGGAATTCATGGAAAAGTACAGATATTGTTCCTGTCTGTCTGCAAGTTTGCGGCAGGCTGCCTGTAGTGCCAGTGGCAGATATTTTGCCATCTGCAGTTTATGGATGAAATATACATGCTCAGTCTCATATACAGCAGTGGCATATTGGAGATACTGGCTGATAAAAATAATCTGGGAGTCCGGACAAAGCTTATTGATCTGATCTGCCAGTGCAATACCATTCATAGAATTTTCGCCCAGATCAATATCCATTAAAATAATGGAATAAGGACAGCTGGATGCAGAATTGGAAATTGTTTCTAAAAGTTCATTTCCGGTAGAAAAATGGCAGGTCTGAAAAGTGTTTTCCGGCAAATCCCTGAGAATGGAGCAGATGATTTCATAATGCTGTGGATTGTCTTCGCAGATGGCAAGATTCATGATTGGGGACTCCTTTTGTATATGAAAATATTTGCTGAAATATATGGGATTATCATACTGCGAAATGTCGAATTGTGCAATAGTTACTGTTCCATTCGTTTCTGGAAACAGAGTAAACCGTAACGACAAAAGATGCCAAATATGTAGCAAACTATGTCTATTTATGTCGATAAAAGTTATAGATGAAAGTTTCATGATATAATCAGCATATGGAAACGAAGGAGAAAATAAAAATCCTGAAGAACTTTTAGCGCTGCATATATATTGAAATCATCTGGTTTCCATGGAAGAAGAAAAGAAAATATTATGAGAAAGATTGTTTTATAAAAACAATATATAAGCAGCGTTTACGAAGTGATTGAAAAAAGATATAAAAAATGTTTGTATTGAACGATGATGATATGTGAACAATCCCCGGAAGCCGGAAATGGTTTCTTGGGATTGTTTGTTTTTTCAGATTGCAGAACATCGTTATATATGATTATAATGTAAAAAGATAACACTGGTTAAAAAATAAGTATGAGATCAGAGAGGGTATAGTAGTATGTCACTTGATTCTGATGAAAAAAATGGAGGAGAGTACGTGAAAGAATACATATTGGAAGCCTGTGTGGACTCTGTGGAATCTGCTATGGCAGCAGTTGCAGGAGGAGCAGACAGACTGGAACTTTGCAGTAACCTGATCATAGGTGGAACCACTCCGGGACCGTGGCTTTTTGAAGAGATAAGAAAGCGTTCGGATATCAGGATCCACGCATTGATCCGTCCACGTTTTGGGGATTTCTGTTATACAGATGCAGAATTTTTCATAATAAAGAAGGCGGTAGAAGATTTCAGAAAAATAGGTGCCGAAGGTGTAGTATTTGGGATACTGAAACCAGATGGCACATTAAACATGGAACAGATGAAGGAGCTTATGGAGGTTGCAGGGGATATGTCAGTAACACTCCACAGAGCCTTTGATGTGTGCGTGGATCCACTGGACACTATGGAACAGGCGATTTCACTGGGAGTTGATACGATCCTTACTTCCGGACAGCGTAATACATGTCTGCAGGGAGCAGGACTTCTGAAAGAACTGCAGGATAAAAGTGAAGGACG
>CAKRYE010000107.1 GCA_934426285.1 uncultured Blautia sp.
CTTCTGCTCCGGGACAGGTCGGTGTGCATGAATTAAAACAGGTGCTGGATATCATTCACAGCAGCCTGTGATCTGTTGATGAATGATGTGATATCAGATGTTATTCTTGCCTATAGTCGTCTGGTGTCACTCATATCCGGCAACAGACGAATGTTATCTTATAAGATTCTATAAGATGACAATGGATATTGATCAAATCAAGCAAGCAAGTCCCCTGCTTCTCGTAATTGAGGCAGGGGACTTGCTTGCTTGATTGATTTGGTTAAGGTATCTGGAGAGAATTCAAAATATGGCTATTCTTGACTTGAATTGTAAATAGTATAACGTCGCTTATATTCCTGCAACTGTAATTTGGTTCTGGATTGACCATATTTGATATAAGTGCAATTGCGGTCAACTGTAATTCTCTTCGGGCTTGACCTCTTTTAAGATAAGTGTGATTGCGGTCAATTGTAATTCGATTCGGGGATGACCTCTTTTAAGATAAGCGCAATCTCGGTCAACTGTAATTCGATTCGGGGATGACCTCTTTTAAGATAAGCGCAATCTCGGTCAACTGTAATTCGATTCGGGGATGACCTCTTTTAAGATAAGCGCAATTTCGGTCAATTGTAATTCGATTCGGGGATGACCTCTTTTAAGATAAGCGCAATCTCGGTCAATTGTAATTCGATTCGGAGATGACCTCATTTAAGATAAGCGCAATCTCGGTCAACTGTAATTCGATTCGGAGATGACCGCATTATAGAAATCAAAAAGTAAAGTCAATGCAAATAGTATTTTGATTGATCCTATTAGGCATATATAAAATTTCAGTCAACTTATACATGAATATCTATTTTGAGAAATTGTCATAATCTAAAAAAGACTGCCGGATAATATGATTATTTCCGACAGCTCTTTTTTAACAAAAATAGCAAATAAGATGAGTGTTATTTCTGATTAACTGTTTAAAATATGCCATCTCTGTATCAGAATATCCCTCAATATCCTCCCACCTATAATCAGGAAGCCAGCATGTGGCATTGTGGAATCCTCCAAATTCATCAGGAGTTTCTATATAGACTTTTACTTTTCCATCTGCTTTCATTTCCGAATGAGTAATTTCAGTATCATCATTCAATGTCATAAACGGATACATCATAATTGCATTCAACCCTTCTTCATTTAATTTACCTGATTATAGCACAGATTTCATTAATCACAGATTTCATTAATCATCTATGGTTTTTCTCTCAAGTGGATTCCAGTTGGACAGGAAGATATTCAGTCCGAAGCCTACTGCAAGTGCCCATGCAGATGCCCATGCAGTTCCCTGGGTTGCGAGGACTGCTGCCATAACGCCTGCGATCATCTTGTCTCTGTCGCTCTTGCAGTAATCCATACCAATTCTCGCACATACAAATGCCTGGAACATCAGAGTGATGGAAGATCCCACTCCGAAGATCGGGCGGAAGAAGCTTACCACAGGAATGATCAGCACACTTAAGAATGTGGCCAGTCTGAAAGAAGCCATTCCTCCGAGAAGAGACTTCATAGCTTTCTTTCCTTCTTTGTAACGCATGGATACGGATACAGTCATTCCAACCCATAACGGACCGGAAAGGGGAGGAAATGGTGCGATGATGGACAGGATCAGGTTTCTCAGACCGCTGACCAGATTGGAACGGCTGGAATTGAAATCAATATACTCATCATCTCTTGCCTGACGTGCCTCTGATACCAGAGTCTCTGTAGTAACAAAATCACCAAATGCAATAACATAGCACACCAGTGCCAGTGGCAATGCTTTGATAAACATAGATGCAGGAGGAATCCCTACGCCGAAGATACTCACCTGATCAATGATATCTTTGAACTGAGGAATCTTGATAAAAGTACCAATCTCCAGTCCCGGAGCATCCAGTTCGCCAACCAGAAGTCCTACTACCATTGCGATAAGATAGGGGAAAAGATTTCCGTATCTTGCAACCAGATCAAGAAACTTATTGTTTTTTCTCTTCTCCTGATATTTGTCAGAGAAGCTGATCAGGATCAGAAGACCTACACCTGCAACAATAGCCAGAGGATATTTGTGCATATTTCCATTCTCTCCCAGCTGCCCTGCCATAACTGTAACAGGTGCTGCAAGAAGGATTCCGCCTTTGACAGAATTGGGAACTGCATGAACAAATTTATCCGCCAGTCTGGTCACACCCATAAAGATAAATACCAGACCTACCAGCATCTGCAGTGCGATCATAGCCTGTATTCGCTCTTTTCCTATAGGGAAGCCTTCCAGAAATACAATAGTCAGCGGCAGTGTGGGTGTGATCCACCCCGGTACTACCGGATCGCCAAGCAGGCTGTGAAGCAGATAAAGGAAGGTTTCAATAATTACACAGCTCCACGCCAGCTCATAAGGAAGCCCCAGATACTGCTCCAGATACGGAACAGCAGCCAGCGCAGTAACGCCCAGGATCAGACCCTGAATGAACTCAACAGATTCTATCTTGTAGTGTATAAATGGAAGTCTTATCTGAAATGGTCCAAAGGGGATGTAGGGCAGTTCATTTTCTCTTCTTTGTGTTCTTGTATTTGCCATACAAATTCTCCTTTTCAGTGAATTGTTAGATTACTTCTATGTTTCACCTTGTATATTCTATCTTTCTTGTTAATTTTTAGACAATCCAGATTTTAATAAAATCCAATCCGACCGGAAAAAATTTGAAGCTTATAACGTCCAAACGTATCTTCAGTTAGATTGGATTTTAATAATTTTTTATTTCAAGGCGTAGGAAGGAGGCATAGCGGTAGCTACGACGCCCGACAACAACGCGAAAATAAGAAATTTAGATGCGAGATTATTCAGGAAATCAACTTGTTGGCGCACTGCCTTACTGATTTCTGTTCTTCTTTACAAAGAGGGCGAGCAGGATACCGACGATGGTCACTGCCATGTTCAGGAGAAGGATCATTCTCGGAGCGCTGCTTCCGCCCACTTTGGTAATGTACCCTGCAAGGCTTAAGATTGTGTAGTTCGCGATGCTGGATGCGATCATTACCAGTGAGGTTGCTGTTCCCTTATTCTCAGGGAAGAACTCTGCTGTGGTGGAAACTGCCAGCTGGAGAACTCCGCCTGCACCTGCATATCCGATTACAAAGCCGCCTACCAGACAGATAAACGGGGCCTGGATAAAGTAGCAGAGAGCCAGCATGATTGTGGAGATTAACGGATAGAGGATCAGAACGTTAATCTCTTTCAGACCTTTTTTGATAAAAGCTGCTGTTGCAAGGATGGCAGTTGCAGTTCCCAGGGCATACAGGGACTGGATCTTTGAAGGGTCTGCCATACCGTAGGAACGGGCAAGCTCCTGGTTACAGTTCAGCCATAACATAAAGGTTGAGGAGCTGGTGAATCCGATCAGGATTGCTGCGATCGCTGCAGGGGAAATCTTGTGTCCGGATTTCTTCTTATCAGCTTTAGCCTGTACTTTCTTCTCTCTCGCCGGGAAAGGAAGGATCAGTATCAGGATTCCGTCAATGAGGATCGCGATACCTGCAACAATAAAGATTGTCTTGTATGACATATTTGCAGATGCTACGATTCCAATCAGGAACGGAAGCAGGAACTGGCTCAGGCAGATGGAAAATTTTGTAAACAGGTTGGCTACTGACGGGTTGTTTACATAGATTTCCATACAGGTAGGGCTTACGCAGGTATCAAGGAAAGAGTTTGCGATTCCGCCGATCACTGCAAAGGCATATCCCATTGCCATGGATGTGGAATTGGCCATTCCAAAGAAGTATGCCACATAACAGAGCACACCGATAATTCCGCTCAGTTTTCTTCCATATTTGTCAGAGAGAGGACCGGAGAAAGGAAGGGAAATCAGACGTCCCAGTCCAAGGGCTGCAATTACAGATACTACCATACTTACATCCAGGGTGCCATCAGCCAGGGGCTTCGCACCCCAGGCAGCTGCAAACTCCGGTTTGTACTGCCCCAGGATAGAAGCACCGATTCCATGGATGAAATAAGTGAAATATGCTGCAAGGGAGGTGAAAATGAGCATTTTATTTGTTTTCTGTTTCATTTTAGTCTCCTAGGTTATTGTGAAGTCTGTTTGTTATTGGTTATTGGTTGTTGCTGTTCATGATTATTTATTATTACTTGTTTTCGTTTTCTTCCTGGAATTTCTGATATTCAGCAGTTGGCATTTCCAGTCCTGTGTAGAGCTTGTAAGCTGCAGCTCCCTGCCATAACAGCATTCCTTTTCCGCCGATTGC
>CAKRYE010000108.1 GCA_934426285.1 uncultured Blautia sp.
AGAATATTTAAGATAAATGTATGATTCTCAAAACGAATCTGCATTTGTCCGTTATATTTTTGTACGATTTCCTGAATGCTTTTCATGCCATATCCGTGTTCCAGTTTCTCCTTTTTGGTGGTAACGGGAAGACCCTGAATCATTTCGGGCATTTGTTGACAGTAATTTCGAATAGAAAACAGGATGAGATAGTTTTTCTTTCGAATATTAATAGATAAAAATCGTTTTTCTTTTTCTGGAACCTGGCACAGACATTCGATGGCATTGTCAAGTGCATTTCCAATCATAATGTACAGATCGAAAGGGTCTACAAATTCCAGAGATTTTCCATCTGCCATACAGGTCCAGCGAATTTCCTGCTGTTGGCACTGATCCCATACACGAGCGAGTAATGTATCCAGAGAGGCATTTCCGGTATTAAGAGAAGAATCATAACGATTGATGGAGTTTTGTAATTCCCGGAGAAGTTCTTTTTGGTTTCCAGCCCTCTGATCCTGCTGCAGGGCAGCAATGATATGTTTCATATCGTGAGTTCTTTTGCGCAGTATTTGAACAGAATTTCGATAAGCGTCAAAATTGCGGTATTCCAACAGACGTAATTTACGTTCCAGCAACAGACGCTGTTTATAGTGAGCCTGTTTAAAAATCAGTATCTGTGCAGCCAGTGCAGAAAAAGTGAGCAACAGATCATAAAGGAGTGAAATGCGGAAAGAACCAGTGCCGGCTGCAGTCAAATGTATACTGGACAGTGTGCCAAGAATACGTCCAATCATAAGAACAAAAATCATATAAATCAAAGGATAACGGATTTCTGTAAGCTGATCCAGGCGGGAGATGACTGGAAGTATGAACAGCCGATAAATGACTGCACTAAAAAGTAAAAGAATCAGTATTTCAATCCACAAAGTTTCAGGTTTTATAGGACGACTGCCTCGGTGTGACGCTTCAGGTAAAAGAAGCGCAAAAAGTGTATAGGCTGAATCCTGTGTAAGATAAGCACATACGGAACAATACAAAGCGTTTTGAAAGGTTATCCTATGGCAGACCAGAAAAAAGAGTGTGAGAAGCGACAAATAAAAAATCAGTTCTGCAACGGCATTAAAGGGCATACCAAAGTTCAGTAAAGTAGAATTTGCACTGCTTTTCAGATAAAGTGAGACTTTGTTTCGAAATAGTAAAAGAGGAAATGCGAGGATCATTTCCAGAAAAAACATCATCCCAAGTCTGAATAGAAAATGCTGGCGTTTAGGAAGAACCTTTGAAAATAAAAAAGAGGAAAAAAGGCAGCATTCCATTGTGCCGAGAATCAATATTTTTGTAATCATTACAAGTTTCCCTCCATGGAACAGTTGGTGAGCAGTGACTGAGTGAATGATTTGTAGTAACCGCGGCTTATAGGAATCATATCGTTGGTGAGCCAGACGTTATTTTTATCATAACGAACCACATATTGAAGGTTGACTAAAAAAGCCTGATGACAGCGTGCAAAACCGCAGTCGGCAAGTTCCTCTGCAAGCCGGGTGAGAGATTGGTTTCCGGTTGCGTATAAAAGCTTCTGTTGCGTATGATAACAGAGCGTGTGATTCTGAATTTCTACATACAGCAGTTGCTCCGGGGCCAGACGGATGTGTTCATTTCGTGCATGTATAATAAGTTTCTTTTTCTGCCTGGTGGCAAGTATTTCCATCACCTGATCCATTTTGGAAGCAAAAGAGTAATAATGAACAGGTTTTAAAACATAATCGAGAGCCCGTACAGAGTAGCCCTCAATTGCATACTGTGCCATACATGTAACGAAAATAATCAGTACGTCCGGATCCAGCCGGCGGATTTTTCGTGCAGTTTCTATTCCGTTCATAAGGGGCATTTCGATATCAAGCAGGATCAGATCCCAGACGGGATGATAGTCAGATATAAAATCCATGCCATTCTGAAAAGAAGTGGTATGGATAGAAATACCAGTTTCTTTTTCATACTGCTGCAGGTGATTTAGCAGTGTTTTAGTATTCTCTGTAATGTCTTCGATAATTGCAGTACGCATAGAAAAACTCCTTTGAATATAGTAGTAGGTGCCTTACATATGAGTATAACACAAAATACAGGAGGTGAAAATATAATGCCATTTTCAGATTATTATTTATGGGCGGGAATTGTTTTAATAGTACTTGAGTTTCTACATTTTCAAAGACAACGGAAATTGGGTGACCGAAGAACAAAGTTGTTTTATGGAATGCTGGGTATATCACTTGTTATTTGTGTTGCTGGTATTTTACTGACGACCTGGATTTCAAATAAAATGGCAGGAGAGTTGCAGGCAAGGATTATGATACATATTGTTTACCTTGCACAGTTTTGCCTGCCTTTGATGCTTTTGAGAATGGTGTGTTTGACGGCACACATACCCGATACACTTTTCTTTAAATATGAAGCTGTGGTCTGGGGAGCTTGCAGTATGGTAATTTTGATGAATCCGTGGACAAGATGGATTTCATATATGGGAACGGATGGAAGGCTGCATGTGGGGACGCTCTATCCGTTTCTGGTCTGGGGCATGGTTGCGTTTTATCTGGCAGATATGGTGTTCCTTTGGAGCAAAAGAAAAATGATGAAACAGAGGCAGGCAGCAGCGCTGGCGGAAGCAATAAGTATTATGATTATTGGGATTTTGCTGCAGAATGTTCTCAGACTCTTTCTGGTAGTTGGTTTTACTGCTGCCCTGATGATGATAGTACTTTATCTTACAATGCAGAATCCTTATGCATATGTTGATTTTGTGACACAGGTTCTGAATGCGGATTATTACCGCTATTGGATTGAGGAAAAGTTCAAAAATAAAGAGGATGTTTTTATGTTATGCCTAAAACTTACAGATCTGGAAAGAATTCGTATGGAGAATGGAACGGATCAGGAGGCGAGCAAAACCGTAGCGGAAAAACTCTGGAATATAACGCCGGGACATGCTGTTTTTCGCGTAAGACATGATACATATATTCTTTTTACAAAAAATCAGGAAGAACATAGAAAATTATTGGAGAGGATAAAAAAACTTTTTTCAACAGAATTTGTTATTAACGGACATTTGAAGCATTGTCCGGTTGTGGTAGCAGAAATGGAGCATGCGGAAAGAATTTGTCATGGCAATTATAATGAGGTAATGAATTATTTTCGTTTTTTACTTCAACAGGTAGAAGAAAAACAGGGATTTCAGTGTATTGAATGCAGCGATGAGCTTCAGAAGAAATATAAATATGAACGAAATGTCGAACAATATATTCGATTTGCATTAGATTACAATCTGTTTGAGGTGTGGTACCAGCTGGTATATTCTCTTTCAGAAAAACGCTTTGTCAGTATGGAAGCATTAAGTCGATTATATCATCCGAAGCTTGGTTGGATCAGTCCGGAATTATTTATTCGTCTGTCTATGAAAAATGATTGGATTTTTGAACTCATGAAACATCAGCTGCATAAAATATGTCGCTTTCTTAAAGAAAATGAGGAAGTGCTTGCAGGAATCAACAATGTAAAAATTAACATTTCGCCAAAAGAACTAACAAGAAAAAGATATTGTGAAAATCTGATTGCAATTATCCGTTCGAATGGACTCTCACCTGAAAGATTTCAATTTGAAATAACAGAGACTTGTGCTGCAAATTATTCAAAAGAACTGGAAGATTGCATTTTGATGTTAGAAAATGCAGGAATTACACTTTGTCTTGATGATTTTGGCTGTGGTTATGCTAATCTTGAACGTATTCTACATCTTCCGTTTTCTGTCATAAAAATGGATCGATCACTGTTGCACAATATCGGAATAAATCCGAGAACTACTATGTTTTATGAAAGTATGGTAAAAACTCTGCATCACTGTGGATATCAGATTGTATCGGAAGGCGTAGAAACCAGACGAGAGGTGGAAGTTCTGGAAAATTGTAAAGTGGATATGATTCAGGGATATTATTATGCAAAACCATTGCCGGGACATGAGATATTGGAAAAACTGAGAAAGAGCTAATGGCAAAGCCCCCTGTTTTGCGGGGGCTTTGTAAAATTTATTTTACTGGTTCATCAGTGTTTTGATATTTTTTTTCGATACAGCAGGAATAACATAAACAATAGAATTACCGGAAAAATAAGTCCGAATCCCATGCCGATCCTAATATTATTTCCGGCATTCTGGGTAATACGACCAACAATTCCAGGTCCAATGCTGCCACCTAAATCTCCTGCCATGGCAAGAAGAGAGAACATAGCCGTTCC
>CAKRYE010000109.1 GCA_934426285.1 uncultured Blautia sp.
CATCTTCAGATCCTGCGTCCTTTTAACAGACAAAATGGAGAAACAGAAATTCTTCCATGTATTGTATTTGTACAGGGTTCTGCCTGGATGAAACAGAATGTTTATGGACAGCTCCCACTTATGGGAAACCTTGCAAGAAGAGGATACGTAATCGCCTGTGTCGAGTATCGTCATTCTGAAATTGCGCCATTTCCGGCTCAGGCAATTGATACAAGAAATGCTGTACGTTTTCTGAAAAAGAATGCTCGAACTTATGGAATTGACCCGGAAAAGATAATTCTGGGAGGAGATTCTTCCGGAGGTCATACAGCTATGTTTGCGGGAATACTGCATAACGATGATAGTGATGAAAATCTTTTTCCCGGAATTTCAGGTGAGGTAAAGGGAATTATCAATCTTTATGGTTCTGTAAGTGTAATGTATGAAGACGGAAATCCGACAACTCTTAATCATCATTTACCAGACAGTCCGGAAGGACTTGAAATGGGTGGTATCAATCTGAAAGAACACCCAGAATTATGCAGAAAACTCTCCGCAGAATGCAATATTTTTCCTGACACAGAAATTGCACCTGTTCTGATTTTCCATGGAACGAAAGATAGAACCGTTCATACAAAACAGAGTGTCGGTTTGTACAAAAGACTAAAAGAATGTGGAAAAGACGTTCAACTGTATCTTATCGCAGGAGGAGATCACGGCGGTGCCGAATACTGGACAGAACAGATATTGGATATTGAAGAGAAATTTATAAAGAAGTGTTTATCATAGAGAGGAAAAAGAAATGGGTAATTCGTCAAAAACTAAAATTAGTCTTTTTGAAAAAATAATCTATGGTTCCGGAGATATCGGACTAAACGCCATGTATACATTATTTAGTTCCTATGTATTGTTCTTTTATACCGATGTCATCGGAATGAATGCCGCAATCATTGGTACAGTCATTCTGATTTCCAAAATTTTTGATGGAATTTCAGATTTAATCGCAGGACAGATTATTGACACACATAAAAGCAAACGTGGGCATTGTATACCGGTAATTCTAAAATGGACTATTCCTATGCTTGTAGCGATCACACTGGTATTTCTGGTTCCTGAATCAACAGTTGCTGTACGCGTAGCTTTTGTATTTGTTACATATAACCTGTTTAATACAATCGTTTATACTTACGTATGTTCTGCACATTGTACTCTTGCATCTTATGTAACAAATGATCCTCAGGAACGTTCTCAAATGATGGTTTACAAAATGATGTTTGCGGCACTGACACAGACTGTAATGGCAAATGTAATTCTTCCAATGGTAGAATTCTTCGGAGGACAAAACAGTCAGAGTGCCTGGATTAAAGCTGTATTGGTATTCGGAGGAATCGGAGCAATTTTCCTGTTCCTGAATGTTATCTTTGTAAAAGAAAGAGTAGATAATCCGGCACCACCGGAAAGTATTATCAAAGGAATCAAAGTTGCCTTTCAGAACAAATATTGGGTATTATCTCTGATTATTTATATTTTTACAAACGTATTTCTGATCTTTAATATGTCCGTTTCCGTTTATTATCTGAATCAGGTTATGGGAAATATGGGCTTAATGGGACTCTGGGTCATGGTAAGTAATATTCCGGGAATTCTTATTGGTCTTGTGCTTCCGGTTTTTATTGGAAAAGGAATCAAACAGAGAAATATGGTTCTTTTTGGCGGCATAATGATGCTTGCAGGGCAGATAGCTTTTATTGTACTGCCAACAACTGTTCCTGTTCTCCTTGTAACGGGTCTGATCAAAGGAATCGGTTTCGGTTTCCCGATGGGTATGGTCAATGCACTGGTTGGCGAAACAATTGACTATGGAGAATGGAAAACTGGTACTCGTGTACAGGGTGTACTTCTTGGCGCAGCCGGCGTTGGAAATAAAGTAGGGCAGGGTGTTACAACTTCACTGTTTGGCTTCTTTCTGACAGCAGTCGGATATAATGGACTATTAGAAACACAAGCAGCAGGTACTATTCAGGGAATCAGTAATTTCTTTAAGTTTGGTCCTGTTCTTGTAATCTTAGTAATCCTGGTTGCAGCATGGTTCTTTAAAGTAGAAGATCTTAATCCTCAGATAAGAAAAGAACTGATAGAACGCAGAGGTGAAATCTAGAAAAATATATTCTATAGCAATTCCATAAAACGAATTATGAATAACGAGAGGATATTCTGAAAATATAATTCAGTAATATCCTCTCGTTATATTCAATATAGATTGTTTTTCGCCACCTGTCTTTTTATTTCTTTATTATTACTTTTTGTAGAAATCTAAAATTTTGTCAGTTAATCAGGTTACTCAGACCACTTCATTTACTAAATACAATAATCACTCCACCCATTTTCCTGCGCAGATGTGCAGCTGCTTCGTACCATCAATTTACACTCCAGTTCCACTCTGGTCACTGCCCTATGTCCGTTATTTATCCGATCCAGCAACAGCCACAGAGCAAATTTCCCCATGTCTTCCTTAGGCAAATGCACGGTTGTCAGCATTGGCGTTGTAAACTGCGCCTGCTCAATATCATCGCTGGCAATCACGGACGGCATATAGATATTTTTCCTGCGGCTTAACAGTTTCAGCACACCTACCGCAGTAATATCATTCGCGCAGTAAATCCCGGTAGGATAATCCGGCAGAGCAAGCAGTTTTTCCATTGCTTCATATCCCTGCGCTTCCGTCTGATTTGTCTCAATGACAAAGTCCGGATCCAGATCCAGATGGTGGTCATGAAGTGCTTCCACAAATCCCCGGTATCTCGCTTCATTATGGCACTCTCCGATATAGCCGATATTTGTATGACCCAACTCGATCAGATGCTCAACTGCCATAAACGCAATCTTCTCTCCATCACATACAACTTCATCCGCTGCTCCTGAAGACGCATTTCGATTCACACATACCACGTTCTTATATTTCTTTCGAAAAAGTGCCAGCGCTTCTTTATTGCATTTTCCGATAACGATCAGACCATCACAGTGTCCTTCTGTCTGCTCATACATCTTCTCGATAATATCTGCTATATTTTCTCTTCTACACCTCTTGTCACTGGAAAAAATAGCTCTGTACCATACCTGCGACAAAATACAGTTATTCCGATGGATCTCAGACTCCACAACTCGCAGCAGTTCATCAAAAAAAGGATCTACATGTGCAGAATCAGTCCTTGTCATCAAAATATTTATATAACAGGTTTTCTCCTCGGCAGCACTGATTCCGGTTTTCAGTCTTCGGGCAGCTTCATTCGGTACATAATTTAATTCTATTGCTGCTTTACGTATACGCTCTCTTACCTGTGGAGAAGAACATTTATAGTCCGGATTATTCAACACTCTGGAAACGGTCGCAGGTGATACCTGCGCCCGTTTCGCAATTTCCTTAATTGACATTTTCTCTTCCCTTTATTTTCCCTGAATTTATCAGAATCTGTCTGATTCGAACCAAGCGGATAAAATCATCCCCTTCGTTACTTGCTCATAACCAAATAACTGCTTCGCAGTTTTGGTTAAACTATCCAGCAGACCATTTTTAATGTACTAGATAATTACAATCCTGTTTTTATACGCAGCAACAATTTAGATGCCAGCTTTAATAATAGATTTTGTTCATCATATTCTTTATTTCATAGTTTGTCAATATAAATTATATGATTTATTTTATACTCTCTTTCATTAATCTGTTTTTTATCCCTCATAAATCTGATCAAACACTCCTCCATCAGAGAAGTGTGTCTCCTGTGCTTCTTTCCATCCACCGAAATCGTCAATAGTCACAAGGTTAATATCCAGATCAAACACATCAGAGTATTCTTTCAGAATATCTTCATTAGATGGTCTGTAATAGTTATCTCCCGCAATTCTCTGCGCATCATCAGAATACAGATAATTCAGATACTCTGTAGCCACATCTCTGGTTCCTTTTTCATCTACTACTACATCTACCACTGCCACAGATGGCTGTGCCAGGATACTGATACTCGGAGTTATGATCTCATAATCATCCGGGTAATCCTTTACGGAAAGATAGGCTTCATTTTCCCATGCAATCAGTACATCACCCTGTCCGTTCTCTACGAAAGAAGTAGTCGCACCCCTTGCACCTGAATCCAGTACCAGCACGTTCTGATACAATTTCTTAATGAAATCCTTAATCTGATCTTCATCTCCGTTAAATTTGTCTTTCGCATACGCCCATGCTGCCAGATAATTCCATCTTGCACCACCGGAAGT
>CAKRYE010000110.1 GCA_934426285.1 uncultured Blautia sp.
ATGCAGAATCGCTTGGGAATACGCTTTTCGTTTTCGTGACTTTCCGATACTGGCGGTTCAATCCTTCTATGATATTTCTTCCCCTATTTTTCTTTCATGTTCTCCAGCTCTGTTAAAGCGGCTGTTTCGTTCGGAGCATTGTACATTTCTTTGAAATCCGAGGAAAACTTTTTCAGATCATTATAATTTACATATTTGAAAGAATTGCGTAGCATATGGATCACACATCTCTGGATCTCTGCCTGCGGATAAACTGCCTGAATAGCTTCTTTAAAACCCGGAAGACCATCCACGCAGAAGAAAAGGACATCTTTTACTCCGCGGTTCTTAAGATCATTAAGCATCCCAAGCCAGAACTTGCTGGTTTCATTTGCGCCTACTGTGATGCTGAGGATATATTTTTGTCCAGAGTTCCGTTGGACATGTCCTTTGTATTTGGAATTCAGAGTTATCTGAAGAATACAGCCCAGGAGAAGCTTTTCTACCAGAGACGTACGCCGAGAATGAAACCTCAACTGGATGACAAGAGCCCACTGATACCTCAGATTCTGAAGAAAGATGTGCTTTTATCCTATCCATTTGAAAATATCAAATCTTTTATCAATCTTCTGGAAGAATCCGCAAAAGACGAGTCAGTTGTGTCGATCAAGATGACTTTATATCGTCTGGCAGATAAGAGTCAGATCGTGGATGCACTTGTAGAGGCAGTAGAAGTAGCAGCTCCGGTCCTGGATGAAAAGTTGAAAGAACGTCTGGACTGGATGTTTGCCACCATGATGAATGACGATGAAAAGGGAAAAAGACTGACAGAAACAGGAAATTACGCAGATCGAAATCTGAATGATGTCAGACTGAATTCACAGGAAATCTTTTATGCAATGGCATACAGCAATGCGGAAAAAATGCAGAAGAAAGAGAAAAGCGAAAAATAAAATAAAAATTAAAAAAAAGATAAAACTTTTTCGGGACATCATCTGTCAGTATAGTGAAACAAAAAATAAAGACTTGAATATAGTAAATGAAAAATCTATAATAAATTCAAAGTCGAACTATGGCGATAAGGAGTAACAGACAGATGGTGAATTACGAAAAAGTTGTAAAAGCAGCACTCAAAGGCGACGAAAGCGCATTTGCGCAGTTATATGAATCTACTCAGCATGATATGTATTACATTGCGTTAAAATATATGAAGAACGAAGATGATGCAATGGATGTTGTTCAGGATTCTTATATAAAAGCATGGAGATATCTGGGAACCATACGTGATCCGGAGAATTTTCCGTCCTGGCTTGGGAGAATCGTGGCAAACACAGCCAGAAATATGCTTGCAAGGAAGAAGCCATTGCTTTTCTCCGAAATGAGTCAGGAGAATGAGGACGGAGATCTTTTTGAGTATGAAATAGAAGATGAGAAAGCACAGTATCAGCCGGAACGGAACTATACACAGAAGGAAACACAGGAACTGGTGCATGAACTCATCGACAGTCTATCTGATGAGCAGAGACTCTGTATCCTTATGTATCATCTGGATGATCAGAGTATCAAAGATATAGCAGTAACATTTGGAATATCAGAGAATACTGTGAAATCAAGACTGCTTTATGGTCGAAAAGCGATTAAGACGAAAGCGGAAGCACTGCAGAAGAAAGGATATCAGCTTTATACAGCTGCGCCTGTGGGATTACTGTTATATTTGCTTCTCAGCGACAGAAAATCCGATGTATATGCTGCAACTGCACAGGCGGTTCTTCAGGCACAGAGAGCAACAATTTTAAATAAAGCCAATACACAGGCAGTTGTCGGTAAACACAAAAGTGTGAACAAGAATACGGCAGGCAGATCAGCAGGTCGAAGTGCGGGAAAAAATGTTGGAAAAGCTGCCGGAAAAGCTGCGGGGCGAACATTCCTGCATACAACTGCCGGAAAGGTTATTGCAGCAGTAGCAGCTATTGCAGTAGCAGGAGGCGGTGCAGCCGGAATTGTTCAGTATCAGAATTCAGTGAAGAAGCCTGAGACTGTGCAGCAGGAAGAAGTAAAAGCAAAGGAGAACCCGAAGCCAACAGAAGCTCCGGAGGAATCCGCTTCGACTGCTACTCCGGAACCAAAAGAGGTTCCGGCTACACCAACACCAAGCCCGGAGCCGACCCCGACCACACCTCCGGTACAGCAGTTGGCAGATGATGAATATTCCTCCAGAATTGCCGGAAATCTTAACAAACAGGAACTGGAATTTGTACTGGCTTATGGCGTGGATGAGGTTACGGACAATGCGGCAGCCTTGCATGATACGGTTTATACATTAAATGAACTGTGTCTGGGTGTTAATTCTTCCAGAGAACGTATGATTCAAAAACAAGGGACAACAGGAGACGGGAAGTATATGTATTTGCAGAGTGATGTCAACAGATATTTCTCATCCTTTACAGATTTCCAGTTTACAGAAGGCTATGCATCGGGTTCGATTCAGGTACAGAATGGATATGTGATTTTTTGGCCGGCAGAACTGAGTTGGTCTACAACTGTTTCCATTACTGATACCAGTTACACAGATTCTTTAATGAAGATTCATTATATTTATACGAAAACAAGTGCAGAAGATGGTTCGGTTACTTCAAACAGAGTTGCAACACTTGTACCCGTGGGAAATGGTCTGTATCGTATTACCAAAATAGAAGAGGATACGGGAGCCCCGGATATTTTTGACAATGGCGCTGAGGCAGTTTCAGGGGAAAACCAGGCAGAACCTGCACCAGGGGAAAATCAGGCAGAGCCGGCTCCGGATGGAACGCAGACAGATTTTGAAGAAAACCAGGCAGAACCTGCACCGGAACAGACGGATACCACACAGGAGACTCAGGCAGAAGGCTCAGTTACAAGTGCATATCAGAGCGTTCTTCAGAGTGTGGCGGCAAATCAGGATGGATACACATTCCCGGAAGTATCTCAGGAATATCTGACAGGAACGAAGGTATATACTTTGTATGATATTGATCAGAATGGAACACCAGAATTGATTGTTGGTGCAGAGTTCCTGGATTCCGGAAAATACCTTTTGTATGATTATCACGTTTACACTTGTGATGGATCAGATGGAAATTATCAGGCACACCGCGTTGCGGGAGATGGTTTTACTGTGGGCTGTGAAGCAGCACCTGATGGAAACGGAATCCTGAGACAGGAGATTGCATCTATCAGAACGATGGAGACCAACTATTATCGTGGAACCCTGCAGAATGGAACTTTAACATTCGATACTACACCACTTTATACTTCGGACTATAGCACCGATTACTCTACCTTCCCGGTTCAGAAGATCTTAAACTGGATGGATATTTCGGATATGAGCGGATTGAATTAACATATAGCAAAGATATCTGACTGACGCAGGCTTTCACGTTCTATTTGGCCCTTGACTTGATATCTGTGAATTGCTTTGTTGCTTAGTAGCTCCTACAATTCTCATAAATAATGTTATACAATAAAAAAAGTACTCCAGATGAAAAAATGTCTGGAGTATTTTTTATATAATTTTTGATTAATTTTTAAAACTTTTTCAGGAGTTATACTGTCTATATATTGAAGTTCAAAATACAGAAAGGAGAAGAGAGACTATGGAATTACTATGTACGCATCCATGAAAGGATGCGATACAAGCAATTACTACTGTTCACTATTTCATTTGATCAATCTGACTGTTCTGATCTGGAATGAATTCCATAACATCAGAAATATTGCAGTCAATTACCTGACAAAGCGTATTCAGAGTGGTAGTTGTAATCGGTTTGCCACTTCTGAGCCGCTGGATTGTGTCTGGAAGGATCCCGTGTCGGTTGATCAGTGCGTAAGTACTGATTCCACGATCAGCAATGGTTTTCCAGAATGGGTCATAAGAAATCATAGCATTCACCTCAATATAATAGAAATGTTAACATGATTCTTATTACCTATATGTATGTTAAAGCATCTATTTTATAAGTGAAAAAATGGGAAATACATGGAAATTGTGATCTGACGGTTACTGCTCGTGCTAAAACCCTGAGACATGCAGAGTAACTTTAATTTTAAGGCTATAAATGAGCAAGTTCGTGATTTTGCATAAAAGAAAGACACCTCGATTCCGGATGTTGTATAATGAAAGTGACA
>CAKRYE010000111.1 GCA_934426285.1 uncultured Blautia sp.
TAAATCAGGCATTCCTTTTTGCTGATTTTCCTCAGACGTACAGCCAGATCAAATTCCGTTGCCCCCAGAAGTGAGGAAATTACAATTGCAGTCAGCATAGGAACCGGCAGATAAGTGATCAGCCCGGTTGCTCCCAGAAGCACCAGAATCATGGAAATTCCTGCAACAATTCCTGTCAACTGTGTTTTTCCCTGGTACTGTTCACTGATGGCAGTACGTGACACCGAACCGTTGATCGGACAGCAGCCTGTCAGAGCTGCTGCCAGATTTCCCATGGAAAAGGCTACCAGCTCCTGGTTGGCATTTACCCTGTAACCATTTTTCTGTGCGAAGCTATTCTCACCAAGTAAAGTTTCCGCCATGATCACTACTGCAATTGACAGACTGTAGATGACCGCTTCCTTTAGACCAATGGCAGAGAAATCAGGAATACTCCATACAGGCAGCCCCGGTTCTACTGCATCCAGTGTACGGATTCCCCAGTTGGAAATCGGGACGAAATAAGATAATAATACACCTGCTGCCATCAGAACTACTACCATAGGAAACTTGGGCATGATTTTTTTCATCACCAGAAGGATGACCAGAGAAACCAGACCTAAAATCAGGGAAGGCAGATTGATCTGTCCCAATGTAGCCCAGATATGCTCTGCCAGCTCCGGCAATTCTCCGGTTCCTGCAGTTCCGCCCATTAATTTGGGCACCTGCATGAGAATGATCGTGGTGCAGATACCTGTGATAAAGCCTCCCATTACAGGTGCGGAAATATAGTTTACCAGTTTTCCTGCTTTAAAAAATGCAAATATAAACAGCCAGACTGCCACAAAAAATGTCATCACCGGCACAACCGCCATTGCCTGTTTCGAACCACTCTGGATTCCCATTTCCACCAGTGCCGCCCCGACTAACGCTGCAGGTGCTGCATCCACCCCGAAAATGAACTGAGGCGATGTGGAAAACAACCCAAACAAAATGATCGGGAATACAGAGCCATACAGTCCATAAACCGCCGGAAGCCCCGCAATCTGGGCATAGCCCATGGAAATCGGGATCGAGACAGCCATAATGATCAGCCCGGTGAGGATGTCCTTTGATAAATTTTTTCTGTCGTAATTTCGCAATGTTTTGGCTAACTCAAGGTGCATTTGTTTTATGTTCCTCCGTTTTTCTTCCAGGTATCATGTTACTAAATAGTACCTTCTATTATTCTGTAATGCCTGCCTATAAGATAACTAACAGTATATCACACTTCACATTTTTTCCCATACCTCCTGCAACAGAAAAAGCAGTAACTTTTTTATCAGCGCAGATAATTCCTCTAAATCGTCCAGATTATAATCCCGATAAAGTTCTCATCACCAGATCTACATCTTTGTTCTCCAATTCCTGAATGATGTGCAGGTATGTTTTCTGTGTTGTAGTCATACTTGCATGCCCAAGCCTGCGCGCAACACTGGCAATGGACACTCCTGCAAACAATAATAATGAGGCATGGGTATGTCTGAGTCCATGTATGGAAATCTCAGATATCCCACACCTTCTGCAATGCCTGGTAAGCACATCATTCACAGTAGAATTGTAAACCTTCGATTCTCCCACAAAAACAGGCTGATCCTGCGGAAGTGTTTTGGTCAGTTCTGAGAATTTTACAACAATCTGCCAGTCAATCTGAATTTTTCTCACAGAAGATTTGTTCTTCGTTGGAAGGAAACCACCTTCACCTTTATAATCCCAGGTTTTGCTTATTGACAGCGTCTGCCTGCCAAAATCAAAATCTGCCGGAGTAATCGCCAGAGCTTCTGAAAATCTCATTCCGGTTTTTGCAACAAGAAGAATAAACCAGTCCCAATTTGGCTCCTCCTTAATATCCAGATCAGCGATCAATGTATGAAGTTCAAACTGATTCAGATATTTTATTTTCTTGGCCTTGGGAGTTTTTCCCTTAATGATGGCTTTTCTGGTCGGATCTCGTTCTATCATTCCTTCATCAACCGCATCCAGAATGGCACCTTTCAGCTGATGATGAAAATCCAGCGTAGTCTGTCTCTCATGTTCCCTTGCATAATCATTCAAAAGTTGCTGATATGCCGTTCTGGTCAGCTCTGACACCCTCAGTTCAGGCACCAGTTTCTCCACCCACCTCTGTGTCATCAGATATTTTGCCATAGTTGCTTCACGAATTGCACCTTTTTTATATACATCAATCCACTGTGCATAATACTTCGAAAACAGTACATTGTTATTTGTATCATTTGACATAAGCATTCTCCATTTCCGAAATTATCTGCGCTGATATTCACAATGTAATGACTATAGCAATTCTGCAAATAGAGTGGATAAATTGATGGATTTATGCAGTCATAAGAAGAGGTTTTATCTCTTCGTCCAGAGTTTTCTTCAATTCTGCCATCATGCGATTATAAAATTTATACTTCGGCAAAGCTGTTTCCTGTGCTTCTTTGTAGCTGGTGTAATCAACAGTCGCCTTAATTGCCGTTTCATTGGGGATTTTCCCATTTCTGTAATGGATTGCCGCATACATTACATCATCCTTTGACGCATACCATTGAATACAGAAATCAGAGATAACTTTTTCCACACAGTCTCGTTTCATATTCTCAATAATGTTAAGGATAGACTTTCCTCTGTACTTTCTGTCATCTTTCTCAATATCTGCAATCAGATTTGACATAAGGTCTGCTACTTTTTCATTATCTTTGCGAAGCTCCGCCACGTACTGTTTTACTTCTTCCAGCTTTTTCTGTCGTTCCTGTGGTGTAATTTCCTCATCCTCCTCTGTCGGAGTTACAATATTCTGGATCAGATTAATGATATATTCGTAATCAATCTTTGTACTGCTGTATGCCATCAATTCATAATCCCGATCCACCTGTGTATCACCGGAATCTGAATCCCCATGATCTTTGGAATCACGAATCTCTTCCATTACATTTTTATAATGACCTGCATAATTCTCATATTCTGCCTCTGTAATTCCATACGCTTCCAACATACTGTCATCATACTTTGTAAAAGATTTCAGCTGTGCAAACAGGCTGTCAAACTCCTGGAACATTTTTGCAAAAATTTTCTTCTCTTTCATGGACATATCCGGAATGTCCGAAGGCTTCTCAGCGCAGATTTTCAGTGCAGAAAGTGCTTTACGAAATGCAGGCTCTACTTCATCCCATTCTGCCAGCAACGCTGTCTCTGTGCTTCCGGCAGAATACAATTTCACCGCATTGTCCACGCACTTCTTAAAAAGCTTTGGTGCCTGAAAGGTTACAATCTGTCCATATGTCTTATTGGTGTCATAAATACGGTTAGTTCTTGAAAAAGCCTGAATCAGATCATGAGGTCCCATAGGCTGACGATCAATAAAAATCGTAGACATACATGGTGCGTCAAAGCCTGTGAGCAGTCTGTCTACCACAATTACCAGATCCAGCTGTTCTCGTCTGCTCTTAAATCTGGCATCTTTTCTGGCAAGACGTTTATTCAGATTGCCATTATAGCTCTGTATCTGGGACATTTCATACTTCGTTCCAAACATACCATTGTAATCATTCAGAGATTTCTGCATTTTTTCCTGATTTACATGGGAACCTTCTTCATTTTCGGTAACAGAATAAGTGATGGCGAATTTAGGAAAATCCGGAAGCACCTGTCTGATTTTCTCATCAATCACAAGAGAAGTTTCTCCGTTCTTTACCATAGTAAGCAGCTCATAATATTTCTGCGCAACCTGAATAGACCTGGTTGTAAGCATACACTCATATGTCATTCCCTTTCCATTCTGAAAGCCTAATTTGTAATAGGATTTGTTTAAAATCACATCCAACACCTTTAACATATGCGCTTCATTGTCATACTGACTGCTGTCCGTTTCATCTGTCATATTTTTAGGCCCATTATGCTCAACCTGAAATCCCAGAACCGCCTTGTCATGAATTGCATTCTGTATAGTATAAGAATGGAGACATTTTCCATATAATTCTTCTGTTGTTCGTGGCAGATCACCCATCTGTGGATAAGGGTTCTCTGCGAAACGTGGAGTTCCGGTAAAACCGTACCATAAAGATCTGCCAAAGAAACGTTCCAGTTCTCTCTTTGTTTTCGGTGTCAC
>CAKRYE010000112.1 GCA_934426285.1 uncultured Blautia sp.
CGATGGCGCTGACTGACAAAGCAGTCAAAGCCATCGGTTTTCTGCATGACTCAAATAAATTATCACAGTCAGGAATTCATCACTGTACGTATTTGCCTGTAATTGCAAAGCCATGATCCATAGGTCCGCTTCCGGCACCCAGATCCAGCATGGCAGACAGAGCACCTGAAATGTAGTCCTTTGCCCGTTCTACAGAGGCTGGCAGATCATAACCCTTAGCCAGATTAGCTGCAATAGCCGAGGAAAGGGTACAGCCGGTTCCATGAGTATTGGGGTTATCAATGCGCTTTCCCTCAAACCAACGATAGCCGTCTTTAAAATACAGCAGATCATTGGCATCATTTAGCTGATGTCCGCCTTTACACAAAACAGCACACTGATACTGCTGTGCGATCTGTCTTGCTGCTTCCATCATATCTTTTCCACTATGGATTTTCATGCCGGTAAGCACCTCTGCCTCCGGGATATTAGGAGTCAGAACCGTTGCCAGGGGAAATAGCTCCTGTTTCAGAGTATCAACTGCATCCTCACTGATCAGTCTTGCCCCACTGGTTGCTACCATAACAGGGTCTACTACAATATTCCTAGCCTGATACTCTTTCAGCTGCCGGGCTATTACAGAAATCAGTTCACGGTCTGATACCATTCCGATTTTCACTGCATCAGGAAAGATATCTGTAAATACACTGTCCAGCTCCTGTTCCAGAAATTCCGGTGTTGCATTGAAAATAGCGGATACACCTGTGGTATTCTGAGCTGTCAGTGCAGTGATCGCACTCATGGCATAGACACCGTTTGCCATCATAGTCTTAATATCTGCCTGGATACCGGCACCTCCGCTGGAATCACTTCCTGCAATTGTTAAAGCTGTTTTTCTCATTTTATTCTTCATCCTGCCTTTAATTATTCTTCTCTTCTGTTGTCTCTGCTGCAAGCATCCTGCAGGTCTCATTTTTCAGGTTTTCTGCTGCCTTCTTTATATCGCTCTGGGCATAAATAGCACTGATCACTGCGACTCCGCAAATGCCCGTTCCTGTCAGCTCTTTCACATTTTCCTCTGTGATGCCGCCAATGGCAATAACCGGAATGGAAACCGCCTTGCAGATATCCTTCAATGTATCAAAAGATATTTCCTTGGCATCTGCCTTGGAATCTGTGTGAAATACAGCTCCTACTCCCAGGTAATCAGCTCCTCTCTCCTGGGCAAGAACTGCCTGCTCTACTGTCTTGGCTGTAACCCCGATAATTTTATCCGGCCCCAGCTTGGCCCGTACATCACCTGCCTCCATATCGCTTTGTCCCACATGAACACCATCTGCGTTGATGGCAACCGCAATATCCACATTATCATTTATTACAAAGGGAACCTGATATTCCCTGCAAAGCTTCTGCAGTTCTCTGGCTTCCTCCAGAAAATGTTCTTCATCCAGTTCTTTTTCCCGAAGCTGCAGAAAGGTTACACCGCCTTCCAGACTTTCTTTTACTACGGAATACAGGGTACGTCCATTTAACCAGTGACGGTCTGTAATAGCATACAGCTGCAGATTTTTTCTATCTGCGTTTGTTTTTCTTTCCAAAATAATGATCTCCTTATAATTTTATTTTCAGATTTCTCAGATACTCTTTTTTTTCAGGAGAAATTCTCCTGCTTTCCAGTGCTTTCTGGATTGCTTTATTATGGGTCCATGGCTCCAGAATCTGATTCTGTATGTAAGGAAGCGTTACCTCATACTGCTTCACCAGCGCAATGCTGAAATACCATGCAACCGCCATTTTCACATAAAATTCTTCAGAATCTATGCTTGCAACAAGTGAAAGCATTTCCGGGTCAAATGCATCATCCAGATAGAATCCCAGTAAGGTTACGATTCCAAAACGGACTGTATATTCATGGTCACTTTGAAGCCATTTTTTTACCCTTTCATATACAAAAGGCAGATGTTTTCTGAAGATTTTGGGAGACAGCATATCACAGGTAGCCCAGTTATCTACATAGGGCAAAAAACGCTCCAGCTCTGCCAGAAAAGTCTCGATATCTTCAGGATAAAGCAAAGACAACAAAGCGCCATGAAGGTTATTTTCTTCATAATAATCATGAGGCAGTTTTTGTATAAATTCTTTTGCTTCCGGCATTTGAAATATTTTTTTTGCATAGCTTCGCAGATCTGGGGTGCGTACGCCGATGATCCTGTCACAGGAAATATTGGGCATCAATTTTGCCTGGAATACCCGATAGCCCTCATCCTGTAATTCAAATAACCCACTGGTAATCATACTGTCATTCATATTTATTCCTGCCTTCACAAACATTCATTCATATTACCTGATACATTATACCTTACTGCCATAAAAATAGCCAGTCCCAATTTTTGTGTATTATATACAAATATTCAGAAATAATTATTTGATATTTATATATTATACTGGAAATTTTCAGACAGTAGTGTTATAATATTCACATACAATAAAGACTCCGAGAACACATAACATCACAAAGGAGGGTTTGACTATGAGTAAACGTGTGATTACCATCAACAGAATGCTTGGCAGTAATGGTCGACTGATCGGCAGGGCTTTGGCAGATGAGCTGGGATTTGCTTTTTATGACAGGGAGCTGATCGATATTGCTGCAAAAAAAGAAAATATCCCCCAGGACCTGCTTGAAAAGGTAGATGAAAAAAGGGGCAGCCAGTGGCGTTTTCCTATTGACCATGAACTGCAGCTGGACAGTGAATTTCATTTTGTTCCCATGAATGATGTGCTTTTTGATCTGCAGCGTAAGATCATCATAGAAGCAGCCCAGAAAGAGGATTGTGTCATTGTAGGCAGATGTGCCAATCATATCCTGCAGGATAATTGTCTCAGTGTATTTATTTATGCTCCCTATGATTACCGTGTCCAGACTGTAATAGAACGCACAGGCCGTGAAGAAAAAAGTGCTCAGAAGCTGGTCAAAAAAGTAGACAAGGAACGTCGCACCTACTATGAATATTTCACTGACAGAAAATGGACAGATCTGTCCCAGTATCATCTTTCCATTGACAGCAGCAAATTTGATCAGGACACCATTGTAAAAATGATCAGGCTTGGTCTGTAAATGCCAGCTGACGGCATTTTACATTCCATAGCCTAAAATAAAACAGGCAGGAGGAATTTCCCTACCGGAAATTCCTTCTGCCTGTTTTTCATACTTACAATTATTCTTCTGTTTCCTCAGGTAACTGAGAGGTACAGTGCGGACAGCGGGTTGCATGAATGTCGATCTCTGTCATACAGAAAGGACATTTTTTGGTTGTGGGTGCTGCCGGTTCTTCTTTTTTTGCACCGATAGAGGTTACCCTGTTCACTGCTTTCAGCAGACAAAACAGGATAAATGCCATGATCAGAAAATTGACTACAGAGGAAATAAATGAGGATGCAAACCCTGACACATCCTGAAGAGAATATGTAGCCCCGCCTGTGATCACATTCAGGATGGGATTAATAAAGTTGTCAGTCAGAGAGGTTACGATCCCGGAAAAAGCACCTCCGATAATCACACCGATTGCCATGTCCATAACATTTCCCCGCAGGGCAAATGCCTTGAATTCTTCCATGAATTTTTTCATTGGAATTTCCTCCTCTGTTTATTTTTATCGTAGCATTATTTTATCACATTTCACTTACAGAAGACAGTATTTTTCTTAATTTACTGCCATAATCCTTTCCTGCTGCCCAGCCGCCACCATAGGGGTTTTCCTGGATTCCCAGCCACTCCACATAAGGGGCAGTCTCTCTGGTTACATAATCAAAGCGTTCATCCACGCATTCCTGGTTTAAAGCTTCGGAGGATGCATAAGCCTTCAGATGCTGTACCTGTGCCCGCAGTCCTGTACGGACATCCGGGAAAGAATTTCCCTTCACTCCGTTTCCTGTTGTTCCCAGTCCTGCAAAATTAAACTGGGTAATCTCAGAATCGCCACCATAAGACAGCCATCCGGTTTCCAGCATGGATTGTGCAAATACTACCTCTCCACGCACATTTTCAGCATTGGATTCCTCAATAATAATATTACAGAAAGTCTCAATATCCGGTGCTCCGCCTGCTCCCAGCGCCTCCGCAGGATAAGTAATACCCTGTTC
>CAKRYE010000113.1 GCA_934426285.1 uncultured Blautia sp.
AATCAGCAGGGAAGTCCCTTCTATACAGAAGATGCACATGCCATGCAGCGCAGTCATAAGAAAATTGCCAGTACTTTTCAGATCAGCCGTGTTTATCAGGCACATATACCTACATTTGCCGCAGGTTACTGGTTATTTGGATTCGCCAGTAAAAAATATCATCCTGTTGATGATCTGGACCCGGAAGAATGGAATGCATTAAACCTTCGCACACGTTACTACACAACAAGACTCCATAAGGGAGCATTCTATCTTCCGGCGTTTCTGGAAGATATGCTGAAAGAAGTGGAGGGATAACTTATGATCCAGTCTAATGTAGAAACTTTTATTGGCTGTGAAAGCAGTTTTGAGGAAGCATCTGTTGTTCTTTATGGTGCTCCCTTTGATTCCACAACAAGCTTTCGTCCAGGTGCCAGGTTTGGTCCGTCTGCCATGCGTCATGAGAGCTTCGGGCTGGAGACCTACAGTCCATACCAGGACAGAGACCTTATGGATATCAGAGTATTTGACAGCGGTGATCTGGAGCTTTGTTTCGGCAGTAGTGAAATGGCTCTTTCAGACATTGAAAAACGGGCAGAGGAAATACTGAAAGCAGAAAAAATCCCGGTACTTCTGGGAGGAGAACATCTGGTAACATTAGCAGCAGTACGAGCTGTATTTCATAAATATCCGGATCTTCATATCATTCATTTTGATGCACATGCAGATTTAAGAGACGATTATCTGGGAGCCAGGTTAAGTCATGCCTGTGTGCTGCGAAGATGCCATGAGCTTCTGGGAGATAACCGTATCCATCAGTTCTGCATCAGAAGCGGAGAGAGAGCGGAATTTCAGTTTGCTGCGAAGCATACGGATTTTCATCCTTTTACTTTTGACGGACTGAAAGAGACAGTCAGAGAACTGAAAGAAAAAAAGGTCCCAGTATATTTTACAATTGATCTGGACTGTCTGGATCCGTCAGCATTTCCGGGAACAGGAACTCCGGAGGCAGGAGGCGTGAGCTTCCTGGAACTTCTGGAAGCAATACGGACAGTTTCTCAGACCAATGTGGTAGGTGCAGATGTCAATGAACTGGCACCTATGCTGGATGCAAGTGGTGTTTCCACTGCAACAGCATGTAAGGTACTTAGGGAACTGCTTCTGGCAATTACAAAATAAGCCAGCAGTACACAGATAATATAACACTATAAAAAACTGTTGAAGAAACGGTTATATATAAGGAAAAAGGAGAAGAAGTTATGAGCAGAGTACTTGTGATCGGCTGCGGAGGAGTAGCCAGTGTAGCAATCCAGAAATGTTGTCAGGCAGATGAGGTATTTACAGAATTGTGTATTGCAAGCCGTACAAAGGAAAAATGTGATGCCCTTGCAGAAAAATTAAGGGGAAAGACAAAGACAGTTCTTACCACAGCTAAGGTTGATGCGGACGATGTGGATCAGCTGATCGAACTGATCAATGGTTATAAGCCGGATCTGGTAATGAACATTGCACTGCCATATCAGGATCTGACAATCATGGATGCATGTCTGGCCTGTGGTGTAAATTATATGGATACTGCAAACTATGAGCCAGAGGATACTGATGATCCACAGTGGCGTGCTATTTATGAAAAACGTTGTAAAGAAGAGGGCTTTTCCGCTTACTTTGATTACTCCTGGCAGTGGGCATATCGCAAAAAATTTGAGGATGCAGGTCTTACAGCTTTACTTGGCTGTGGATTTGATCCGGGTGTTACACAGGCATACTGTGCCCATGCATTAAAGCATGAATTTGACCAGATTGATACCATTGATATTCTGGACTGTAATGGCGGAGACCATGGATATGCATTTGCCACAAACTTTAATCCGGAAATCAATCTCCGTGAAGTAAGTGCACCGGGAAGCTACTGGGAAAACGGACACTGGGTGGAAATCCCGCCCATGGCAATTAAGCGGGAATATAAGTTTGATCAGGTGGGAGATAAGGATATGTATCTGCTTCACCATGAGGAAATCGAGTCTCTGGCAAAAACAATTCCGGGTGTAAAACGGATTCGTTTCTTCATGACTTTTGGACAGAGCTATCTGGATCATATGCGTTGTCTGGAGGATGTGGGAATGCTTTCTACAACACCAATTCAGTATAATGGACAGGAAATTGTTCCGATTCAGTTCCTGAAAGCACTGCTTCCGGATCCTGCAAGTCTTGGACCACGTACAAAAGGTAAAACAAACATTGGCTGTATTTTTACAGGTGTAAAGGACGGAAAAGAAAAAACATACTATATTTATAATGTATGCGATCATCAGGAATGCTATCATGAGGTTGGAAGTCAGGCTATCAGCTACACAACAGGTGTTCCGGCAATGTGCGGTGCACTTATGATGCTGACCGGAAAATGGATCAGACCAGGTGTGTATACAGTAGAAGAATTTGATCCGGATCCGTTCCTGGAAGCGCTTGACAAGTATGGTCTGCCACGCAGTGAAAGCCACGATCCGAAGCTGGTAGACTGATGGAAGGATTAGATAAAAGAGCTCCATTTGTATCAACCGGCGGAATCATTCCGCCGGAATTTAGGAATATAAAAACTCCCTGCTATATCCTGGATGAAAAAGCTCTTATAAAAAATGCTGAACTTCTTGGTAAAGTGGCTGAGCGAACAGAATGTAAGATGCTTCTGGCGCAGAAAGCATTCAGTAACTATGACTGTTATGGATTTTTAGAGCCATATCTTGCAGGTACTGAAGCCAGCGGACTGTTTGAGGCAAGGCTGGGTGCAGAAGAAATGCCCGGAAAAGAAGTCCATGTATTCTGTGCCGGCTATCGGACAGATGAATTTGAAGAACTGCTTCAATATGCAGATCATATTGTGTTTAATTCTCCGTCTCAGCTCCTTCGGTTTGGACTGAGGGCAAAGGAAGCTGGAAAGAGTGTGGGACTTCGGATCAATCCGGAATGTTCTACCCAGGAAGGCCATGAAATTTATGATCCCTGTGCACCGGGAAGCCGTATGGGTACAACAAGAAAGCAGTGGGATGAAGCAATTGGGAAAGATCCGGAGCTTCTGGACCTACTGGATGGTCTTCATTTTCATACTCTCTGTGAACAGGATTCCGATGATCTGGAGACAACACTTGTTTCTGTAAAGAAGCATTTTGGTGATCTGGCTTCTCAAGTAAAATGGATTAATTTTGGCGGTGGCCATCATATTACAAGACCAGGGTATGACATTGAAAGACTGGAACGATGTATTCAGATGGCAAAGAATGACTGGAATGTGGAAGTTTATCTTGAACCCGGAGAAGCGTGGGCATTAAATGCAGGTTTTCTTCTGACCAGTGTGCTGGATGTTCTGAAAAATGGAGAGACCCAGATTGCAATTGTAGATGTCAGTGCAGCCTGTCATATGCCGGATGTACTGGAAATGCCTTATCGTCCGCCATTGCTTGGTACAGAGGAGATGGAAGAACAGGGGATTACGGTTCGGCTTGGAGGTCCAACCTGTCTGTCAGGAGATGTGATCGGAGATTATAAATTCAGACAGATTCCTCAATATGGAGATCTTCTTATGTTTGGAGATATGGCTATTTATACTACCTGTAAGAATAATACATTTAATGGAATGCCACTGCCGGATATCTGGCTCAGATGCGCTGACAACACCATGTTACGGCTTACAGATTTTGGTTACCCGGATTTTAAGGGAAGACTTGGAAGATAACAATGTAATCATCATTCTGGAGATTTTTGAACATAAGTGATGAAAAGATCATTTACTGTAAAAAGGTAGATGGTCTTTTTTATATCCTGGGAGAAAAAATGGATTTACTCAAAAAGAAAGTGTCAAAAACACTAACAGTTATTCAGAAATCT
>CAKRYE010000114.1 GCA_934426285.1 uncultured Blautia sp.
AAGTAAAGATTTTATACACTGGGAAAATATCTCATCAAAGATAACTATTCCGGAAGGCTGCCGCCATATGTCGATTTTTAAGGAGTAAAATAGAATTTTTCAGTTCATTTAGACCTTGCAATTCAGTAGAAAACAAATTAAACTATAATCAATGTGTAACATTGTTGAAAGCTGCATAGAGCTCTCCCATGTCAATCAATTTATGGAGATTGATAAGGGAGAGTTTTTGTAATAAACAGGGAAAAAAGTTATGAAAAAAAAGAAACCTAAAATAGAATTACGCTATTATTATATGCCTGCAGGAAGTCCGATCCTTCCTCTTCTGGGAGAGCGCTGGGTGCAGAATTATGGAACCGGGATAGAGGACCTTCATTTTCATAATTTTATGGAGATTGGTTTTTGCTATTATGGAGAGGGAATCCTGACTCTGGGAGAGGAGAAAAGGAAGTTTACAGGGCGGCAGTTTACTGTGATCCCGGAACGGTTTCCTCATACAACAAACAGCATGGGAAATACGGTCTGTAAATGGGAGTATCTGTTTGTGGATGTTGAGGGATTTTTGCGAAAGAATTGTGAGAGTGCTGTGCAGGCTGAGAAAATGCTGCGAAGGATCAACTCCGGGGCATTGTTGATGAACGAGGAAGAGGAACCGCTTATAGCTGAATGTATTATTAGAATTATGGATATCATGCGCAGTGAAGAGGAGTTTTATATTCAGGAGGCATCCGGATTTCTTATGGCTCTGCTGGTAAGGATTGCCCGGCTGAACAGGACGCCGGAGCAGGAAATGCTTTATGAAGAGCAGAGCAGGAGTATGCGGATCATTTCAGATACACTGGATTATATTTCAGATCATTACAGAGAGAATATAAAGATAGAGCAGTTGTCTGCAAACTGTCATCTGAGTGAGTCACATTTTCGCAGGATTTTTTCCGGATGTATGCATATGAGCCCTGTAGAGTATATAAATTTGATACGTGTCCGCACAGCCTGTGAAAAACTGAAAAAGACAGACAGGTCAGTTACTGACATAGGTACGGAATGTGGATTTGCATCGGACTCTGCTTTTAACCGGAATTTCCGGAAGCTGATGGGAATGTCACCGGCAGAGTGGAGGAAAAAGGGAGAAAATTATGAGCAGCTGCTCCTGAAGTTTGACATCCGGACAGAGGAAGGATGGTAAATATCAGACACTGGAATATATAAAAGTCGAAAATGAATATTATATAGTCAAATATGCAAACTGTGCGGATTGGTATAATGTTATAATTTTGCTTATGAAGGATAACTGTTATAAAAAACAAATCATGAGGAGAACATAAGAGTATGAAAGCATTTGATTATTCACTGGTAAAAGATCCACAGTATTTCTGCGATAACCGAATGGAAGCTCATTCAGATCATGTGTATTATAGAGATGGGAATGAAATGCAGACTGCTGTGCAGGATGGGACGGAAACTTCTTTTCGCTACAGTCTGAACGGTTTATGGAAGTTTCATTATGCGCGTAATTACAAAAGTGCAGTTCAGGGATTTGAGAAAGAGGATTACTGCTGTTATGACTGGGAGGACATTCATGTACCTGCACATATCCAGATGGAAGGATATGATGCACCGCAGTATGCTAATGTCCAGTATCCATGGGAAGGACATGAGGAAATTTATCCTGGTCAGATTCCGGAGAGATTTAATCCGGTTGCAAGCTATGTGAAATATTTTACAGTGCCGGAACATATGAAGGGCAAGAGACTGTTTATTTCTTTCCAGGGAGCAGAGAGCGGGCTTGCGCTGTGGCTGAACGGTACTTTTGTTGGTTACAGTGAGGATTCTTTCACTCCATCTGAATTTGAATTGACAGATTATCTTAAAGATGGACAGAATAAGCTGGCAGCACAGGTATTCAAATGGACCTCCAGCAGCTGGTGCGAAGATCAGGACTTCTTCCGCTTTTCTGGAATTTACAGAGATGTATATCTTTACACAGTTCCGGATACCCACGTATATGATCTTCAGATCCGTGCAGTTCCAGAAGAGAATCTGGATGCAGCAGATCTTGAAGTTAAGGTAAAGATATGGGGAAAGGGAAGCATTGTTTTCAGACTTGAGAAAAATGGAGAATGTGTGCTGGAAGAGAAAAAATCTCTTACAGAAGCTGGAAATGAAGAAGCCGATGCAGAAGCATTTTATATTCAGAAAACAAATTGCAGCAAGACTGTACAGAACAGCTTTGCATGGAGAATTAATAATCCGGAATTATGGAGTGCAGAAGATCCACAGCTTTATGATCTTACAATTGAACTTTATGATGAAGCAGGAACTATTCAGGAAGTGATTCCTCAGAAGGTTGGATTCCGCCGTTTCGAGATGAAGAACGGCATTATGACTCTGAACGGAAAGCGTATTGTGTTTAAGGGTGTAAACCGTCATGAGTTCAGTTCTGTTAGCGGCAGACATGTATCAGAGGAAGAACTACGCAAGGATCTTCGCATTATGAAGCAGAATAATATTAATGCCATCCGTACCTGCCATTATCCGGATACCTCGCTGATCTATCAGCTTTGTGATGAATATGGTATTTACATGATCGATGAGACAAACCTGGAATCCCATGGTTCCTGGGATGTGGCGGAATTTACAAAGGATTATACCCATATTGTTCCTCACAACAAACCGGAATGGCTGGATATGATGCTTGACCGTGCCAATTCTATGTATCAGAGAGATAAGAATCATCCGGCAATCCTGATCTGGTCCTGTGGAAATGAATCTTTTGGCGGAAAAGATATCTATGAAATGTCTCAGCTTTTCCGTAAGAATGACCCTACCCGTCTGGTACATTATGAGGGACTTTTCCATGACCGCAGTTATAATGATACCAGTGATATGGAAAGCCAGATGTATCCGTCTGTAGAAGCAATCAAAGAGTTCCTGGCAAAGGATGACAGCAAACCGTTTATCTGCTGTGAGTATACACATGCCATGGGAAATTCCTGCGGTGCTATGCACAAATATACTGACCTGACAGATACAGAGCCTAAATACCAGGGTGGATTTATCTGGGATTACATTGACCAGTCTATTTATAAGAAAGACCGCTATGGAAAAGAGTTCCAGGCATACGGCGGCGATTTCGGAGAACGTCCTACAGACTACAATTTCAGTGGTAACGGAATCGCATATGGCGGTGACAGAGAGCCGTCTCCAAAGATGCAGGAAGTGAAATTTAATTATCAGAATATTACAGCAGAGGTGACAGCTGATACAGTAAAAGTGCTTAACAAGAATCTCTTTGTAAATACAGATACTTTTGACTGTAAGGTAACACTTGCAAAGAATGGAAAAGTGATCCGTACAGAAGCACTGGAAACAGCAGTTGAGCCATTGAGTGAGAAAGAATATAAACTGCCTTTTGAAAAGGCTGAGGCAGTCGGAGAATATACAGTTACTGTTTCCTTCTGTCTGAAAGAGGAAAAAGTGTGGGCATCTGCAGGTTATGAGATTGCGTTTGGACAGTATGTATACCAAGTACAGGAAAATGATTCAGCAGAAACAGCAGCTGTGAAACCACAGATCATCCGAAGCACACACAACATTGGTGTCCGCGGCGAGCACTTTGAGATAATGTTCTCCGTCCTCAATGGTGGCCTGGTTTCCTACAAATATGCAGGCAAAGAGATGATCGAAGCAATCCCGAAACCAAACTTCTGGCGTGCACCTACAGACAATGACTGTGGAAATCTTATGCAGATGCGCTACGCACAGTGGAAAATTGCCAGCATGTATTTAAGTCACAAAGAATA
>CAKRYE010000115.1 GCA_934426285.1 uncultured Blautia sp.
AGTAACAGATAAAATAATTTCTATAGTTACCAGAATCAATATTGCCCTGGTAAGATCTGTAGCAATATTCTTGCTGAAAACATTAACTGGAATCATGGCAAGTGTATACCATCCCGTCACCATACTTTTGGAATAGGTTACGATATATTCCTGATTATTTGCACCGTAGTATTTTACAGTTCCTTTATTCTCCGTAATTCCCATATCAACTGCAGTTACATTTCGAAACAGCTTTGATTCGCTCTCACCGTAAGGACCAACAACACTGCCATCTTCACTCATGATATAATAAAGAATCTGAGAATTTGCCTTTGTATACTTTTTCAGCATATTATTCAGATTATCCTCTGTAAAATTAACCACCAGATACATTTGATCTGCCTTATTTTCCAGATGTTCAATATGTCCTGATTCTACCCTGCTTAACTGCAGCTTTCTGACAGCCGTAAATACATGCTCATATTCCAGAAAATCTCTCGGCATATCTTCAATTGAAAACATGTCCAGATAATTATATGCCGGAATCCACACAAGTTTTCCATTTGCCTCATCTGCTGCTTTCTGTATTTTAGAACCCATAAAGCTATGATTTGGATAATAGTTCTTTTCCTTTTCGCCAAACTGATAATACGGAGTCACAATATGCGTAGAATAAACCGTGTTATTCCACGGCAGATAGTCCAACAAAATTTTTGAAATTTCCTGACTGGCACTTTCAAGCTGCACACTGTCAGACGTATCCAGATTCTGAAATATATTATAAATTCTCGCATCTACATTTATTTTTAATGAAAATTCCTCAATATAATCCAGCTTTTCATCCAGAATATCACTGACATTCTCAGCATTCTGCCACATTTGTTTTTCTGACTGCCTGATCAGTTCCTGTTTTGACAAATGGAAGATAAATAAACCCAAAAGCACAACCGGAATAATGGAAATACAAATAAACGAACTAATCAGCAGAGTTTTAAATTTTGTATATTTTAATTTTTCCATCATCATCCAACTCTTTTGCGAAATTCTTCAGGTGTCATATTATGACGTTTCTTAAATGCCCTGTTAAAATAATTGGGATCCTTATACCCTACTTCCAATGCAATCTCCCTTACCTTGTCGGAAGATGTTTTCAAAAGATCCTCTGCTTTCTCCATACGAATATCTGACAGATATTCAGAAAAGGAAATTCCGAATCTCTGCTTAAATAAAGTACTGAAATACGAAGCATTAAAATGATACAATGTTGCAATCCTTTCCAGACTGATCTCGTCCCGATAATTTTCCTCTATATACCTCCTGCTTTCATCCAAAGGATCTGTCTCCTGTGAATCTGCTATTTCCCGGAAAGCGATTATATTTTTTATTAATTCCGCTGACCTTTTTTTCAATTCAGAATACCACTGACTTTCGATCAGACGATTATCCAATGCATTTAATTCTGACAAGTGTTCAGCTTTCAGATAGGGCTCCATATAACGTAAGATTCTGAAAAAAAAGAATACGATTTTTCTTTTAAAAATATCCGGCTGAACACTTTTATGCTCTGACAGAACCTCTGTTATTTTTTCAAAAATTGCTTCGCTTTTTCCCAGATTTCCTTCTTTTATAGAATTCAGAATTGCTTCACTGCCTACAGAATCCTCCTGCTTTTCATCAGACAGATATTTCTCTGCCTGCAAATATCTTTCTTCTTCATAAAAAGAATACTTCATCGCGGCCATAGCCTCTTCATATGCCTTTTTTCCGCAGCTTTCCATATCCGGATACAGAGAGCTGACTGCAAAATAAATTCTGTTTTTCTCAAGTACCAGGATATTTTGAATAAACTCCTCTATCTGAGTGATCTGTTCCTGTTCAATTCTTGATCCTGACAAGGCCAACACAGCCAGCAAATTTTCTGTTCCGTTGACCTGAAATGTAATTGACGATGTATCTATCAGATGTTTTTTTATAAAATACCCTATCTCCCGTTTCATCTCTTCATTAAGAATCAGATGCTGCTTATTGATCCGGATCAACATCAGATAGCCTTCCTGTCTCAGAGGAAACATCTCACTTAAGGGCTCCCATACCTTACGTCGTGTATGGTGGATATACTGATTCAGAAGCCACTCCATATATCCATATGCAGATTCCTTCAATCGTCGTTCCATCTGATCTACTTTTTGTTTTTGAACCTGATCCTGATTTTTTGATTTCTTTATTTTCTTAATGGCACACTTTAACTCTTCTGCATCTACAGGCTTTAGCAGATAATCACTTGCATGAAACTGTAACGCCTCTCTTGCATAGGAAAAATCTGCATATCCGCTTACAATCACAAATGCAGTTTCTGGATAATCTGTTTTTACTTTTTTTTGCAGCTGTAAGCCGTCCATTTCTGCCATACGTATATCGCTGATCACAATCTCACAGGAAATATTATTCATGATCTCCATTGCCTCCTGACCATTTGATGCTTCCCACAGCATATCGTCCGGGCATATTTTTTCAAGAAGCATAATAAGTCCTTCTCTGTGAATTCGCTCATCATCTACTACTAATATATTGTACATTTTATCTCCTGTTCTGTCTGATATATACGTTTTGATTATAGCACAACAGGTGTGCATGAACAATTGCACACCTGTCTTTACAAATTCTATTTTTTTGTTCCGTGATACATCTTATCCAATGCATCGGCATAGTCTTCCTTGGAAAGAATCAGTACCGGTATTTCTGAAACCTTGCACTGTTTTCCATCAGTCTCAAGACTTGCACGGATCACTCCTGCTGCCTGTGTTTTTTTTCCCTCCACATACAGGGTTACCTGCTTCATTTTATGCTGTGTATCCTGAGGGAAAGGATGCTCTGACAGCATCACGCTCTTCTCTCCTCCTGCCAGTTCATCTGGCAGGCTGATATAAAAACCGGCTACCTTATGAGTATTCTGTGGTACTTCTCCCACTGTGCACACTGCCTTATTATCTGAAAATACAGGCTGATAATCCCAGTGATAGAATTGTTTATACTGTACTTTCCATCCATCAGGAACTTCTATCTTCACTTCTGCATTTTTCCATTCCGTGTCTGTTGACTGGCTGATCAGATAACGGAACAAAAAGATTCCGCAGTCTGAATTATAAAGTTTAGGCATAATAATTCCATATGGACTGAACAAAATTCCATCCTCTGTCATTGTGCTGCACTCAGCTCCTGCAATATCCGTTTCCTGTACAGCCATTGTCTCTGTAGCAAACTCTTTCTCAACAAAAGCTCCAGCCAGTACCAATTCCTCTGCTCTTATACATTCTCCCTGTGCACCTGCACCGTACTTACGCACTTCAAAAACAACCTTTATTGCTTCCTCATTATAGTTTTTAATATTAATAATAGTTTTTCCTTTTTCTTCTCTGTATTCAATATCAAAAACATAAGCTCCAAGATGTGTTTTCTGAAGTTTATAACCGGAAAGCAATCCCTGTGGCTTGATGACCAGCGTTTTCTGTGTTCCATCCATCCTGAGGCCAAACCACTGCTCAACACTCTGCTGAATCCATGCACCCTGTCCCTGACTGCATCTGGTCAGACATCTTTTCTTGTTTGTTGCCCTTGGCCACCAGAAAAGTGAGCCTGTTTCATCCAGACGTTCGTAAAGGAGATTCAGGTTATCAAGCATTTCCTGTCTGGTAAGACTTCCGCCAAGTTTTAAAGTACAGCCTGTTGCAGATGGATTCATGCCAAAATGTAATTCACGCATTGTCTGGAATTCCGGATCATAGTTTGTGATATACATAGAACGTGCATATCT
>CAKRYE010000116.1 GCA_934426285.1 uncultured Blautia sp.
GTTTCCGACACATACGAGAAAGACCTTTCCAAATATGCAGATCAGGAGATCGAATTCGTTATCACAGAATTCAACCCAAGAAGACGCCGCATCATCGGTAACCGTAAGCAGCTTCTTCTTGCTGAAAAAGCAGAAAAACAGAAAGAATTAATGGAAAAGATCCATGTTGGTGACACTGTTGAAGGAACAGTTAAGAACGTTACAGATTTCGGTGCATTCGTTGACCTTGGCGGTGCAGACGGACTCCTTCACATTTCCGAAATGTCCTGGGGCAGAGTAGAGAATCCGAAGAAGGTATTCACTGTTGGCGAGAAGCTGAAAGTCCTTATCAAGGATATCAATGGAGATAAGATTGCACTTTCCCTGAAATTCCCTGAGGAGAATCCATGGCTTACAGCAGCTGAAAAATTTGCTGTAGGTAATGTGGTAACCGGTAAAGTTGCACGTATGACAGATTTCGGGGCTTTTGTTGAGCTTGCACCTGGCGTAGATGCACTTCTTCACGTATCCCAGATCTCCAGAGAGCACGTTGCAAAACCTGCAGATGTACTTTCTATCGGACAGGAAATCGAAGCTAAGGTTGTTGACTTCAACGGCGAAGATAAGAAGATCAGCCTGAGCATGAAAGCTCTTGAAGCACCGGCAGCTGAGGAAGCTACAGAAGAATAATTTTTTTATACAGAATTATAGTGAAATTGATTAACACCATCTGTGCATATCTAGATTTATGCAGAGATGGTGTTTTTGTTTTAGAAAAATTATTTTAATGTGTTCAGCAAATAGGGAAGTGCATGTTCCAGATATTGTTTCTGCTTCAGCGGATCGCTTAGAAAAATATGGGAGCATGTAAACCAGGTATAGCAGGTATCTTTAGTAGCTGCCTTCCGGTGTTTCTTATCGATTCCGGATCCGAGGGCTTTAGGAATGACGGTGTCTTCCTCCGGAAGATAATAGTAGTCCTTTGGGTTAGCGTAATATTGTTTCAGTTTACCGTCTGTTGTTTTGATAATAAATTTTATGGTTTCTTCTTCTCCTGTGAGATAAAACTGTTCATTTCCATTGGAGAATTTCTGCGGAAGTTTATAAGGAAGTGTTAATTCCAGAATCAGATTTTCATCATCCAGTTCCGCATATGTAACCTCATACTCAGAATCATAAATACACAGATAACTCAACATCTCAAAAATTCTTCCAAGTCCTAGCACGTCTTCCAGGTTATGACCGAGAATTTCTTCTGCCATAACTGCATCTCGTTTTTTCAGAAAATCTTTATAAAGCTGAATGCATTCTTTCCCATTGTTATAAATTCGGTCTTTGATTCCGAGAAATTCTTCCAGGCATGGCTGTTTCAGAGCAGGCAGCTTCAGAAGTGTTTTCAAAGGCTTCAGAGTCAGATACAGATCCAGGGACATTTTATGATCAAAAGGAGAGGGCAGTCCGTATTTTTCATATCTGGCCTCCAGATAGGGCTGGTCAAATCGTTCTCCGTTGTAAGAAATCAGCAAATCACATTGTTGAAGAAATTGTGAAAAAATTCTCAGAATTGTTTCTTCTTCCCTGTCACTTTCGGCCATCCATTGGTGAAAATACCAAGTTTCATCTTCAATTCCAACAGCTCCGATCAGGTACAAAAATGTGGATTTTCGGGACAATCCGGTGGTTTCTATGTCATAAAAAACAGGTGAAAAATTGTATTTTTGGAAGAATTTTCCGGTGAAAAATTTAACAGTCTCAAAGTCCGGAAACCCTTGTAAAATGGGCATTTTTTTAACAATCATGTTAAGAATTTTCCTTTCCTAAATTGTATTTAATTATACACAAGAAATTGGAAATTGGGTAGTGATTTTTTGAAAAAAATGGTTTATAGTATAATTAAAAATATATCAGAAGGAAGAAAAAGCATGTGGGATTTAACTGTTTGCGGGATTGATTTTTATCATCTTATGAATTGGTTGATTATATACAGTTTTTTTGGCTGGGTATGGGAAACCTGTTATGTATCTGTCAAAAGCGGCAAATTTGTAAACCGTGGTTTTATCAATGGACCCTTATGTACCATATATGGATTTGGGGCGGTATCTGTCTATGTGCTTCTGAAACCCTTTAGCGACAATCTTCTGTATCTGTATCTGGGAGGAGTCGTTGTGGCAACTGCACTGGAGTATGTGACAGCAGTATTGATGGAGTCTATTTTTCATACATCCTGGTGGGATTACAGTGATAATAAGTTTAATTTCCAGGGACGTATCTGCCTGGGAGCATCCCTTGGCTGGGGAGCTTTTACAGTGATTCTGTTTAAGGTGCTGCATCCCCTTGTGGAATCTATTGTGATCCTGTATCCGGTTTACGTAGGTGAGATCGGCATATGTGTGATAGGAATCGGATATGTTGTGGATTTTGCTTTCTCAGCAGCAGCAGCTTTCCGTATCCACGAGAAATTGCCTGTTATTGAGGCAGCTATGGAGCAGGCAAAGGGCGAAATGCTTGTGAAAATGCATGAGAAGATTGCCAGTGTTGGTTTTGCCAAAGAAGCTACGCTTGAGAGTGTAAAAGAACGCCTGGGAGATGTGGAAGTTCTTAAAGAAATGGAACAGAAACGTGCTGCAATTGCAGCGGAGATCAGTACAGAGCTTCAGAAGAGAAAAGAAGCTATGGCAGCAAAGGTCGGTCACAATATGCAGCGTTTCGTAAAAGCATATCCAAATCTGAACCGCGGATACAAATTACATAATCTGAAGAACATCAGAAACAAAAAAGAAAAATAAGATATCAGGGATTCGGGTTTATAGAAAACCAGGAGTCTTAATATAAAAAGGAGGGAATAAAATGGGAATTTTAACCTTTAAGGGTGGTGTTCATCCTTATGACGGAAAAGAATTATCCAAGAACAGTCCGGTAGTGAAATATCTGCCAAAGGGAGATATGGTATATCCTCTTTCCCAGCATATCGGTGCTCCGGCTGCAGCGATAGTTCAGAAGGGAGACCATGTGCTCGCAGGACAGAAGATCGCAGATGCTGCGGGGTTTGTCTCATCACCGATCCATTCGTCTGTTTCCGGTACGGTAAAAGGAATCGAACCGCGCCTGACAGCAACAGGCTCTATGGTCAATTCCATTATCATTGAGAATGACCAGCAGTATGAAAGTGTGGAATTTACTCCTGCACGTCTGGAAGATCTTTCGAAAGAGGAAATTCTGGCGAGAATTAAAGAAGGCGGAGTTGTGGGAATGGGCGGTGCCGGATTCCCCACACAGGTAAAGCTTGCGCCAAAGGAACCAGACAAGATCGATCATATTCTTGTAAACGGTGCCGAGTGTGAGCCTTATCTTACCAGCGACTACAGGAGAATGCTGGATGACTCTGAGAAGCTGATCGAAGGCTTAAGAGTTATGTTGAAGCTTTTTGACAATGCAAAGGGATACATCTGTATTGAGGATAACAAGCCTGACTGTATTGCCAAGCTGAAAGAAATGGTAAAAGATATTCCACGTATAGAAGTTGCGGAGCTGATGACCAAGTACCCACAGGGTGGTGAGCGTTTCCTGATCAAGGCTGTCACAGACAGAGAGATTAATTCTTCAATGCTTCCGGCAGATGCAGGATGCGTCGTTGATAACGTAGATACCGTGATCGCTGTTTATGAAGCGGTTATCCTTGGAAAACCTGTTATGGACCGTATTGTGACAGTAACAGGGCAGGGGATTAAGAATCCGCAGAACTTTGATGTTCTTTCCGGAACAGATATGGCAGAGCTGATTGA
>CAKRYE010000117.1 GCA_934426285.1 uncultured Blautia sp.
GCATATCACAGGCTTCCGGATCAAGAGTTGCAAAGTCAAGACCAAAGTTATCAATCATGCGGAGCAGCTCTGTAGTTGTAATAACAATATCTGTATCCTGTTCGCCGTCTGTGAAGCTGTTCGGACGAACTGCTTCTGCTTTCTTGGCTGTACATGGCATGATAGAGATCATAACTGTCTTCTTGCCTGCTGCATGTTCCGGATCACGGAAGTACTCTTTGATAACTGCTGAGAGCATTCCCTGTGGAGAACGGCAGGTGGAAAGATTCGGAATATAATCTTTATACTGGTCTGTGATAAATTTTACCCATGCAGGACAGCAGGAAGTAAGGAGCGGAAGTTTCTCACCTTTCTTAACTCTGTCAAGGAACTCTGCACTCTCTTCCATAATGGTAAGGTCGGCACTGAAGGAAGTATCATAAACTTCGTCAAAGCCCATTCTGTGAAGTGCATTGACGATCTTGCCCATCACGCTCTTGCCTTTGGTCAGTCCATAGTGGTCACCGACTGCGACACGTACTGCAGGAGCAACCTGTGCAACAACACGGATATTCGGGTCTGCAAGTGCTTCCCATGCCTCATCCATATGAGTCTTGATGGAAATCGCACCTGTCGGGCAGTATACACGGCACTGACCACAGTTTACGCACTCTGTCTCTGCGATCTTCTTGTTAAATGCCGGCATTACCATGGCTTCTGTTCCACGGAATGCAAAGCCTAATGCACCGATTCCCTGAAGTTCCTCGCAGGCACGTACACAGTCACCACAGAGGATACATTTATTCGGATCACGTACCAGAGACGGGGAACTTGTGTCCAGTTCATGAAGTTCTCTGGTATTCTCGAAACGGATATTCTGAACACCAAGACGGTGTGCCAGTTCCTGTAAGATACATTCGCCGCTCTTTACACAGGTTGTACAGTCACGGCAGTGTGCTGCCAGAAGCAGCTCAACGATCAGTTTTCTGTATTTCTTGATGCGTCCGGAGTTGGTATAGATCACCATTCCGTCTCTTGGTTCTTCGGAACAGGAAGCAAACGTCTTGCCTCTGTCGTCCTCTACTGTACATAAACGACAGGCACCAAAAGTGGATACCTCTGAGTGGTAGCACAGTGTCGGAATATTGATCCCTGCCTTGCGGATGACAGACAGGACATTTTTTTCATCGGTAAATTCTACCTTTCTACCGTCAATTATCATATGGCCCATAGTGTATCCTCCCTTCTATGCTTCCACATATACTGCATCAAAGTTACAGTTGTCCTTACATGCACCGCATTTGATACAGATGTCGTTATCAATGTGATATGGATGTTTAATCTTACCTGAGATCGCACCTGCCGGACAGTTCTTTGCACATTTACCGCAGCCGATACAGAACTCAGGATTGATGTGGAACTGACGAAGTGCAGTACATACTTTTGCACGACATTTCTTATCGCGGATATGTTCCTCATATTCATCGCGGAAGCGTTTGAGAGTACTGATAACAGGAAGAGGTGCACTCTTGCCAAGTCCGCACAGAGCCATGTTCTGAACCATATTTGCAAGCTCTTCCAGTTCATCCAGATCGGACATCTCACCCTTGCCCTCTACGATTCTCTCCAGGATCTCCAGCATACGTTTGGTACCTTCACGACACGGTACACATTTACCGCAGCTCTCACGCTGGGTGAAGTTCATAAAGAATCTGGCAACCTCAACCATACAGGTATTCTCGTCCATAACTACCAGACCACCGGATCCCATGATAGCATCTAATTTTTTGACAGAATCAAAGTCAAGAGGTGCATCCAACTGATCCAGGATCAGACATCCGCCGGACGGACCGCCGATCTGGACGCCCTTAAATGCGGCGCCACTCTTCAATCCGCCGCCGATATCATAGATAATGTGGCGGAGTGTGGTTCCCATAGGAACCTCGATCAGACCGGTATTCTCAATAGAACCGGTCAGTGAGAAGGTTTTTGTTCCGGGGCTTCCCTCTGTACCGATGGTGCGGAACCAGTCTGCTCCCTGAAGAATGATCTTCGGTACATTGGCATAAGTTTCTACGTTATTAAGAACTGTAGGTTTACCCCACAGACCTTTCTCTACTGTACGGGGCGGTTTTACACGAGGCATACCTCTGTTACCTTCGATAGATGCAGTAAGTGCTGAACCTTCACCACATACAAAGGCTCCGGCACCTCTGTTGATATGTAAATGGAAGTTTACACCGGAATTTAAAATATTATCACCTAACAGGCCATATTTTTCCGCCTGTTCGATCGCCATTCTCAGTCTCTTTACAGAAAGAGGATATTCTGCACGAACATAAATATAACCGTCTTCTGCGCCTACTGCGTAAGCTGCAATGGTCATACCTTCGATCATCTTATATGGATCACCTTCCATTACGGAACCATCCATAAATGCACCAGGGTCACCCTCATCACCGTTACATACTACATAACGGATCTTCTCTGCCTGACGTGCAACCTGAGACCATTTCTTTCCTGCCGGGAAACCGGCACCGCCACGACCACGAAGACCAGACTTGCTTACTTCATCAATTACTTCCTGAGGCGTCATTCCTCCCACTACTTTTGCAAGGGCCTGATAGCCGCCTACTGCGATATATTCATCAATGGACTCGGCGTCAATCTTACCACAGTTTTCCAGAACGATACGTGTCTGCTGATTCAGGAATGGAATATCATCCGGATGCGGACAGACAGCATCATGATCCTTGTAAAACAGTCTCTCTACCGGTTTACCTTCCAGAATGGTTTTCTCTACGATTTCTTTGCAGTCTTCCGGCTGTACATGTACATACTGATAATCGTACGGTTCGATTCTCATCAGAGGTCCAAGTTCGCATAAGCCCTGGCATCCTGTTTTGACTACGCCTACATGAGGCACGTCTTTCTGCATTTCCACTGTTACACCGTCAATTCTCTCACAGAGTGTTGCCATCTCATCATAAATCTTCTGTGCTCCGGATGCGATACATCCAGTACCTGAACAGACAAGAACGCGACAGGTGTAAGATTTGATCTGTTCATTTACCTCTGCCTGTTTATTTAACAGGTCGTCCCTGCTATTAATACTCATACGCACTCACCTCTCAATTCATTCAAAAGTTCGACAGCTTTCTCAGGAGTCATCTTCGGGTGTACTTCATCATTTACAGTCAGTGTCGGCGCAAGTCCGCATGCACCAAGACAGGAAACAGTCTCTACTGTAAAGAGCATATCGTCCGTTGTATGCTTCTTATGGCTTAACCCAAGTTCTTTCATCAGAGCTTCTTTTACAGGCATGGACTTTCTTACATGACAGGCTGTTCCGTCACAGACTTTGATGACATATTTTCCTTTCGGCTCAAAGGAAAAGTTCTCATAGAATGTGGCTACACTGTAGGCCTTGGCTTCTTTTACTCCGATCTCCTTTGCTACATAGGTGAGCAGTTCTCCCGGAAGATAACGGTACTCTGCCTGAATGTCCTGCATGATCGGGATCAGAGATGCCGCTTTTCGTCCGTAGTATTCGATGATCTCATCCGCTTTTCTGTAATAAGACTGATCTAACATTCGGTTCCCTCCTTAAATATGTTTTTTTGATCTCCACGCAACTTTAGTCATTATTAACATATGTGCTGTTGACATTATACAATATATGGTTATTTTTCACAATATCATTTTTATATTTTTCTGAAAATTATTTATTGTTTTCTTTTATAAATCTATAATTTTTG
>CAKRYE010000118.1 GCA_934426285.1 uncultured Blautia sp.
AAGTAATGATTTTGATGCATTTATGAAGTTAGCGGGATAATTTTGTGCAATTTTTCAAATTTGCTCATTTATAGTTTAAGGCATAAAATCTGTGTATTGCGAAGCTGGATATTAAGAATTGAGTGAACAATAATTGTATGAAGCAGGCAATTATTTTGATATGAATGTTATATTGACTATAGTAAACCTGCGTAGTAAAATCAAATTATGTAAAAACACTTTTTCAGAGCGAAGAAAAGGAGAGAAAAAGTTTATGAAGAAAACAATGAAAAAACTTGTCGCATTAGTAGCAATATTTGCAATGCTGATAACCGCAATTCCGGTTTCCGCTGCAAATGATGTAGCAACCCATACTTGGGTAACCGACAAACTGGTAGGATATGTTCCAGTAAAAAGTGATGCGAAGCAATTAAGTCTTGCAACAACAAAGGCAAAAAATGTTTCTGTCAAAGTTGCGAATCCGAAAATCGGAAAAATTGTATATGAAGATCTGACCTTTATGAAATTAATTCATTTCGTTCCAAAACGAGCAGGAAAAACAGTCGTTACAACAAAAGTAGGAAAGAAAACTTTTAAGACAAATGTTACCGTATACAAATATACCGATCCAATTTCATCAGTAAAAGTTGGAGATACAACAATTTCAGGAAGCAAATTTGCCAAAACAGACAGAATCTATCTCGACTATGATAAATACGCAGGTAAAACAATAAATTTAAAATTTAATACAAAAAAAGACTGGTATTGCTGCTATATGGAGTTAAAAGACAAAGATGGAAACGACATACCAAACCTTATTAAACAAAAAGAGGGCGGTTCCTTTAAGGGAGTATATGTGCATGGCGGTAAAGGAAACTTTATTTGTAACATTGTTTTTGAAAATATGAAAAACAAAGGAGTGGAAACACTTTCTATTGTATTTAAATAAGAAAAAAGATACCGAGCGATCATTGGAAAGAATGCATACTCCAGGCAGAAGAGAGCTCTGTCTGGAGTATTTTTTCAGTTTTACCTGTTGGTATAGTGAAAAGAAAAAAATAAATCGAAAAAATTTTAAAAATCTTAAAACTTTTTCGAAACTTACATTGTCTATATAGTGAATACAATAAAAAACACATAAAGGAAAGAGAAACATGAAAAAAGTACTAAAACAGATTTTAACACTTTCACTGATTTTCATTATGGTTTTATCAGCACTTCCAGTTCAAGCGGCAAACTCAGAAAGTTCTTTAACAAAGCAGAGTGTCACTTTATATCCGGGAAAAAGTAACAAAATTACATTATTTAATGGAAGTTATTTAAGCCTTGGCAATCTTGATACAAGAAATACTTCTGTATCTGCAACAGTACGTAATTCATCTATTGCAACAGTAGAGGCAAATAATTACGGAGTAATTGCTTATCCGAAAAAAGTTGGAAAGACTTTACTTACTGTCAAAGCTGGAAATACAACACGCAAATATACTTTAACGGTAAAAGATTATGTGAATCCGGTAGCTTCTGTAAAGGTAGGAAATACAACAATATCAGGAAAAAAATTTAATACAGACCCTTATCGTGTTATATCCTATTCCAGATTTGCCAATAAAAAAACAAAAATAACCTTTAATTTAAAAAAAGGTTGGTCTTTGCAGTATGACGGTATATCCTATTTCCGGGATGGCTGGGCAAAGTCTGATGATTATAAAAATGGTAGTGCTGTTTCAATTAAAGGCGGTGCTGGTCTTAAGATTATGACAACAGTAGTCAATGATAAAACAGGACAAGTAGAACATTTATTACTCTGGTTCAAATAATATTTAAACAAGGAGACTCATGCCGAAAACATGAATCTCCTTGTTTTGTTATCGCGGGATATTATTAGCAAGACAAGGAAGAATTGTCATTAAGGACACCTTCTTTCGTACCTGATTTAAAAGTGAGAAAAACATTGAATGACATATGTAAATTATGATATAATATGACTATCAAAGAACAGGAGGTAATATTATATGGAAGCAATTATCAGACCATCCGCAGCATTACGAAACAATTACAGTGAAATTTCCAGAACATGCCGTGAAGAACGAACCCCTGTTATTATTACCAAAAACGGCATCGGCGATACTGTTCTCATCGGAATACAGGAATATAATCAAATGACCGCAGAACTGGAACTGTTACGTACGTTAGCTGATGCAGAAGAAGATGTTGCGCAGGGCAGAGTTGCACCTGTACAGGAAACTTTTGACGATATCCGCAGTGCATTATTAGCAAGGGGGAACAGATGAGCTACCAAATTTTGCGAACAGATAAGGCAGACGAACAGCTCCGGGATATCATCTTTTACATTGCCGATGATTCTGGCAGTGTAGATATTGCACTGAATTATCTGGATAAAATTGAAAAGGCAATTAACAATTTAAAGGATTTTCCGTATTCTGGCAGTGTTCCCCACTATGCAACCTTGCGCCGACAGGGTTACAGAGTCCTGATCGTAGAACGGCATCTTGTATTTTATAAGGTCAACGAATCTCAACAGATCGTAACGATTTATGCTGTCGTGGACGGCAGACGGGAATATCGGAAACTACTATAATAAGAAGAACCTCTTTCACTTTTTTTTGAGAGAGGTTTTTCTAAGTTTAAATATGAATGATATATTGACTATAAAATACCACCGTAGTAAAATCAAGCTATAAAAACACTTTACTAAAGTGAAGAAAAGGAGAAAAAAGGTTATGAAAAGAACATTGAAAAAATTTGTTGCATTAGTAGCAGTTTTCGTAATGCTGATAACTGCAATTCCAGTTTCAGCCGCAAGTGATGCAGCGACCAGCACATGGGTAGCAGAAAATTTTTCTGCATATGTTCCTGTTAAAAATGAAAGTAAGCCATTTGGTTTTGCAACAACACATGCTAAAAAGATTTCTGTCAAAATAGCTGACCCGAAAATTGGAAGAATTGAGTGCAACAATCGCAATTCTATGAAATCATATCATTTCTATCCGAAAAGTGCAGGAAAAACTATCATTACAACAAAAGTCGGAAAGAAAACCTTTAAGACAAATGTTACTGTATACAAATATACCAGTCCGATTTCATCTGTAAAAATTGGAAATACTACTATTTCAGGAAAGAAATTTTCAAAGACAGATACCATTTATCTCAGTTATGATAAATATGTTGGCAAAAAAATAAATATAAAATTCAACTGGAAAAAAGGTTGGTACAGTTGTTATATGGATTTAAAAGATAAAAATGGTGATGACATACCAAATGTTATTCAACAAGGTAAAAACGGTCTCTTTAAAAATTTATCCGTACATGGTGGTAAAGGAAACTATATCGTCAGCGTTATCTTTGAAAATGAAAAAACAAGAGGAATTGAAACGCTTTCTATCGTATTTAAATAACATAAGACATTACCGTATAATAAGCGCTCTATCAAAATGAAGAAAAGGAGAAAAAAGGTTATGAAAAGAACACTGAAAAAAATTGTTGCATTAGTAACAGTATTGTCTATGTTTCTGCTTACAGTCCCAACATTTGCTCATAGCGGTTCTGTTGGTGTTACTGATATCCAGAAAACAATGAAAGGCTAT
>CAKRYE010000119.1 GCA_934426285.1 uncultured Blautia sp.
CCGTTACCATTGAATTTTATTATAAATTACAGTTCGGATTTTTACAATGCTTATTTTCAGTTTTCCACCTTGTGTTTTCTTCCTGCCAGTTTATAAGTTTTTTAGAATTTAATCACGTTTTTTTCAACAGTCCATCACATTTTACTCACAAATTCCCTGTATATTAATAAGCAAATAAAGCAAATGCTTTACAGAACAAACGCAATTGCTTTTTCATCATATAAATTTTAACTTTTTTCTTTTTCATACTTAGCCGGATCGAAAGATCCGGCCCTCCTTCTTTTTACAGGCCTTTTGCAGGTCTGTTTTTTATCCCTGCAGGTCATTTTATAAGTTTTTTAGAATTTCATCACATTTTTTTCAATTTCACATCACATTTTGCTCACATTTTCCCAGTATAGTATTAAACAGATAAAGCAAATGCTTTATTGATAAAACTTTTTCTTTTTCATACTTGCCGGGTCGCAAGACCCGGTACTCCTTCTTTTTAAAATGTGAAAATCCCGTCAGCAGTACGCACAAGCTGCTGACGGGATTGTTTTTTTCTACCATATTCCACCGATTAAATGTACGACCCATGCAACGATCCACGCAATGGCACACTGCCACAGAACTACAAATGCCGCCCATCTGCCACCAAGTTCGCGTTTCACAGATGCAATTGCTGCCACACATGGAGTGTAAAGCAGGCTGAACGCTAGCAGTGATGCTGCTGCCAACGGTGTAAGCACAGACGTAATGCTTCCTGCAAAAAGGACCTCCAGAGTGGATACTACGCTCTCCTTTGCCATAAATCCGCTGATCAAGGCTGTACAGATTCTCCAGTCTCCCAGTCCAAGAGGCTTAAAGACAGGGGCCAGACAGCCTGCCACTAAAGCCAGAATACTGTCAGAGGAATCCTTTACTAAATTCAGATGCAGGTCAAAGCTCTGAAGGAACCAGACTACCATGGTTGCCAGAAGAATCACTGAAAATGCCCTCTGCAGGAAGTCTTTCGCCTTTTCCCACAAAAGCTGCGTCACATTCTTCGCTCCCGGCAGACGATAGTTAGGAAGTTCCATCACAAAAGGTACCGGATCTCCCTTAAAAAGAGTTCCGTTATACAAAAATGCTACCAGAATTCCTACTAAAATTCCCAACAGATAAAGGCCTGCCATGATCAGTCCGCCTCTCTTTGGAAAGAAGGAACTTACAAAAAAGGAATATATTGGAAGCTTTGCCGTACAGCTCATAAACGGTGTCAGCAGTATGGTCATTTTTCGGTCACGCTCACTGGTAAGAGTACGCGTGGCCATAACTGCCGGAACTGTGCATCCAAATCCGATCAGCATAGGCACAATGCTTCGTCCGGATAAACCGATCTTACGCAACAGCTTATCCATTACAAATGCCACACGGGCAATATATCCGCTGTCCTCCATCAGGGACAAAAAGAAAAACAGAGTTACAATAATGGGCAGAAAGCTGAGCACACTTCCCACTCCTGTAAAAATACCATCGATCACCAGGCTGTGCATAGCACTGTTCACATGAGCTGCTGTCAACGCTGCATCTGCCAGTTCAGACACTTTATCAATTCCCATTTCCAGCAAACTTTGCAGCCAGGCACCGATCACATTGAAGGTAAGATAAAAAACAAGGACCATAATTCCGATAAAGCAGGGAATTGCCGTATATTTTCCGGTAAGAATCCGGTCTATTTTCTCGCTTCGGATCCTCTCTTTACTTTCCTTTGGTTTCACAACGGTCTGTTCACACAATCGTTCAATAAAATCAAACCGCATATCTGCAATGGCTGCACTTCTATCTACCTGACGCTCCGTCTCCATCTGCTGCACGATATGTTCCAGCATTTCCGACTCGTTTGTATCAAGCTTCAGCTTTTCCAGAACCAGCGGGTCCCCTTCGATTGCCTTGGTTGCCGCAAAACGTGCCGGAATATCTGCCTGGACTGCATGATCCTCAATCAGATGCATGACCGCATGGATACACCGGTGGACAGATCCCTCATGATCGTTTTTATCACAAAAGTCCTGGCGCAGCGGGCGCTCCTGATATTTCGCAATATGTAAGGCATGCTTCACTAATTCATCCACACCCTCATTCTTTGCTGCAGAAATAGGGATTACCGGTACTCCCAGCAAAGCTTCCATCATATTCACGTCTATAGAACCCTGGTTTCCAACTACCTCATCCATCATGTTCAAAGCTACAACCATAGGAATATCCATTTCCAGCAGCTGCATGGTCAGATACAGATTTCTTTCTATATTAGTGGCATCTACAATATTAATGATAGCCTTTGGCTTTGACTCCAGTACAAAATTACGGGAAACAATCTCCTCGCTGCTGTACGGTGACATAGAATAGATACCTGGTAAGTCCGTGATTTCTGTATTGGGATGTCCTTTAATGGTACCCGTCTTACGGTCAACAGTTACACCTGGGAAATTTCCTACATGCTGATTGGAACCTGTCAGCTGATTAAACAATGTAGTCTTTCCACAGTTCTGGTTTCCTACCAGAGCATAGGTCAGCACAGTATCCTCCGGCAGTGGATGTTCATCCTTCTTGGAATGATATTTTCCCTCTTCACCCAGACCCGGATGCGCTGCATCGCTTAATGCCTCAATTCTCTTATGACTGTTGCTCCGCCTGGGAATCTGTTCAATCTCTATCTGCTCTGCCTCTGCAAGTCTCAGGGTCAGTTCATACCCATGTACCTGTAGTTCCATAGGGTCTCCCATGGGCGCAAATTTCACTACTGTAACCTCTGCTCCCGGAATCATACCCATATCCAGGAAATGCTGGCGCAAAGCCCCCTTACCGCCAACTGTTTTGATCACAGCACTTTTTCCGATTTCCAAATCTTTTAATGTCATTGTAATTCGCTCACCTTTTTAATTTGCCATAGTTAGTATGTCTATTTCACAACAGAAGCTTTTATCTTAAGTTCCTGCCATTCGTTATTATTGAAGTTTTTTATCAATAATAATTTCTGAAGATAGCTTATACTAACTGATATTTTTTGTCAAGTAGGCAAGGTGATTCCCAACAAAGAAAAACACCGTCCCTGCAGCTCCTACGTCTGCAAAAACAGTGTCTTTAATGCGCCTTCAGGGGCTCGAACCCTGGACACCCTGATCAAGAGGAGTCCGTATTGTTCTGGACTTCTGATAATAATCGAGATATAATAGCTATGCTGTCGACTCTTTCCAGCAGGAAGGAGGTGCGTTAGTGTGGATTTAATTACTTCTTTTCTTATTTCGGTTATGGCAAGTGTAGTTGGTTACTACATATGCAAATGGTTAGACCGGAATCATTAGACAG
>CAKRYE010000120.1 GCA_934426285.1 uncultured Blautia sp.
CCCAGATAGCTCAGTTGGTAGAGCAGAGGACTGAAAATCCTCGTGTCGCTGGTTCGATTCCGGCTCTGGGCATTTTTTTATTTCATTTTTTATTGTCTTTTTATTGTCTTATCTGGTTTTCGGCGGTATAATTTTCTTACTGCTATCATGAAATTTTGTATCAATATCCCATCATATTATCTGATTTTCCCATATTAATACATAATTTACTGGAGCAACTTACGCATAAAGAAAGGAATCAAACTCATGAGTGACTTAAAATTAGAGACTAAATGCCTCCATTCCGGTTACACTCCATCAAAGGGTGAACCTTGTGCACTTCCAATCTGTCAGAGTACAACATACAAATATGATACTACTGATGAAATGGGACAGCTTTTCGATCTGAAAGCAGAGGGTTATTTCTATACCCGTCTGCAGAACCCCACAAATGATGCTGTAGCAGCAAAAATTGCAGATCTGGAGGGTGGTGTTGCCGCTATCCTTACCTCTTCCGGACAGGCTGCCAACTTCTATGCAGTCTTCAATATCTGTGAAGCAGGTGATCACGTTGTGGCAGCTTCCACTATTTACGGAGGAACCTTTAACCTCCTGGCTGTTACTTTCAAGAAGCTTGGCATTGACTGCACTTTCGTTGACACCGATGCAAGCCCTGAAGAAATCGCAGCTGCCTTCCGTCCTAATACAAAAGTACTTTTCGCAGAAACCATCGCAAACCCGGCTCTGGTAATTCTGGATATTGAAAAATTCGCAAAGGTTGCTCACGAACATGAAGTTCCGCTTATTGTAGACAACACCTTTGCTACACCTATAAACTGCCGTCCTTTTGAATGGGGCGCTGATATCGTTACCCATTCCACAACCAAATATATGGACGGACATGCTGTACAGGTCGGTGGTGCTATCGTTGACAGCGGTAACTTTGACTGGGATGCCTATGGACACAAATATCACGGACTGACTGAACCGGATGAATCTTATCATGGTGTTATTTATACTAAACAGTTTGGAAAAAAGGCTTATATCACAAAGGCAACCTCTCAGCTGATGCGTGACCTTGGCTCCATCCCGTCTCCTGCAAACTGCTTCCTGTTAAACCTGGGACTGGAAACTCTTCCTCTTCGTGTAGAACGTCACTGCTATAATGCACAGAAGATTGCAGAATTCCTGAATGCTCATGAGAAAGTGTCTCATGTAAACTATGCAGGACTTCCTGATGACAAATACTATCCACTTGCTCAGAAATACATGAACGAAGGCAGAACCTGCGGTGTTATCTCCTTTGAACTGACAGGCGGTCGAGAAGCTGCAGTCCGCTTTATGGACAGCTTAAAGCTTGCCACCATCGCAACTCATGTAGCAGCATCCAAGACTATGATCCTGCATCCTGCAAGCCATACTCACCGTCAGATGAACGATGAACAGCTTGCTGAAGCCGGCGTATCACCGGGAATGATCCGCCTCTCTGTTGGTATTGAAAATGTTGATGACATTATCGCTGATATTGAACAGGCATTACAAAACGCATAAAAGATAATTTCAAAAAATCCGGAAGAACTTCCGAAATGATCACAGATATAACAGATCATTTCTAGATTCTCCCGGATTTCTATTTTTCAGGTCAAGCGGATATTCGCAATCCGCTTTGCTACTTGATTCAGTTAAATTCTTTCTTCTTTTTTACTTTAACAAATAAACATCTGTATAATATACCCCTTTGTCCTCCCCTTCCTGATGGGTAGCAACATAAATATCTATACAATTATGTTTAATCGCACCACCACAGTCCTCTGCAACATAAACCTGTCCATTGATCACAACCTTAGATCCATATGGAATCTGTGTAGGATCCACCGCAATCGTACGGTTTGTCGTAGCAGTTACCCCTGTAGAAGTAATGCCATTTGCCCAAGGACCACAACAAATACTGCAGGGACAATAATGAGTAATCTTAAAGGTTCCCAGCGGAACCAGTGACGCATCTGAAGACACAGCTACCGGAGTACCCACCTGCACTCCATCCACAGCCTTCCCTTTTGAAGCAGTTACACCATCCACAGCCTCTGCAAAAACGCCTTTACCTTCACTTTTATGAATCGTTCCTGCTTCTTCACCGTCTACTTTAGCAACCTTTGACTCCTCTGTTTTCTCCTCTGCTGCTGTATTCTCCAGAACACTGGTAGGAATATATCCAATGCCTCTTTTTCCATTCTCTTTTTTATAGTAAATCTGACTCCAGATATCATTCACAGTAGCCAGCCGCTTCACTTCATCCTCCTGAATGACCTCACCTACTACCTGTCCATCCTTTTTTCCCGGATAATCCAGAATATCACTGTCCTTCAGTGCTGTAAAAGTTCCCTCTGCCTGAGCAACCTGATCACTGTCATTGATATGTTTTGTGGGCACATAGCCACTGATCTTTTCTGTACCCGTTTTGCTCTTTTTCTCATAAGTCACTTTACTCCAGCCATTATCACATACAGCCACTCTCTCTACACCGGTACCAAGATACACTCTTGCAAGCTTCTTTCCGTTTTTCCCCGGCATAGAACGTATATAAGTTGCTTTTGCAGAAACAGAAACCTTATCAGACTTAGCAACTGCAGTTACCTTCTCTCCACTTCCATTATCAATCTCAAATGTCTGCGGTATCTTATTATCCTGCTTATAAGCATTAATTGTCCCCTCATAATCCAGAATATCCGCAGAAACTGTTGTTGGTAACGTAAGCATACTGCAAACTAATAATACTAAAATTTTTTTCTTCATAAACTGAGCCTCAACTCCTTTATCAGTCTCTCTCCGTCTGTCCTATCATAGCACACCCCCTCCCAATTTGCAATTTTCCATCCCATCCTTCACGGAATCTTCATAAATTGTTACTGTTCACTCCGTTCTCAGTAACACGCTTCGCGATGCACAGAATTTATGCTAACCGCATAAATTCGCGCGGTATGTCTCGGGTTTTCTGTGACCTTCGCTCACAAAAAACACCTCGCGGAATATTACCAGTGAACAGTAACATAAAATTTCAAAATAAATAAAAAAACATTTGACAAACTCCACTGTATATAGTATCATATATTTTGTCACTGAGGTAATCACTCAAACGACATCATAAATGCGATAGTGGCGTAGTTGGTAACGCGCGACCTTGCCAAGGTCGAGACCGCGGGTTCGAGCCCCGT
>CAKRYE010000121.1 GCA_934426285.1 uncultured Blautia sp.
GAAGCCTGCAAAGAAGCTGCACGCCAGGAAATCATCCGCAGATATTATAAGAGCATGGAAGCTCTGGTTCGCGGAACAGGACGGGAAGAAGAGGTTTACAAGATTGAGCTTCTGCTGAAACAGGCTCATGTTAATATTGAAGACCGCAAGGTTGTTCCTGCAGCTCTGAAACGCGAGGAAGAAACCGGCGCACCTGCTGCTGCCCTGGAGCTTCCTGACGGACATATCGTTACAGGTAAGACTTCTGAACTTCTGGGTGCTTCTTCCGCATTGCTGCTGAATGCCCTGAAAGAACTTGCCGGAATTGACCACAGCAAACATGTTATTTCTCCGGAAGCATTAAGACCGATCCAGGCTCTCAAAACAGAATATCTCGGAAGCAGGAACCCAAGACTTCATTCTGATGAAACTCTGATCGCACTTTCCATCAGTGCCGCAGATAATGAAGATGCGAAACTTGCCCTGCAGCAGATTCCGAAATTAAAAGGCTGCCAGGTTCATACTTCTGTACTGCTGTCTCAGGTAGACATTCTGCAGTTCCGTAAACTGGGTGTTGAACTTACCTGCGAACCGAAATCTGAGCATGCTAAGAAGCTGCAGAAATAATTTTTAATTCTATAGAAATGCTCTCTAGAGTGTACATATAAAAAAATCACGGCAAAAACCGTGATTTTTTTATATCTGTTCTATTTCATTTGTTTTACAGAGATTCCGGTCTTTCTACCTCATAGTTTGACCAGTCATCGACTGTAGTAGATGCAGATGTATCTGCGCTATCCTGATAGGAGCCTACTGTGATTGTGTAATCACTGTCGCCTTCTACATAAGTTGTTCCGTCTGTACCTACGATAGAAACTGTCTTACCGTCCGCATCTGTGATGGTTCCTGCGTTTGAAAGGGATGTGATGGTGCTGTCATCAGTTACTGTCCATGTGGAATCTTTGTCGATCACTACGTTGCAATATCCGTCTCCACCGTTTCCTGCGTTGGATTCGTCATTGACAAACGCACCTTCCAGTATGCTGCCGTTGGTCATGTAGAAATCAAGGTCACTAATGGAATCCCAGATTACATTCCCTTTCATATCCTGGCTGTCTGCTGTGAAGTTGCAGTCCGATCCGTTGGCACCACTCTGGCCCCATCCACGCTGGTTGTTGTTTCCTGTACACTGCAGGAAAAATTCGCTGTCATCGTTGTATGTGATATCTACGTCCTTTAATGCAATGGTACATTCTGTATTGGTTGTGTAGAATAAACCACCGTTCTTGGATATGATCGTACCACCATCCATCTGGAATGTGCTGTTACCTACCTCAGAGTCACCGGACATACTCTGATAGAGAATGACTGTCCATGTGGTATCGTTCTGATCATCATCACTCATATTTCCGGTGAGATTGCTGTTATAGAGTCTCAGAGAGTTTAATCCCTCGATGCAGACTGCTTCTGAACCATTTGCTGTCAGTTCTGCATTGTTGACTGCAATATCTGCTGTACAGTAAACCGCAGGAGAGCCTACCCCGTTAGATGTATAAGTACCGCCGTCTACTACCATTCTTCCGCCGCCTCTGTCACTGCGGATTGCCGCGGAGGATTCGCCATTTGTCTCTACATTCAGATCCCAGGCATAGAGCTTGCCGCCACCTGCTGCGTGGATTCCGCCTGAAGTATCCTGCTGTGTGGTGATATCTGTATCTGCTGCATATACAGTTCCGTCACCGTATGCAAAAAGTCCTGCACCTCCTTTGCTGTCTGTGGTTACTGTACTGCCTTTGACATATGCAGTTCCGTCTGTGGCAAGAACTGCTGCTCCTACACCATAGAAGCTGGAGTTATCACCGCCCTGGCTGTCGGAAGATGTTCTTGAGATTGCGTCATTGCTGAAGGTAACCTCTGCACCATTGGAAATAAGTGCTGCGTTTTCGTCTGTTCCTGTAGATTCCAGAGAGGTATCGGAGACTGTTTCATCTGAGCTGTATTCATTTGCTGCATCATAGCTGTCCACACCGGAAGCCTGGCCGCCAGGACCACCCTGTCCACCACCCATATCCATAGACTGGACTGTGATGGTTGCTGCATTTCCGTCATCATCTAATGTGATAGCTACTACGTCGCCCTCTTTGATGTCATCTAATGTAATCTCTTCCGTCTGACCTGCGCCGTCTGGTACTCCCTGGCCATCTGGTGCCTGCCCGTTACCATCCGGGGCTTCTCCCTCTGGTTTTTCCGGGGATTCGCTGTCTGTATTGTCACTGTCAGATGCTTCTCCCTCTGGTTTCTCCGGCGCCTCTCCACCAGGTGCTCCCTGACTGCCGCCCATGGACTGTTTCGTAATCACTGTGCTGTCTGTAACTGTGATTTCTTGTTCTTCACCTGTCAGATCTAACATAGATGGTGCTTCTCCGTCCGGAGCTCCCTGGCCATCACCATTACCATCTGGTGCTTCGTCATTTTCGCCACCCTGGGGCTGTTCACCTGGCTGACCCATTTCTTTTCTGGTTCCTATTGCGATGGTGATTTTTCCATCTTCTACAGATTTTACTTCTCCGAGAATTTCATTTTCGTTTGTTTCTTCTTTGCTGTCGTCTGCTTTCTCTTCAGATGCTTCAGATGCTTCCGATGTATCTTCTGTGGTGTCATCTGCATCCTGAGTACTTTCTGTTTTGCTGTCCGCCGCAAACACAGTTGCTGTAGAGCCCACAGATGTTGCTGTTATCATAACTCCCATGATCATTGCCAAATGTTTATATTTCATAGTGATACCTCTCTGTTCTTTCTATTTTGAATTTTCTCTGTTTCTTTTGTTTTTGTTGATGGTATTACTATATCTGACAAATGTGTTTGATCTATGGTCAGTCTGCGAAAAAAATGTGTTCTCTGAAAAAATCAGCCAGAATTAGGATTACAATTTTAAAACCAAGAACCCCCACACATGAACATTCTTTCCATGAGTGGGGGTGTTGATTTTCCGCTAGCAGACTGCTAAACGAACCTGCATTCAGTTGATTTAATTAATTATTCTTCATAACCATTCGGGTTATTGGACTGCCATCTCCAGGAATCGGCGCACATTTCTTTAATATCGTTTTCTGCTTTCCATCCCAGTTCTCTCTCTGCTTTGGAAGCATCGGAATAGCAGGTTGCGATATCGCCTGGACGACGTGGCTTGAT
>CAKRYE010000122.1 GCA_934426285.1 uncultured Blautia sp.
AGATCACAATCAATAAAAGAGATATCGATGAATATTTTGGATTAGATACACTGAAAGTTATCGTTCGTCAGCCTTTAACTGCAACAGAAACAGAAGGCAAATTCGACGTATTAGTTAACGTTCATGGCGGTGGATACACAGGACAGGCTGGTGCCATCAGACATGGTGTTGCAAGAGCACTTCTTCAGGCAGACAACGACTACAGACCAGTTCTGAAAGCTGCTGGATTCTTAACTCGTGATCCACGTATGAAAGAACGTAAGAAATACGGTCTCAAAGCAGCTCGTCGCGCTCCGCAGTTCAGCAAGCGATAATCGACTGCTCAGACTATATCAAAATGGTTCAAAAACCCCGGAAAATCAAGGTTTTCCGGGGTTTTCTTGCACCCAAACGAGCAACAAAAGTTTGACTTGATTTGAAAAAGTATATTGAGTATATTGCAAACAAAAAACGCATATGATATAATACCAGTAGGCAAAAAGATGAAAGTGTCCATGCGACACGCAAAAACCCCGGTGTTCCAGCACCGGGGTTTTCTGTTCCATTTGTGTCAGGGCGGCTTATACCCTAGGCTAGCTACCAGCTGCTATTTTCTATCTAGCCATTTGCAAATGTAGTAGGCGATTACACTTGCCAAGATAGAAAGCAAAAAAGATGAAAGTATATCCATACGACACACCCCCTCTCTGCACCAGTCTGGGGATGGTAGCTCAACCATTATATCATAGAACAATGTGTACGAAAAGACTATACTTAAAATATATACTGGGTAGGGGTGTAATAGTTACTGTTCACTCCGTTATTGTCATTGGACTGATATCAGGCATTTAGGTACCTGATCGTATTCTGTATTGTTACCTGTATTGTAAATTCCATTAATTGCATTTGGGTTGCAGTAGCAGGAATGTTTGTACCGGACTGGTTGTACAATATCGGAACTACAGTGTTGAATGGTGGTGTATCGATGGTGGTATTTTTCTTTGTGAACAAGATTATCTTCCCGGAGGGAAAGACAGGAGCATAACGATAAAGAAACAAAGAATATAAATATTTGAAAAAAAGGACTTTCTGTGGAAATAAAATCCATGGAAGGTTCTTTTTTGCTTACTGCCTATGTAAAAATAGTGGATTTTTCAGAATAATATGTGTATAATGAAGCAAACTGTGAAAAATAAGGGAAAAGAGAGGAAGAAAGAGTGGAAAAAAGAATTATTCAGGTAGAAGACAAGGTGCCTGCAAAGCTGCTGATCCCGCTTAGTATTCAGCATATGTTTGCCATGTTTGGTGCATCTGTACTGGTTCCGTTTCTGTTCGGGATCAATCCGGCCATTGTACTGCTGATGAACGGTGTGGGAACTTTACTGTTTATTTTTATCACAAAGGGAAAAGCTCCGGCTTACCTTGGATCAAGCTTTGCTTTTCTGTCACCGGGAATCCTGGTCATGACAAAATTCGGATACCAGTATGCACTGGGCGGATTTGTAGTTCTTGGCATTGCAGGTATGATCCTGGCGCTGATCATTGGAAAATGTGGAACCAAATGGATTGATATCGTGCTTCCCACAGCTGCAATGGGACCGGTAGTTGCACTGATCGGTCTGGAGCTTGCCGGAAGTGCTGCAAGTACAGCAGGACTTCTTGACGATAAGATAGATATGAAAAATGTGATCGTATTTCTGGTAACACTGGGAGTTGCAGTGTTTGGACAGATTCTGTTCAGAGGATTTTTATCAGTGATCCCGATTCTGATTGCGATCATCGCGGGATATGTGGCAGCAGTTCTCTGTGGAATTCTGGATTTTACAGCAGTAAAAGAGGCTGCATTCTTTGCACTGCCTAATTTCCAGCATCCGAAATTTAATCTGGAAGCGATTCTGACAATCTTCCCGGCACTTCTTCTGGTAACATCTGAGCATATAGGACATCAGATCGTAACCAGTAAGATCGTAGGGAAAGATCTGCTGAAAGAACCGGGTTTACATCGTTCCCTTTTTGCAGACTTCTTTTCTACAACTCTGTCTGCATGTATGGGTTCTGTGCCCACAACTACTTATGGTGAGAATATTGGTGTTATGGCCATGACAAAGGTTTACAGTGTGCAAGTGATCGGAGGTGCGGCTGTTCTCTCTATCTGCTGTTCCTTCCTTGGAAAACTGGCAGCACTGATCAATACCATTCCCGGGCCTGTGATCGGAGGAATTTCTTTCCTGCTCTATGGTATGATCGGTACCTCTGGACTTCGTATGCTGGTAGACAATAAAGTAGATTACGGTAAATCCAGAAACCTGACACTGACCTCTGTTGTATTTATCGTAGGTCTTTCCGGAATCTCCCTGAATCTGGGAAATGTAAAACTGACAGGTATGGTCCTGGCATGTGTTGTAGGTATGGCGCTGAGTCTGGTGTTCTATATCCTGGACAAGCTTCATCTGACAAATGATCAGTGATATTGGATAACTGATATATAAACGAATGGAAACCTCCGGGCAGGAATGTCCGGAGGTTTTTTGTGTATAATTTCATTGATGTAAAGATAAAATTGAAAGTTTGGTTATTCTCTTGGTCAGTTTCTAATCTAAGTGCTATAATCCGAAAAAAGTCCCATAGAGAAAATGCTATTAATGGCTATATAATAAAACCATCAAAAACAAGCGCGCTGATAAAAAACAGGAGGAAATTTTATGAAGAGAAGAGGAATGGCTTTAGGTCTGGCAGCATTAATGACCTGTACTGCTTTATTTACCGGATGTGGAGGTTCAGGCGAAACAGCGTCTAAAGCTTCTGAGAGTGCAGACACAACTGCAAAGGCAGACAACAAGGACAGTGACGAGAAAGAAACTATAAAATTTACTTATTGGGGAAGTGGAGACGAAAAAAAGGCCATTGAAGAATCTGTAGATAAGTTCATGGAAGCAAACCCCAATATCGAAGTGAATCTGATGCATATTCCATCCGAGGATTTCCTGACAAAATTGAATGCTATGATTGCAGCCGGTGAAGCACCGGATGTAAGTTATTCTGCTTCATGGAAATGTCAGATGGGTGAGGATGGCCTGATTTATAACTTCTATGATCTTCTGGATGATATGGGACTTAG
>CAKRYE010000123.1 GCA_934426285.1 uncultured Blautia sp.
ATCCCACCGGAATATTTACTTGCCTTCTGCTCTTTCAGAATATCCAACAGAGTAATTGGTTCTGCTTTTCTTTTATTAGTACGCTCCGGTTTTTCTGCGTTTTCCGGAATGTTCCATGTCTTGCCGGTAAGAAACGCACCGTTCACACGTCCCTGGGCACAGTAATTTCTAACACTGCGCTCTGACACATCCCACTTTTTCGCTATTTCAGCAACTGAAAGATATCGCATCTATAATCCTCCACCATAAAATTTATCAAAAAACTACGTTAATCTATTACATAGTATACCATATCATCGGCAAAAATATCAACATTTTTCGAGTTTGGCTGTTACATTTTTGCCGTCACGGGATACTTAGGTTTTCGATATTCCATAAAATACACTGATTTACGTAAAAGCATGATTAGGATTGCGTCAACTAATGCTTTGCGTGTACACCTATAAGAAAAAGATCTCTTAATACCATGCGTACTTGGTATTGAGAGACCTTTTTTTCTTAATCACTGATGCATTCGGTACAGTTAACTATAGTTGCTACATCCTTCATTTTTAAGCCAGACTTCCCCAATATATTATTTATATTCTTTGCAAATTGGCCTGCACTCCAATCACCATTGACATATACCAAAATTAACTTGGTTTTAGCTCTTGTGGCTGCAACATAATGGTTATAAACATCTTCTTCACTGGACAGTCTATAGTCAGACACAAACAAAACTACTTGTTCAAACTCCAGTCCTTTCGAAGAGTGAAAGGTAATCGCAATCAATGCCATGTCCAGTGAAATGAGAGAACAGGAATTCACATTAATGCAGATATTAGATATCAGAGAACGCCGTGCCTGTCATCAGAGGGAACTTCTCATGCAGTATCAGAAGCCTCTGTTATGCTTTACAATGAATATTGCAGGTCCTGTAAAGAATTCTCACCTGATCCGTAGAGGATTTCAGGCAGGTCTGGCAGACGTGAAGCTTCAGCTGCAGCGGGCAAAATCTGAGATTCTCTATCAGGAGATCTGGTCCGAAGTGACCGGAAATGAAGCATTCCTGGTGGTGGATATGGATGGATATACATTAAAGTCTCTGGTCTGTGAACTGGAAGATGCGGACGCCCTGGGACGGCTCTACGATATGGATGTACTTCTGCCATCACCGAATGAACTGTTCTTCCCGAAAAAATAGACCGGACTGATCTTGGAAAACCTGCACGGACATGCCTGATCTGTGGCGGTCCTGCAAAGGAATGTGCATCCAGACGGCTTCACAGTCTGGAAGAATTACAACGAAAGACAAAACAGATACTGGAACAGTCCCTGAAGGAACGGGATGCTTCCCGCATTGCAGAACTGGCAGTCCGCTCCCTTCTCTATGAGGTATCCGTCACCCCAAAGCCAGGTCTTGTGGACCGTTTCGATAACGGCAACCACAGAGATATGGACTTTTATTCTTTTCTGAACAGTGCATCTGCTCTCTGGCCCTATTTTTATGAATGTGCCTTTCTTGGGCTGGAATATACAGACGCACCCGTTTCTTCTCTTCCGGAGCTGTTTACAAGGCTGCGTCAGCCAGGGAAATTTGCTGAGAATCGAATGCTCCATGCAACAGAGGGTGTGAACATAAAGGCGCCATTTTCAGTATGGGCATTCTGTGTGCAGCCATCGGTGCTGTCCATTCCGCAACACACTGGATCTTATGAATCAGGAATTTGTAAAAAAGAATCTGTCTCCAGGAGGCAGCGCTGATATGCTTGCCATCTGCTGGATACTGCATTTTGTCAGTCGGGAGCTTTTACTTCTTTAAAAATACACCTGGCTATTGTATACTGTTAGAAAGGGACTTGATATGTATGAAAATTATACAATTTCCAGAATCTACCCAAACGAAACCAGACGTCTGTCTCAGATAGATGCCCTGCTGGATCAGGAAGGTATCCAGAGAGACCGCAATCTGGATTACATCTGTGCCGTTTTTGATGAAATGGATCAGATTATTGCTACCGGAAGCTGTTTTGGTAATACACTGCGCTGTTTTGCAGTCTCAGGAGCACCTCAGGGGGAAGGTCTGCTTGCTGATCTGCTTTCTTACCTGATTGTGGTTCAGTTTCAGAGAGGATATACGCACCTGTTTCTGTATACCAAAACAGATTCTGCCAAATTTTATGCCCGCCTTGGCTTTTATGAAATTGCCCGTGTTTCCAATACCCTTGTGTTCATAGAAAACCAGCGCAATGGTTTCTCTGATTATCTGGCCAGACTTTTCGTTCCGGAAGATGACAGGCATCATGGTGCTATTGTTATGAACGCCAATCCATTTACACTGGGACATCAGTATCTGGTAGAAACAGCCGCCGCCAGATGCGACATCTTACATGTGTTTGTACTCAGCGAAGATGTTTCCATTGTTCCTTTTTCGGTTCGTAAAAAGCTGGTAAAGGAAGGCTGTTCTCATCTTTCCAATGTGGTAGTTCATGACAGTGGCTCTTATATTATCAGCAATGCCACGTTTCCAAGTTATTTTCTAAAAGAAGAAAACACAGTCATTCGTAGTCATGCGCTGCTGGATCTTGTGATTTTTGAAAAGATTGCTGCTTCCATGCATATTACAGACCGCTATGTGGGGAAAGAGCCCACCAGCCAGGTGACCGGCATTTACAACACCATTATGGCAGAAGAACTGCCAAAGGCAGGCATCTCCTGTCATATTCTTCCACGAAAAGAAGCTGACGGCCAGGCAATCAGTTCTTCTACCGTCCGCCAGTGTCTGCAGCAGGGAGATTTTGATCTTCTTGGCACTCTGGTTCCGAAATCTACTTACCGATATTTTACTTCTCCCGAAGCCACACCGGTTATCCGGAAAATTCAAAATTCCGGTAACGTCATTCACTATTGACAGAATGCTGTCAGCAATGTTAAAGTAACTCGTTTGATTATCCTCTGTAAAGGAGTATGTACATGAATACAAAAGATCAGGCAGCTTTACCTGCATCACAAATTTTCAAAGAATATGTCATTAT
>CAKRYE010000124.1 GCA_934426285.1 uncultured Blautia sp.
TTTCTCGTCTTTGAGAAGTCCCTCTTCAAGAGCTTTGTCCTCTTCTCTTGTTTTTCCTCTTGGTCTGGTTCCTGCCAAAGGGAAAGTACTTAAAGTGCCGTTCTCCAGTTTCGCAAGTGTTTCAGGTGAAGCACCTGCAAGTTCGATGTCATCGCTGGAGAAGTAGAACATATACGGTGACGGGTTCGTTGCACGGAGAACACGATAAGTATCGAACAGGCTTCCTGTTGCTTTCGCACGCATCGGGTTAGAAAGTACTACCTGGAAAATATCTCCCTCTTTGATATAGTGTTTGGCTTTCTCCACCATGTCTGCGTATTTTTCTTTCGGGAACTTCGGCTGGATCTCGGACTGAAGTTTCAGTGGTTCGAATTCCATGTGCTCCCCGTTTCGGATGAGCTGTGCCATTTCCTCTAATTTCTTTACCGCTGCTTCGTAGGATGCTTCCAGGTCATCTGTCATTACGCCGGTGATCAGGAGGACTTTCTGTTTGAAGTGGTCAAATACAATGACCTGGTCGAAAAGCATTAAGTCCATATCGCGGAAGTCCTGCTGTTCTTTGTCCTCAAGTTTCAGTTTTGGTTCGCTGTATTTGATGTAATCGTAGGAGAAATATCCTACCAGTCCGCCGGTGAATGGCGGCATATTTTTCATTACAGGGGTTTTGTATTCCCGGATGATCTTGCGGAGGGTATCGCCAGGATGTTTCACCTGCTTTACAGTTTCTTCGGCATTTCCCTCAGCATCTGTTTTACGGATCTTCAGAGTGCCGTCTGTGCAGGTGATCTCCATGGATGGTTCATATCCCAGGAAAGAATATCTGCCCCATACCTCTGTCTGGCTGGCGCTTTCCAGCAGGTAGCAGTGGCGGCTGGCTTTTCGCAGGATGCGCATTACTTCTACCGGTGTGTATCTGTCTGCGTAGAGTTCTCTGCACAAAGGAATGCGACGGTATTCTTTTGTCTGTGCAAGCTGTTTGATGGTTTCTAATGTTGGATACATGGGAACACCTCCTGTGGTTGATTGGTTTCTGTCCGGAGGAATAGAAAACGCCCGTCCACGACAGAATTTATGTTTCTGTCAAGGACGAGCGTATATATTTTACCCGCGGTGCCACCTTGATTTACGGTATGATCCGTACTCTTTGCGAAATACCTTCATATTTCCGGCAACTGACGTATGCCCCACGTCGCAAGATACTAAGCTGGTTCTTATTGCTTTTCACTGCGCCCTCAGCGGCCCATTTGGCAGACTGCATTTCCACCCGGCTCTCACCTACCCGGATTCTCTGTGCGCGCATGACTGCTTTGACTTCCGCTTCATCGGTTTAGTCTGTTAAATTTATAAACAATTTACCACTGCTAACTTCATTTGTCAACCCCTAAATTTGAAATTGTTATATATTTTTATTATTTTGATAGGAAATATATAGAATTAGTATTTTTCGGCAGAAACAGATAACTTACTTAGTGAAAAAAGAAAGCGTGAAATCCACCATTTATGAATCTCACGCTTTCTGCCTGTTTTATTTATGCCCGGATATCAGATAATTTTATCTTTTATTTCTTCTGTGCTTCTTTTTTCTTAATATCAAGAATTTCTTCAGCAATCTCTACTTCGGATTTCTCATCCGGTGGAAGTACGATATTCAGGACGATTGCAAACAATGCTGCAGGCACGATTCCGGAGCCGCCGAAGATCAGTGTGATTGCCTGTGGAAGATGTGCAAGTACTGCGGAGTTTGCGCCAAGTCCATATCCAAGACCAAGTGCAACAGAAACGATGGTTACATTTCTTGGTGTTACCGGCCACTTGGTGATCAGCTGGATACCACTAACTACGATGGATGAGAACATCATAACCGCTGCACCGCCAAGTACGCTCTGCGGCATAATGGAGATCAGCGCTGCAAGTTTCGGGAACAGACCGCATGCGATCAAGAAGATACCACCTGTTGCGATGGAGAAGCGGTTTACGACTTTATTCATGGCAACAAGGCCTACATTCTGGCTGAATGATGTATTTGGAAGTACGCCAAATACTGCTGCCAGTGAAGATCCAAGACCGTCACACATAACACCGCCTGAAAGTTCTTTGTCTGTAGCTTCTCTTCCAAGTCCACCCTCTGTGATACCGGAGATATCACCAACTGTCTCAACAGCTGTTACTATGAACATGATACAGATCGGGACGATAGCTTTTGCGTCAAATACCCATTTGACAGGCATGATCTTTGGTACTGCAAACCAGGATGCGCTTGCTACTTTATCCCAGTTTAATACCCATGACTTGGTTGCTTCTACAGTTGCACCTGCATCGTCTACATAGGTAAATGTGGTCGGCAGAACTGCTGCCATGATGCTTACCAGTACATAACCTACGATAATACCGATCAGGATAGATGCAAAGCTTGTGAATCCTTTGGTTCCGTGTTTCAGCGCAACGATCACGATCAGAACCACAAGACCTACGAAAAGGTTCTCAAGTGATCCATAGTCTTTAGAGGAGCTTCCACCTCCAAAAGAGCCAATACCAACTGAGATCAGTGAAAGACCGATTGAAAGTACAACGGTTCCTGTTACAACAGATGGGAAAAATTTTCTCAATGGTTTGAGGAAGCTTCCCAGCACTGTCTCAAAAAGACCGCCGATAAAGGATGCTGCCATGATGGCGCCATAGGCTACTACGCCGTTTCCCATGACTCCGGCAACACTCTGACATACGCCAATGAAACCGGAACTGGTTCCCATAACGATCGGGAGTTTACCGCCGACCGGTCCGATGGTAAATACCTGAACTAAAGTTACGATACCTGCGATGAGCATGGCATTCTGCAGAAGTGCCACCTGTAATTCTCCGCCAGGTTCGATCCCGCAGGCTGCTGTGATGATCAGAAGAGGCGTAAGGTTTCCCACAAACATGGCCAGTACATGCTGCAGACCAAGTGG
>CAKRYE010000125.1 GCA_934426285.1 uncultured Blautia sp.
GAGGATATGGTATTCCACGCACCGCTTAAAAATCCCGTTATACCGTTCCAAACTCCGACTGCGGTATCTTTTATTCCCGTCCACAGTCCGACAAAGAATGAACCTATGCTTGTGCCAACCGAAACAAAGAAATCTCCGACCGCCTGAAATGCCTGCTTGCACCAGGCGCACACGCTGTCCCAATTCATCCAAAGCGCAACACCTATGGCAATCAACGCTCCGATTGCGACAATAATAATACCGACGGGATTCGCTGTCATTGCCACATTCAGCGCCCACTGTGCAACGGTGCATATGCCCTGCACGATTGCCCATGCGTTCATTACGGTATTTATCGCAAATACGGCAACCTTAAATGCCACAATCGCACCGACAATGCCCGATATAACCGGAGCAATCCAGCCCCAGTTATTCACAAAAAAGTTATATACATCGGTCGCTTTCTGTACCACTCCGGCAAGAGCGTTTACAACAAGCGGAAGTCCTGTGTCCTTTATCCAATTAAGCGCCGGTTTGCAGAACTCAAACGCATTAAACAGAGCGTCTTTTACACCGCCGGCAATCGTGATAATGCCGGAAAACTTCTCACTGTTTTGCATAACGGCTGTTTTTATGCTGTCAAATGCCGACACACCGTAATTCCATACATTTTGAAATGCGGTTATGAGGGGCGGCAGAGCATTGTCCTTAATCCACACAATCGGAACTTTAACCGTTTCAACAGCCTTTGTCATAGCGTTTTGTGCGTCCGGTATTTTTGATGCAAGAAAATTTACAGCCGATGTTATAACGGGCAGCACACCGTAACCGACAATATCCTTAACAGAACCCCATGCGTTTTTCAGCTGACGAATTCGTCCTTCCGGTGTTTTTGCCATGTTCTCGGCAAGACCGCCGAAGTTCTGATTCAAGACCTCTATCAGCGTCGCTGTTTTCTCGGCTTCCGTTCCGCTTTTTAATATTTTACCCTGTGCCTCCGAAAAGGAAACGCCCACACGCGAAAGAGCACCTGTCTGACCCTGCATAACCTTACCGACAAGGTTTCCGGTCTGAATCATCTGCTCCTGCGATACATTAACACCGTATGTGCCGACCGCAAGGTTCTGCAGCGATGGCAGCAGTGCTTTTATTGTTGAGGATTGCAGCTGAAAGGTTGCAAGCTGTGACGCACCCGCCACTGTTGCATCTCCCTCAACGGTTGTCACAAGTTCAAGTGCATCGCCGTACTTGATTATATCATCAACCTGCGCCTGTGTTGTACCTTTCACATTTTTCATAAGGGTGCCGAGTCGTTCATTTGCTCTTTCAAGCTCAAGCACGCCGACCACACAGTCAGACATAAAAGCTTTAACCTGATTAAACCCAGCATAAGCCGCTACAACTCCGGCAGCCTTTTTCGCAAGAGATGCAAGACCTTCGCCTGTGAGTTTACTCTGCGACTGCATTTTCTTTAGTCCGCCCGTTGCGTTGGTGGTGTGGTTTTTGAGGTTCTTTACACCCGTTATGGCATTTCTTATCCCGGCGGTGAAGTTGTTGTCTTTTATGGATAGTGTAGCGCCTATGTTTTTCTTACTCATTAACCGTCACCACCTACTAATGCCGCATATTTTTTGTACTCATCTTCCATATAAATCTCATAACAAGCCTTATGAAAAAGCTTTTCCGAAAGCGGAAGATTGATTATTTTTTCCGGTTCAATACCACGATTCAAAAAGTGACAGAGCATGGCAAGTTCTCCGTCACTTCTGATTAGTTTTTTATATCGTCAACCGCCTTTACTCCGTCAACATATCCGGCAAGCTTTAAGCACTCAACCGCAATCTGCGGAATCTCGCCCGGCTCAAATACTTTTTCGACAATCTCCATCGGCTCAACACATTCAAAAGCTGTCTGCAATTCCTTTGATTTAAGGCAAGGCTCCGTCACGCAGGAATAAACCATATATGCATCGCCGTTATCCATATCCTGTGCGTCTCTTGCCAAATCAGCCGTCGGGCTTTCAATTGTAATGGTACCGCCGAGTGACTTTATATACAGTGTTGCGGTTTTTGGTTTTTTCTTGCTTTCAAGCATCTGCTCTTTTCTGCGGATAAGCTCCGCAAGTGTTATTTTTGTGTTTTTATTCATAATCCGTTACCTCACTTTCACTAAATCGGGGAAGTAATAATCGGTGAATCCGCCGCTGTATTCCTCGTCAATCATTTTTGCATTTTCAAACTTCTGCAGCGTCAGCTCGTTAAACCACGCATTCTCGATTACAAGCCGCTCACTTCCGTAGGCGTCGGGATCATCGATTTTTGAGATAATCTGAATACGGACATCAATGCCTTTCTTGATTTTCTCAGACAAAAGCTGTGCTCCTCGCGAGAACACCTTCTTGACCTTCATGCTCCATTCACCCGTAAGTCCTGTCATTTTCGAGTCCTTTGCCATCTGCATGACAAAATCCACATCCTCACGCTCAATTTTTATCTTTGCCTCATATGAATCGGTTTCATAGACAGGCTCGCCGTCAAGATAAACCATGCCCCATTTGCCGTTCATAACTCTCGGCGCAGTAGGCTTTACCGCCATAGCTTTTTACCCCCTTATTCAATGTAAATTCCAAACTTCAAATCCTCGATTGCGTCCTGGATCTGAATGCTTGCCCTCACAAACACATTTGTCCCGGTGTTTGCCGTCTTGATTTTCTCATCATCCCAAGAGGACACATCTCTCGTTTTTGAAAGCCATTCTCTTGTTTCATCAATGTCGATTTCAGCCTTATTGTCATACTTATCATAAAGCACTCCTCGGTTTGCGAGGTCTTTGAAGTATTTGTTCACAGCGGCAATAAATACAATTTTGTTATCGTATGAATTTTCAACCTTGCCTACAAATTCATCCTCAAAGGTTGCACGGATATCATCACGAATCAT
>CAKRYE010000126.1 GCA_934426285.1 uncultured Blautia sp.
GCTATGGACTTCTTCAAATACCGTCAGGCTCAGAAAACAAAAGTTGACGAAAAAGCAGCTGACAAAAAGAACGGAGCATATCCTGTATAATATGAAATAAAAACAAAAAGGAGCTTGCGCAGGCAGGCTCCTTTGCGTTATTATGAAAGAATATGATACCCGGGAAATAGGATCCACAGGGTAAAACAAATACAGGAGAATATTCCATGAGTAAAGTTTTGATTATCGGCGGCGGTGCCGCCGGAATGATGGCAGGGGTTTTTGCAGCCCGTAACCATCATGAAGTTCATATATTAGAAAAAAACGAGAAACTTGGCAAGAAAGTATTTATCACAGGAAAAGGCAGATGTAATGTGACAAATGCCTGTGACACAGAAGAACTCTTTCCTGCAATGATGAGCAATCCCAAGTTCCTCTACAGCAGCTTCTATTCATTTACCCCTCAGGATGTAATGGAGTTCTTTGAGGAAGCAGGTGTCCCTCTGAAGGTAGAGCGTGGAAACCGCGTATTTCCGCAGTCTGACCATTCCTCAGACATTATCCGTGCCCTGGAGCGGGAGCTGAAGAAAGCGGGAGCGAAGATCCATCTTCATACAACCGTAAAAGAAATCGTAAAAGAATCTGAAATAGACAGTGAATCAGAAAACAAGGCAGGAAAGGCTGACAATAAGGAAAAAGAGAAAATTACAGGGGTGATTCTTGAAGATGGTACTTTCATGGAAGGCGATGCGGTCATCGTAGCCACAGGTGGATTCTCTTATCAGAGCACAGGCTCCACAGGTGACGGATACCGCTTTGCAAAAGAACTGGGCCTGAAGGTCACAGATATTGCACCTTCCCTTGTCCCGTTAAAGACAAAAGAAGACTATATCCCTAAGCTTCAGGGACTTTCCCTTAAGAACACAGGACTTACCATAAAGAATGGAAAGAAAGTACTCTATGAGGATTTCGGAGAGATGATGTTCACCCATTTCGGAGTCACAGGTCCCATGATCCTCTCCGCCAGTGCCCACATCGGTGCAAAACTGGCGAAAGCACCAAATGGCGAACTGTCCGCATATCTGGATCTGAAGCCTGCACTTACCAGAGAACAGCTGGATGCCAGAATCCTGCGTGAATTTGAAGCAGGACCAAACAAACAGTTCAAGAACGTGATCGGTGTACTTTTCCCCTCATCCCTGACTCCGGTAATGCTGGAACTGGGCGGAATCCCGGCAGAGAAGAAAATCCACGACATCTCCAGAGAAGAACGCCAGCGCTTTATTGACCTCATCAAAGCATTCCCATTTACCATTACAGGAATGGGTGAGTTCAAGGAAGCCATCATCACCAGAGGAGGTGTCTCAGTCAAAGAGATCAACCCGGGAACAATGGAATCAAAGAAAATCTCAGGCCTTTACTTCGCAGGCGAAGTGCTGGATCTGGATGCAGTGACAGGTGGATATAATTTACAGATTGCCTGGTCTACTGCATACTTGGCAGCCCAGGCCATACAGTAAGCTATATGAGTACCTTGTAAGCAAATTATATTTATGATATGATTCGGTTATGCGTTATTTAGCGATTCATAAATATTAATCAATAATAAAACAGAGAAAATCTGTCTATAGCAATCCCCGTAAATAATGCGTTTAAGAGGATTGCTATAAATAATAGAAACAGGAGGAACCGTGAAAATGGGATGTAATATAGCCATCGACGGACCTGCAGGAGCAGGAAAGAGCACTATCGCAAAGAAAGTAGCGAAAGAATTATCATTTATCTATGTAGACACAGGAGCCATGTACAGAGCAATGGCCTTATATCTTCTGAACCACGGGGTAAATGGAGACAGCCAGGAGGAAATTGAAGCTGCATGCTCCGAAGCTGATATCTCTATTGAATATAAGAACGGAGAACAGATCGTAATTCTGAACGGTGAAAATGTAAATTCCATGCTTCGCACAGAGCAAGTGGGGAACATGGCATCTAAAAGTTCTGCCAATGCAAAGGTAAGAGCACATCTTCTCAAGCTCCAGAGAACACTGGCAGAGAAAAACGACGTAGTTATGGACGGCAGGGACATCGGTACAACCATCCTTCCAAATGCAGAAGTAAAAATTTACCTCACCGCCAGTGCCGATACCAGAGCAAAGAGAAGAGCACTGGAATATGAACAGAAAGGCGAACCCTTTGACTTTGACCAGATCCGCAAAGATATCATCCAGCGCGATGAACGCGATATGAACCGGGAAGTCTCTCCTCTGAAACAGGCAGACGACGCAGTGCTCGTTGATTCTTCGGAAATGGGAATTGATGATGTTGTAGATGCTATTCTTGATGTGTATAATAAGAAGGTAAAGAAGTAAAGAGGACTAGCCATGAAAGTTAAAGTAGCAGAGACAGCAGGCTTCTGCTTCGGTGTCAAACGTGCAGTAGACAAAGTCTACGAACTTATAGACACAGAACAGAAACCAATCTTCACTTTGGGTCCGATCATCCACAATGAAGGCGTAGTAGCGGATCTGGAAGCCCGTGGCGTCCATGTTATCACAGAAGCAGACCTGGATTCCCCGGATGACACCCTGCAAAACGGAACAGTAGTCATCCGTTCCCACGGCGTAGGCAAACCCATCTACGATAAACTGAAAGAAAAAAACATCTCTTACGTAGATGTGACCTGCCCCTTCGTCCTGAAAATCCACCGCATCGTAGAGAAAGAAAGCCTGGCCGGAAATCACGTAGTGATCATCGGCGACAAAGATCATCCGGAGGTTCAGGGAATCTGTGGATGGTGCCAGGGCCCTTACACAGTGATCAAAAACCAGGAAGAAGCAGAGGCATTTGTACCTCCAAAAGGGAAAAAAATAAGTATTGTGTCCCAGACGACATTTAATTACAACAAATTTAAAGATTTAGTTGAAATTCTTTGCAAAAA
>CAKRYE010000127.1 GCA_934426285.1 uncultured Blautia sp.
GCAACACCTTTTGACTGTGCATTTTCTTTGATGATAAAGTTTGCCAGACCCTGAGTTGCTTTTCTTACTGTATAAATATTCATACGGTTAGTACCGGCGCCCAGGATTCCTCTCAGTCCGCCTGTACCGAATTCAAGGTCTTTATAAAATCTCTCTTTGATCTCCTGAGGATCATCTGCAATGGCTTTTAACTCAGCTCTTGTATCAGCGTCAAAATACTCATCCTCGCACCAGCGCTGATAGGTATTGTTCATGATCAGTTCGCAGCGCTGTTTTACACAGTCAGGAGAACGATGGGGATCTCTTGGTGTGTTGAACAGATAATCTTCCAATTTATCAATTGTAGTTGTTGCCACATGCATTCTGGTATCGCAGGATGCATAATAGATATAAATATCTCCGTTCTCCTTTGCGATAGCACCGTTTGTAAATACTACATTGGAAACATCTCCGACTCTCTCTTTTCCAAGTGGTACAAGGAACACACCGGATGGCTCAGCGATCACTTTGGAAGGATCATTTAAATCAGTTCCGAATACATAGAGGACATAGCGAAGTCCTGCTGCTGTATTTCTTACACCGTGAGCAATATTGATCCAGCATTTCTTACCTCTGATCGGCACTGCACCTGCACCGTTCTTGGACTCTGTCAGAGTATGATAGATTCTCTTGCTGATAATCTTCTCCTCATCGATCACTGCATGTTCAATATCATCACAGAGACCAAATCCGATTCCTCCGCCGCTTCCAGTTTCAATGAAACCGTCCATAGGACGTGTGTAGAATGCATATTTGCCGTCTACAAATTCCGGATGAAGAACTACATTTCTCTGCTGCGGAGAATGAAGTGTTTTCAGATTATCAAGGCGTTCCCATGTCTTGAGGTCTTTTGTTCTTACGATACCTGCTTCTGCAACTGCTGCGGAAAGATCCGGATTTGTTTTATCCTTGCTCTCAGAACAGAATACACCATAAATCCATCCATCTTCATGTTTGGTCAGACGCATGTCATATACGTTTGTTTCCTCAGGGCAGGTATCCGGAAGCTGTACCGGATAATCCCAGAAATGGAATCCATCGATTCCTGTATCGCTCTCTGCTACTGCAAAGAAAGATTTACGGTCATTTCCCTCTACACGGACAACCAGATAATATTTTCCGTTCAGTTCAATAGCACCGGAGTTCATCACTGCGTTGATTCCAAGACGTTCCTGGAAATTGGGGTTTGTCTTCGGATTCAGGTCATATCTCCACTCAACCGGTGCAAATTCTCTTGTCAGTACCGGATACTCATAACGGTCATAAATTCCATTGTAAAAATCTGTTTTCTGATTTTTTCTTGCGATCAGTTTTTCCACTTTCGCTTTCTCAACGTAATACTGTTTATTCAGCATCTTTCATCCTCCTTATTACTTCCATACACATACGTCCGTTGTGGTACGGGCATTTCCATGGTTCTACGATAGGTCCGTCTCCAGGTGTGTGGTCTTCCTTTACATACCAGAACCACTCAGAACCCTCTCTTGGATCCAGCATATAAGTTTTAATATAATTCCATTCATCCTCTGCAGCCTGCAGATATTCTTTTTTCTCCGGATCCTTCTGATATCTGTTCAGGAAGCCAATCACCGTCTCTGCCTGAACCCACCAGATTCTCTTTGTATCATTGACCCCATTTTCACATTCATTCATCAGAGAATGATCCACAAAAGCTCTGTGATAAATATTTTCTGCAATCTCTGTTGTGATCGGTGTGATCTTCGCAGTATATTTTTCATCATCCAGTACTTCCAGACCTCTGTCCATCAGCCAGGATGTCTCAATATCATGTCCATAGGAATACAGATCGATCAGACTGTTCCAGGTTCTGTCAAAAAATACTTCCTGTCTGCCAAGTTCTTTGTTATATACCTTATCTGCAAAAAGATCCATCATAAAACGAAGCCTGTCTCCTGTAAACGGATCCTTTGTCACACGGTACAATTCTGTATAAGCCTCAAAAACATGAAGCAGTGTATTCATGGTTTTCTCTGCAATAATACCATTCTCAGAAAGCTTGTCATTCTCTTCCGGATCAAATTTACGGTTAAATGCTTCCAGATATCCATACTCATCTGTACATCTGTCCTCGATCACCTTCTGAAGACCTCTGGCAATCTCCAGTGCTTCCTTGTTTCCTGTTGCATCATAATAGGAAGAAAGAGCATAAATTGCGAATGCCTGATTATAGGTATGCTTCGTTGTATCTGAAGGTTTCCCGTCATAAGTGACTGACCAGAACATGCCGCCATATTCTCTGTCCAGACATTTCTCCTTCAGAAATGCATATGCATGATCTGCATCCTCTTTCAGCTTTTCCTCTCCAAGTGTCATATAGGCATTGGCAAAAAACCAAAGGATTCTGCTGTTTAAGATACATCCCTTTTCATAATCCTTTTGTACCTTAAGGTCATAACCCATATAGCCATAAAAGCCGCCGTATTCTTCATCCCTCAGATTTTCCCAGAAAGGGATCAGCTTCTGTGTTAATTCCTCTTCGATTTCCTTCACAAATGTACCCATTTTTCTCCTCCTGTCATTCTGTTCCGTTATACATTCCTTACATTTCCGCCTTCATTTTACCAACTTATAGAAATCTATGTTTCTGTTTTTCTAATTTGATTTTACCATCATTAACTTAATTATCAATCTTTAATTACTTAAAAACAAAGGTTTGTAAAAAGTACAAATATTTAAGTTGATTTTTTGTGTATTTTTCAGTTCTCCCCATCTGTTATTCGGAAATACAGAACTGCTATTTCACGCCACGATCAAAGACATCAGGTAAAATGGCGTTGCGTCTTTGTTGTTATCCGGCAGGATTTCAATTTCT
>CAKRYE010000128.1 GCA_934426285.1 uncultured Blautia sp.
ATCTATGAAGGTCTGGCATCAGCAGGCTATTCCGTATCCGGTGGCGTAAATGCTCCGTATATCTGGCTGAAAACACCTGATAAGATGACTTCCTGGGAGTTCTTTGACTATCTCCTTGAAAAAGCCAACATCGTAGGAACTCCAGGCTCAGGATTTGGTGCTCATGGTGAGGGATTCTTCCGTCTCACTGCGTTTGGAACACATGAGAATACACTGGAAGCAATTGAACGAATTAAGAATCTGTAAGCAGCTTCCTGATAGGGATGCGGCAGATGTCACTTTGATAGAGAAAATTCGAAGGAGCATGGAGAACTGATTTTTAACATTATTTTCAGAGGAATAGTTATGATATACACAGTAAAACGAATTGAGGAAGACCTGGACTTCGGTTGTGAAGAGCGACCGAAAGGCATGCCAGTCATGGCAATAGTGACGCTTATGGATTCTTCAGGCGAAGAAATAAGGATAAAAGCAGAGGATGCCATGCTCTATGAATGTAACATCAATGAAGGGGACAAGGTTTGCCTTGATGCGAATAATAAGTTAGAAAAAGTAAAATAGAAATTATAGAAGAACCAGAGAATATATTTGGATAAAGAAAACCAATGGCTTTGACTGTTATCAGTCTGCACCATTGGTTTTTTTTGTATGGTATCTGGTTTTACTTTATTTTGTTCCAGCGTTCGACACCTCTTGCTGTTTTGTTACTATCACTATATCACATATAACGTTTTGCAGCTTAATATCTCACCTTATCAGTTATCCTATGTAACCAACAGCGGTGAAGGTGAAGGACTTCTGTTCTATGGAAGTACTATCATTCCGTTCAAGGATAAGTTCGATAAGACGTTAAAGTTTTACTCACTCATGATTATTAAGCCGGAAGAGGTTGAAGCCAGAAAGCAGAAGGAAATGGAAGAATAATTGTGAAAAGAGTGTGTGAATTATTGACTAGAGTGTCTCCCAATGGTATATTTAAATTACCCAACGGGTAATTTAAAAAGGAGGGCAAACGTGCAGCTACTATACAATAACAGCAAAGTTCAGAAACAATGTACCGATTTAAAAACTGCAAAAAAGTTGTTTGGCGGGAATGCTGCATTAGCAACCAGCTTATTTGCCCGAATAAATGCTATGCAGCAGGCGAATGTAATTAAGGATATAATAATGATGCCGACGTTTCATTTTCATAAGTTGAATGGCAACATGGATGGATTTTTTGCTATAGACGTAAAAACGAGGAGAGATCCATGGCGTATTATTATTCAGCCATTAGATGAGAATGAAGAACCTTATGATCCTTGTAATATTGATGAAATTGCTGGTGTGGTTAGAATTGTTGAAGTAAAGGAGGTAAGTAACCATTATGAGTAATTATATTGAATATAATGATAAGATTGCTTTTCATCCTGGATACTATATCAAAGAAATCATTGAAGAAAGTGGACTTTCTCAGAAAGATTTTGCAAAACGATTAGATACCACGCCAAAGAATTTAAGTATTCTGGTACGTGGGGAGCAAAGCTTATCAATCGATATAGCCATGAAATTATCTCGAATGTTAGGGACTAGTGTTGAATACTGGCTGAATCTTCAGAAGAGCTATGACGCTTTGATTGCTGAGTTTGAATTATCCAAGGAATTAGAACAGGAAAGAAGAATATTTAAGTACTTTCAGTACACATATTTCAGAGAGAATTTTGGACTGCCTGATCTTCCGAGAAAAATAAATGAGCAGATTAAGTGCCTGCGTGAATTTTTAAATGTTGCATCATTATCTGTTTTCACAAAGCAAAATATGGCAGTTAGTTTCCGAAGTGCATCTGAGGATATGAAAGAGGCTAATATTGCCAGAGCAAATGCAATGGTTCAGATTGCAATTAATCAGGCACTGAAGATAGAAGCACCTAAGTTTGACAAAAAGAAGTTTGAAAAAGCTGTTGATTATGCATTGACATTAACAACACAGCATGGTGATTTTTATCCATTGATTAGGAAGGCCTTTGAAGATGCGGGAGTAATATTCGTAATACTTCCAAATCTTCCGGGTTCAGGAATAAATGGTGCAACCAAGAAGATTGGACAGAATGTAATGCTGATGGTGAATGACAGACGTTTCTATTCAGATACATTTTGGTTTACTCTGTTCCATGAGATTGGCCATATTATTAATGGTGATTATGGAATTACGTTTGAAAATGAGCATGTTGGACAGGAGGATGCAGCAGATAAATATGCGGAAGATAAATTGATTCCTCCAGGAGAATATGAGGCTTTTGTTAAAATGAATGAGTTTAGCGAAAATGCTATCCGCAGATTTGCTGAAAGAATTGACAGAGATCCAGGTATTGTCCTTGGCCGCTTGCAAAATGATCAGATTGTTCCATTTACAAATGTTGCACTGTCAAAAGCATTAAAACATAAATACAAAGTAATAACATCATAAAGAAGTATATAACTTGAGGTTGTCTACCGTTATCCACGATAGATGGCGGAATAATAGATGCTGTGATAGAATAAAGCAAACGATTTGATGTGTAAACTGGAATTTACAGGGATGATAAGCGGTTCATTATGAATATAAATTGAATATGGAAATGAAAAGGCTATTTACCGTAAAACAGTAAATGGTCTTTTTTATATCTTTTTGGGAACAAGTAGAAATGCATAGTTGGAAATATATGTTTTATCATAATCTGTGAAATAAGATGGGTTAATTCTTCGATTTACATGTTTTTTTAGGCGTTCTGGCATGGTATTATGGTACTTATAAAGAACCTATTATGT
>CAKRYE010000129.1 GCA_934426285.1 uncultured Blautia sp.
GGAATTTCTACAATTCTTGTTGCCGGAAGTTCCGGGGCATTCTTTCATATTGCAGATACAATTATCCAGATGGACAACTATGTACCCAGGGATATTACAGCTTCCACCAAAGCTCTCTGTGCCAAATATCCCCTGCCTGCATTTTGTGCCCCAGCCTTCGTTTCTCCACACAGTCATCGAATTATGACTAAAACACCCCAGGATCGTCTGAAAACCAAAGTTTCCAAAACTGACGGCTTCTCCCTGGGCAGACAGGAAATTGATCTGCGTTATACTGAGCAGCTCATTGACCCAGAACAGACGGCTACCCTGAGTCTTCTGTTAAAATATGCTGTAGAAAATATGATTGATGGAAAACGTACCTTATCTGAAATTGTCGAAGATCTTGAAAAAAAGCTAAAAAAAGAAGGGATGTCTTTCCTTTCCGGAGGCCGCCAGATCTCCTGCGGCTATGCCCTCCCCAGACTTCAGGAAATCTATGCCTGCTTTAACCGTTACCGCCGTCCCTGAGGTTCTGAGTATCTGTAAATGCAGACAACACAAAATCCCCGCTCCTGTAGCGATCTTGCCATAGGAGCGGGGATTCATCGTTCATTTTACACTTTTATAGGGAAAGGAAAGATTTTATCTTAAGGTTCGTCGCTCCCTTAAGATATAAATATCATATCGCATAAATGTGAGAAAAATTTGTCTAATTTATAATAAAAAAATAAAATTTATAAAAAAACTGCAAATATATCACATCATAAGTTATAATGTAAGTATTCCATATCCAAAAGAAAAATCAGATATTTAATATGCGGGAGAAAATTTATGTTTAGAAAAATAGACCGAACCAATACTTTTAATGACGTATTAAAACAGATCATAGAGCAAATCCAGACTGGGGAATTAAAACCCGGAGATGCCTTGCCTGCCGAACGTATCCTGGCCGAAGAACTGGGGATTTCCCGACCTGCCCTGCGCGAAGTGCTAAAAGCTCTTTCTCTTCTGGGAATCACAGTCAGCGTGCATGGAGGCGCCAACTATATTGCAACAGATCTGAGCAGTTGCCTTACAGGCCCATTATCCATCATCTTTCAGATGTATAACAGCAAAATTCAGGACGCCGTTTCCCTTCGTGGTGCTCTTGAAACCAAAGCAGCCTATCTGGCTGCCCAAAACTGCAGTCAGTTAGATGCAGCGGAACTTCAATTGATCATTGCCAAGCTGGACAGTACTGATGACGAAACTCTCCGAAGTGATCTGGACCGCGATCTTCACTTTAAAATCGCACAGATTGCAGATAATCCTCTTATTTTCAGCGTGATGAATGCTTCCTCCCAGCTCACAGAAAATATGATCGTGGGAATTCGTTCACATTTTATGCAAAAAGATGAGGATTCTCCGGAAATTGATTCCCAACATACAAGGCTTGTAGCAGCCATTACTGCAAACAATCCCTCTCTGGCAGAACAGGTCATGAGTGAACATATGCAAACCATAGAACGGCTACTGAAGGAAATCACAGAATAAATATTGTTCCAATCCTTAAACATGAATAAAAAAGTGAGAAGAAAACTATGAATGATAAAATCGTAGTCTGTATAGGCAAAGGCGGCCAGAAAGATATGGCAGAATCCTTTTCCAGACGTACCGGCTCTCCTATTGTAAATAAACCTGGAGATTACCTGACCGTTTTATTCGATTCCAAGGGAGTATCTTTGTCCGGTTTCGGTCTCAGCTATCAGGGAGATTTTGAAAATATGCTTCATCGCGTGACCAACGGACGTCTTCAGCATGAAATGCTGGCCAAAGCAGTCAAAACAGATCAGGAAAATCTCAAGGCCGTTGACGCAACTGCCGGCATGGGTGAAGACAGCCTGCTTCTGGCAGCCTGTGGATATCAGGTAACACTTTATGAGCAAAATCCTGTGATTGCCATTCTGCTCAAAGATGCTCTCCGCCGTGCCAAAAAGAATACTGTCCTGAAGGATATTGTATCCCGCATGCAGCTTGTAGAAGGGGACAGCATTGAACATTTGAATAAGCGGCTGGATCCTGTGGATGTCATCTATCTGGACCCCATGTTTCCCGGGCGGCAGAAATCCGGCCTGATCAACAAAAAGCTCCAGCTTATCCAGAAACTGGAGCCTCCCTGTTCTGAGGAAACAGCTCTTTTCGATGCAGCTATGGCAGCACAGCCTTCCAAAATCATTGTAAAACGTCCTCTGAAAAGTCCATACCTGGACGAAAGAGTACCTTCCTACTCCCTGAAGGGCAAGGCAATCCGTTATGACTGTTACTCTCCATACAAATAAATGCTAATGCAGACTTTAAAAAGATATGATATGATTAAAAAAAGAAGATATCTACAAGATTCCCAAACCACTCATTTATCAGAAAGGAGCGTGTTTACATGAAAAAGAAAATCCAACAAATCCTGTTGACGTCACTGTTATTTGTATTCTCAATACTGATCATATCAATCCCCACTCAGGCTGCCAAACCTGCAGCTACAACCGTTAAATTCAAAACTTCTTATGCCAATTCCAAGGAATCCATGACTGTAAGAGGACTGGATGCAAAGAAAAAAGTAGTCTGGAAATACGTTACAAAGAAATATACTGCTACAGAGCTTCCAAGAACAAAATGTATTGTCCGCAAGGATAAGGTCTATGTTTTTGAAAGTTCAAAAATCGTTGTACTTCGAAAAAAAGACGGAAAGCAGTTATGGACTGCCAAAAAAGTCAGTGCTGCAGGACACCTTTGCAAATTTGACAAAAATGACAATCTATATGTAAC
>CAKRYE010000130.1 GCA_934426285.1 uncultured Blautia sp.
CAGCTTATCCGCATTTACCTTGAGCAGATGCTGATCTACATGATCCGGAGAAATTCTTCTCCTCCCATGACTGTACCAGTCAGCCAATTTGTAAATCTGAAAAATAATTCCGCTGTCTATAAGCGTGTCACTGCTTATATGGAGGATCACATCCGGGAAAATATTACACTCTACGATCTGTGCCACGACAATATGATCGGACGTTCCCAGCTCCAGAAAATATTTCAGGAACAACATCAGTGCGGCGCCATGGATTTCTTTTCCCGGTTAAAGATTGCCTATGCCAGACAGCTGATCCGCGAAAATCAGATGAACTTCACGCAGATTTCGGAATTTCTGGGATACTCTTCCATCCATTACTTTTCCAGGCAGTTTAAAAAGATTTCCGGAATGACACCCACGGAATATATTACATCAATAAAGGCGCTCTCAGAACGAGAGCGCCAGTAATACCAGACAGCTTTTTTCTTATTTCATATTACTGATATTTTCAATAAATTCCTCCGGTGTTTCCTCCAGCCTTGTAAGTTTTACAAGTTCTCTCTGTAACCCATCTTTATAATCTGCCGTTTCCAGTCCTGCTGCCCACATATAAGTTTTTTTCATTTTATCCAGATAATCACTTGCCTCCGCAATGGCTTCCGGCCATTGGGTATTCTCCGCATCTGCCGGAACAGACTGCACCGCGTCAGTGATCTTCATATCATTTTCCCCAGTGCAAAGGGAATAGGCAAAATCAAAGGCTTCCTGTTTTTTCTCAGATCGGTCAGTAATTCCAAAGCCCTGGGCACCTGCCATAAGCCCCTCAGTGCCATCCACGCCACCATTTACAGAAGGCCAGGGAAAAAATCCCCAGCGAATATCACAATGTGTATCCTCCATCACTTCATTTGGTCCCCATGAACCCTGTAGGAACATAACGGCCTCTTCATTGCCAATCTGATTTTGTCCCTCCGGAAACTCAGCCGGAGAAATTTCACTCATATACCCTGTCCAGAATAAGGTTCTGATATCCTCTGCTGCCTGTAACGCCTCCGGAACCTGATTCCAGGTATCGTTCTTAATAATACGCGCTGCCTGATCCTGTCCTACATATCTGGCCAGCTGATACCCAAACAACAGATCCAGATAGGCAGAATCACAGGCCATAGGACTGGCACCAATGTCACTTATTTTAAGCTTTCTGCACACTCTGAGAAACTTTTGCCAGGTTTCCGGAATATCCTCATCTGTAAGACCAGCCTTCTCCCAAAGATCTTTATTATACCACACTCCTGTTATATAGGGCTGATACGGCATGGTTAAAAGCCTATCCTTTCCCCATAGTTCAATCTGTTCCAAAAGTATGGGCATTACATGTTTCTCATAATCTACGGAAGCAGCTATTTTTTTCAGATCAGTGAGATATATTCCATGCTCCTGCACCATTCGCTGATAATCATCATCAAAAAGATCTATTTCCTCTCCTGCGTCTAAGGCCGGTCCGATCAGAGATCTGATCTCCCTGCCCTTCCACTGGATTTCCACAGAAATACCTGTAGCCTCCTGATAAGCGTCTGCTGCTTCTCTGATCACCTCTGCCTGCGGTTCGTCCTCTTCCCACATGGACCAATATATAATACTCTGTTCCGGGATTTCATCGGATGCTATTACAGGAATACATCCTACTGCAAGCAATGTTGAAAGGCAACTCAAACCAGCCAAAATGCTTTTCCATTTTTTCATACTGAAAATACCCTCCATTGTCTCTGCCACCATAAAAACATAACTTATTATTCTATTTTCGCTAATATTCACCTGTCTGTCAATCCCCAAAAAGAAAACGCAGTTACTGTTCACTTCGCTCTCAGCAACACGCTTCGCGATGCACAGAATTTATGCTAATCGCATAAATTCGCGCGGTATGTCTCGGGTTTTCTGTGACCTTCGCTCACAAAAAACACCTCGCGGGATATTACCAGTGAACAGTAACAAAACGCATTACTGTTCATTCTGTCTGCAATAATGCGTTTTATATTTTTTTAATTTTTAAATAAAATTTCCATCTTTGTTCCCCGTCCGGGTTCACTGTCAAGGAGTATCTTTGCATGATGTAAAGCTGCACCATGCTTTACAATAGAAAGCCCCAGACCTGTACCTCCTGTTTCACGGGAATGGCTTTTATCTACTCTGTAAAAGCGCTCAAAAACCCTCTGCTGCTCATTTTCCGGAATACCAATTCCGTTATCTTCCACACGGAAATAAGGTTTTCCATTGAGTTTTCCCACAAAAACCTTAACCTCTCCACCTTCTGATGTATAACGTATCGCATTATCCGTAAGATTATAAAACATTTCATACAATACATGACGTACTCCCTGAATCTGTGCAGGGTTTCCTGTATATTCCAGCCTGATTTTTTTCTTTGCCGCACGATTCTGGAGATTATTAATCACATCTTCTCCAAGTTCCCCAAGGTCAACAGGCTCAAACATAGTTTCCCCATTTTTCTCATCCAGTCTGGAAAGCTGGATAATATCTGCAACCAGATTGGATAACCGTTCAGACTCATGATAAATCCTTCCTGAAAAATCCTGCATCTTATCCTGTGGAACCATTCCGTTCATCATAAGCTCTGCATATCCGGAAATTGACATAAGAGGAGTTTTCAATTCATGGGAAACATTTGCCGTAAACTCTTTTCTAGCACTCTCTGCATTTTTAAGATCTTCCAGCTGTTTCTGAATCTGTCTGTTCTGCTGATCCAGACGAAAAAGCAATGGTCTTAATTCTTCGTA
>CAKRYE010000131.1 GCA_934426285.1 uncultured Blautia sp.
AGGCAGTATGCGGTAACAAAGATTCCCATATTTGCGATGCAGTGCTCAAATCCACTTACAACGAATCCTGAGATACATATAACGATCATCAGGAATCTTCCTGCATCACTCTTTAATTTCATACCACAGAGCACACCAAGACAAACGAAGAAGTTACAGAGAACTGCTCTGAAAAACATCTGTCCAAGAGGGATACTCAGTTTATTTCCAATGAACCCTGCAAAATAATCTGCAGTTCCTGATGCTCCTGCCCATACAAACAGCAATGCTAAAATTGCACATCCCACAAAGTTTCCAAGATAGCTTACACCCCATACCTTACCTGCCTCTTTCCAGCTCACCTGTTTATCATAGGCTCCGAACGCCATTACCATATTATTTCCTGTAAAAAGCTCGCCGCCTACAAAGCTGATCAAAAGCACTGCAATGGAGAATACTAATGCACCCACAAATTTTCCCCATTCAGGCATGGTCTTGGAGAATACGTTTCCAACTACATTACTGTAGATCATAGCCACATCAATAAAAAAACCCGCCATGACCGCACGTAAAAAGTACTTGAAAAAGTTGGTATTCACCAAGTTACTCTTGGCTTTCGCCGCGTTTGATACTTTCTGCACATCCTCAAAATTCATAATAACACCTCCGCAATGTTTTTAATAAAAACATTATAACACTTTGATAACTTTATCACAATCTTTATTTGTTGTAATAGTTCACTAAATACATTGTCATTTTTTGGTTATTATTAAATTTGAATAAAATATTCAGAAATTGATTTTTTATATCAATAACATCAGGCAGTCTAATCAAATATTACATATTTATCCTGCAATTCTGTAACAGTACCGATAATTCCTCCGGAAATATCCATTTTTCCCAGTTCAGCAGCAAGCTGATCTGCCTCATCTGACGGCACCGCCAGAAGCAGTCCCCCCGATGTCTGAGGATCAAAAACCACATCCTCCTTCCAAAGCTCTCTGATCTCACTTCGGATAGCCTCTCCTGCAAACTCCCGGTTTCTATATGCTCCCTCAGGAACCAATCCCATCTGGGCATATTCAGCCACACCATCCATGACAGGAAGTTTCCCGGAATGAATTACCAAAGTCTTTCCACTGCCCTTTGCCATCTCCAGGCTATGTCCTGCCAGACTGAATCCAGTCACATCCGTACAGCTGTGAATAGTGTATTTTCCGGCAATCTCCGCTGCATATTTATTCAGCTTTGCCATCACCCTCTGTACTCTCTCTGTTTCCTCTGCTGATGCCATTTCTGCTTTAATCGCCGTATTCAGGATTCCGCTTCCCAGAGGCTTGGTGAGAATCAGGATATCTCCTTCCCTGGCTCCATAATTCTTCCACATTTTCTCAGGATGTACATACCCGGTAACACACAGACCATATTTAGGTTCTTTATCATTGATGGTATGTCCCCCTGCAAGAACTGCACCGGCTTCCATTACCTTATCAGCTCCGCCTCTGAGGATCTGCTCCAGCACTTCCGGTCCCAGGCAGTTTGGAAAAGCCACTACATTCAGGGCCAGCTTGGGAATCCCCCCCATAGCGTAAACATCACTCAGCGCATTAGCCGCCGCAATCTGACCATACATATAAGGATCATTTACCACTGGCGGAAAAAAATCCACTGTCTGGATCATCGCAAGCTCATCTGATATTTTATATACTGCAGCATCATCTGAAGTCTCCGGTCCTACCAGAAGCATGGGGTCTGTAAACTTTGGCAGTTTTCCCACTACCTGTGCCAGAACCTTAGGACCGATTTTTGCACCACACCCTGCTGCACTGGCAAGCCGGGTAAGATATACTTTATCATTTTTCATCAGGATAAATTCTCCCTTTCTCAAAACCAGTATATTTTTCCAATGTCAGGCTCACTGACAGCTATATTTTAACATAAACCACTCTGCACGTCAAAGCTGCATGTCACATCAGGATCTGGTATATTCCTTCATATTCCAGGTCTTCCTCCCTGAGGTATTTTTCTACAGTATCCTGATTTTGTCCGCTGCACTTCCACGCCAGTCCGCAGGAAGCTGAGATTTCTCTGGGTACAGGGATAATCCTGCCTTCAAATCCAGTTTTCCTTCCTCTGCTCTCCATAGCCATTGCCTGAGTAGTGGACACAAAGGTAATGATCACTGTTAAATTTTTTTCTCTCATATCTCCCCTTATTCCTATCTTCCACCATTGTATCCTATGGTCAGAAAAGGGATGTCATACAATGACATCCCCCTTATTTTTCTTATTATTTTGCCTGAATATATCCCTTTGCCTTCAGAGTCTCTGCACAGAGAACCGCTCCGCCTGCAGCACCTCTGACTGTATTGTGGGAAAGTCCTACAAATTTCCAGTCATATACAGTATCCTCACGGAGACGTCCTACTGATACTCCCATACCATGCTCAAAGTTTACATCCTCTGTAACCTGTGGACGGTTGTCCTCTTCCAGGTACTGGATGAACTGCTTCGGAGCACTTGGAAGCTCTAATTCCTGCGGAAGTCCTTTAAACTCTACTAATGCTTTGATCAACTGTTCTTTTGTAGGATTCTTGCGGAATTTAACAAATACAGCTGCTGTATGTCCGTTCAGTACAGGTACACGGATACACTGGCATGTGATCACCGGCTCTGTGGCAGGTTTGATCACACCGTCTTCTACTTTACCCCAGATTCTTAATGGCTCTTTCTCGCTCTTCTCTTCCTCGCCGCC
>CAKRYE010000132.1 GCA_934426285.1 uncultured Blautia sp.
GTAAGATACCTTTCCGGCTTTCTTTGTTACTTTGATTTTCTGTGAAACAGCTTTCTTAGCAACTTTAGAAGCTTTTACGTTAATTGTGCTCTTAGAAACTTTAACTTTCTGAGAAGCTTTTTTGATGGTGTAAGTTGTGTTCTGTTTCAGTCCTTTGTATTTACCTTTTACGACTTTAACAGTTACTGTATATTTACCAGCATCTTTACCTTTTTTAATAGTTACTTTGTAGTTTTTTGCAGACAGCTTTTTGCCGTTTACTTTTACAACTACCTGTGAAGCCTTTGGTGCCTGCTTCTTACCATTGTATGTGAACTCTGTTTTCTTCAGAGAAGTGGTCAGAGTCTGTTTGGTTGGTGAATCAGCAGCGAATACAGACATGCTGCAGATCATCATAACAGATAACATGATAAGAGCGATTTTCTTTAATGTTTTCATTTTTCTCACTCCTTAGTTCCATATGTATCAATAAATGAAGCTTCCCACGCCTGCTCCATTTATCCGTGATAAGTGGTGCCAGATGCACCAATTCTGTATGCGGATTACCGGGGCTGACAGGACTGTCTGCCTGTATAGGATAATCCTGTGTCAGGAAAAGCAACCATCTGACTACTTTTCTTTTTTCTCTTCCTTTCCATAGCCGTAGCCATATCCATAGCCATACTTATTGGCGTATTTCCCATAATATTTGCCATATGCGCGGCTCTTGACCTCTGCACGGTTCAGCACCGTACCGAGAAGCTTGCAGCCTGACTGCTCGATCTCATGCAGGGACTGTCGGATCATGGCCTTTGGTGTCTCTCCGGCACGCACTACCAGTACGGCACCGTCACACATAGAAGCAACCAGGGCACCATCAGATACGCTGCCCAGCGGCGGGGTATCGATGATCACAAAGCGGTAATGTTCTGCCAGCTTATCCAGCAGTTCTCTAAAACGGACATCTTCCAGCAGTGCAGATGGATTCTCCAGCAGCTGGGTACATGGTACAAGATAGCCGTTCTGAATATTAGTCTCATAGACCACTTCTTCATACTCAGCCAGGCCGGACAGATAGTGGTTCAGTCCCTTCATATCCTCCCCGTATTCGATCTGAAAACGGCTTTTCATAACAGACTTTCTCAGATCGACATCTACCAGTACCGTAGGAAAACCTGCTTCTGCCAGCATCTTCCACAAATAGGAAGATACCGTACTTTTGCCCTCGTTTGGCAGACAGCTGGTCAGTAAAATCTTTCTTGTGTTCTTTCCACAGAACTTGATGTTGATACGCAGGCGGTTCATGGCCTCTTCTACTGCGTATGGCAGTTCCGGAAGTGTAATCGTCAACTGATTCATCTCTTGCGTCCTCTCTTTCCGGTACGTATTTCTTCATCGATATCTATTACCTGGTCGCTCTCCGGAATGGTGGTCAGCGGTACCAGACCAAAGTATTTTTCCATATCTTCTGCAGTATGTACGGTATCATCCATGAGATACTGTACGATCAGCAGTCCGGCCATCAGGATCAGTCCCAGCAGTGCACCTATCATGGTATACTTCATGTAGCTCGGTCCTGCCTTGTGATCTGCCAGCTTTGCATGCTGGGCGATATTTGGTGCCTTGGTGCTCATGGTGTCTGGCAGATAAGATACTGCCACTTCTGCCATGGTTTCTGCCAGATCCATGGAAAACTGAGGATCTGTGGTGGTGGCTGTGATCTGAAGAATACGGGTATCACTCGGATTGTTCAGCGTATACAGCTTCTTCAATGCATCGGCGGTCATATCCAGCTTCAACTTGTCGATGACCTGATTCAGCACCGGATAGCTGAGCATCAGTTCTTCGTAGTCGGCTGTCAGAGAGGTACCCAGATTCAGGTCACTTAAGCTGACCACTGAGTCATCGGAAGTGGATACCACATACAGCTTGGATGTGGACTCGTAGGTTGGCTCGATGAAGAAAAAGGAAAAGGCATTGAGGAGCAATGCTCCTGCCAGCAGACAAAGCAGCAGGTAATGCCATTTGTCCAGCAGCATATAGCCCAGATCCAGAAGATCGATCTCCATCTCATCATTCATTTGTTCATGGTTCATGTTGATGTTCTCCTCATGTATTTTTTTGTTTGGATCTTGTATATCCAACTTATGTTTCTTTATAAAACAGTTCCAGGATGGATTCCTGGAGGCTGTCCTCGTCCGGCGTGAACGTCTGCCATTCATTCTCATCCGTTCCATAGGTGCCGGTGATGGTCACATGCGTCTCTTCCTGCTCGTCAATCATCAGCAATGCAATACGGCTGAACTTTCTGGCGCTGATATTAGTCGTCATATACGCTTCCAGACCATGGTAGAAATCCAGCGGGAAAGTATTGTCCTCACTGCACTTTGCTGCAAAAGCTGCCTTCAGACCTTCTTCGTACTGTGCCTGACGTGCCAGACGGTTCTGGTTGGTGTCATCCTCCTTCATGGATTTTCGTCCCCGGACAAAGTTCTCTGCCTGCTCGCCGGTCAGTGTGACTGTCTCTCCTTTTTTCAGGGTATCGTCTACACCGGTAAAATCATCCTCGACGGTGACGGTGACACCCCCGACCATATCATTGACGATCTGGATGGCGCTCATATTTACCATGGCATAGTCATCGATCTGAGCCCCTCCCAGCAGGTTGGATA
>CAKRYE010000133.1 GCA_934426285.1 uncultured Blautia sp.
GGTGTCTTATGTATGCTTTGCGGCCTTTTTGGAGAAAGCATTGCTGCTTTGGTTTTGTATATTGTAAGCATTATGGCTGCTGCAATTGTCAGCATTCTTTATTCTTATCTTTTTTATAAGAAAAAAATGGCAGCCGGAGAAAAATTAAAAATCCAGTATAACAAGAAGACAATCGTGATATATGTAATCGTATCAGTTTTTGTCGTAATATTTACTATATGGACTTTGTTCTGGGGTGGTATTGATATCAGTTTCCATGATAATGATTTTACTGTTGAGGCACAGGGATGGAGTGATTATACAGTGGATTATGAGCAGATTGACAGTATCTCATACAAAGAAAATTTATTTCAAAATGGGAATGATCGCAGAACAAATGGTATGGGAAACCTGAAGTATGGTATGGGAAATTTCAGAAATGATATTTATGGAGATTATATCCGCTACACCCATGCATCCTGCCACTCATATGTAGTTATGGATATAGGCGGAAAAATATTGGTGGTGAATGGTGCAGATAACTCAGAAACAAAGAAAATCTATGATACTCTCAGAGAGAAATGTCAGATGAATTAGTGTGTATTTCACCGAATCAGAAAAGAAGCAAAAATAACAGGCATTGCGGTTATAAATCGCGATACCTGTTATTTACAATTATAAAGATTCTTAAAAGTCGTCTCTGTTACCAGCAGAGGCGGTTTTATTTTTACAGTAACTTAGAAACATTGATCATAAAATCATTGTAGATTCCAACTGCCAGGTCTTGCTCAAATGGTACGATCATAGGGGCTGCATCATCTTCATAACGATAAATCATTGTGCGCTGCTTCTCCGGATCAACGATCCAGTATTCACGGACACCAGACTCTGCATACAATGTACATTTTTTATAGTAGTCCATTCTACGGCTGGAAGGTGATACAATTTCAATAATGAAATCAGGTGCGCCTTCACATCCTCGGTCTGAGAGCTTGCTCTTATCACAAATCACACTGATATCTGGTTCAACATAGTTTTTATCATCTTTCTTAATAAAGACTGCAAAAGGAGCAGGATAAATCTCACAGGAACCATGATTGGATTCAATATAATTACCAATAATCCGGGATAGCTGACCGACCAGTTTTTGATGAATGCGTGATGGAGTACCCATCATATAAATCTGTCCATCAATCAGCTCTGCCCGCTCTCCATCAGGAAGAGCATAGATATCATCTGTTGTATAAACCTGTTCTCTGGGTAATGGCATAAGAATTCTCCTTTCTGATTCAATAGACTCTCGGAATTTCTAAGCCTTGAATTCTTCGGTTTCTGAAATTCCATTTTTATTTTTTCACTACCTTTTTTCAAAAAGTACTTAACATATGTCTCTGAAAATGCGGCGCTTTGCGCATCTTGATGTAGAACTTGTTTGGAATTACCTTTTTTCTATGATGGCAATTTTATTGTATCAGATATAAGATGGAAAAGCCAATTTTTTTATGGAGAAGTTTAAGCTTTGCAGGGGTTACTTATGCAAATGCATTGACTTCAGACACATCAAAGGGTTTGACATCTGAAACAGAAAATATATCCAGCGCAGATATTCTTTACTAGGATACAGACGGTGGTAAAATCAGCACTGACGGTAAAAAATGGATTGCCGAGGCTGATTATGAAAAGAACAATGCTGCACCGGAGGTGCAATGGTGGACTGCCGATGAGTATAAGACGTGGATAAATGAGCAGAAAAGGGAACTGGAATCGTTGATTGGAACGGGAGATGGCTGGTATGATGGGCAGGGAATATTCCATGAATTTACGCGAGAAAGCGTGGATGCCATGATTGATGGTTATAAAGAAACACTGGAAAATATTAAAAATGGAGTCTTGTATTCTGAAGATAGCGAAGATGGCGATACCTACTCCATGATTCCACCTACTGATGATGTGGTTTCTGACATTAGTGTTGATATAACAAAAGATAATGGAAAAACAGTACACATTGGTAATTACTCAACAGTCGAGGAATTAGACAATGCCATCTCTGATGCAGTAAAAAATGGTCAACTTACACAAGAAGAAGCGGACAGTGTTCGCAAGTAAATATGGCAACTGAGATTTATCAAATGTATTGTTATTGCATGTGCAAATGAGTATAATATAGTTAAAAATAACAGGCGAAAGCCCCCGGTACTGCAATACCGAGGGCTTTCTTTGTGTGCTTTTACGGTACACGAACCGAGGCTAGTTGCTGTTATTTATTCCTGTCTAACCATTTGCAGATATAGTGGCAGGCTATACTAGAGCGTGTTTGAAAAATCATTCCTGCAATCTGCACGCCCCACTTTGCGGTATATTTCACCCGAATTCGGTTGCCGTAGCCCGCTACGGCGCCCTCATCCGGGAGAAATCTCCCACAAATTGTGACGCACATCTTGCAGAAAGCCTTTTTCAAACACGCTCTAGTACAGCGAATATTAAGTAACTTCTATATTGACTTGTCTGATTTTTCATCTGCGGCGTTGTCGTCAATCGTCGTAGCCACCGCTACGCCTCATCCCTCCTTTCTGTGAATAATCACAAAATTGAGATTCTTTTCTTTTTTTTTATACT
>CAKRYE010000134.1 GCA_934426285.1 uncultured Blautia sp.
ATTGCCATGGGTATTGATAAGGAAAGCTTTGTATCTGTGCTCCTGAAAGGATACGGATATCCTGCAGTCGGTGTTTTCCCGGATACCTTTTCTTTTGGCGGACAGAACCTGACAACAGAGAGCTATGATCCTGATGGGGCAAAGAAGGTTCTGGAGGAAGCAGGATGGGTGGATTCTGATGGTGACGGTATCCGTGAAAAAGACGGACAGAAACTGGAAATCCGCTGGCTTACTTATCCCAGCCGTCAGGAGCTTCCGCTTCTTGCAGAGTCTGCACAGGCAACCTTAAAAGAAATCGGTATGGATGTTCAGATAAATTGTACCTCTGATAATAATACCATCCGTAAAGACCCTACATTATGGGATGTATATGCAAGTGCCATGGTAACTGCACCTACAGGGGATCCGGAGTATTTCTTTACTTCCTGTACACTGGATGAATCTGCAAGCAATAACGGACATTATCACAGTGATCAACTGGAAGACCTGGAAAAACAGATGAAGAAAGAATTTGATGCAGATAAGCGTTCAGATCTGGCAATCCAGATGCAGCAGACAATCCTGGATGATAATGCCTATGTATTCTGTTCTTACCTGAGAATGAGTATGATCATGCAGTCTAATGTAACAGGACTGACTGCACATCCATGTGATTATTATGAACTGACAGCAGATCTGGATATCAACTAAACTGTAAGATTAAATGAAAAATATTTGAACGATGATATTTCAGGGGCAAAAGGCATTTTGCCCCTGATTTGGTAAGTATTAGCAAGGATGGTTTACAGATGGATAGAAAAATACTGACCTACGATTCCGTAGAGATCTCATTTGGCGGGAAAGCGGTGGTTCATGATGTAAGCTTCTCCCTTGAACATGGAGAGATACTTGGTCTTGTGGGAGAATCCGGCAGTGGGAAAAGTACTCTGATCAAAGCTGCAATGGGACTTCTGGGTCCGGATGGCTTTGTGACAAGAGGAGATATCCGATATATGGATCAGAATATCCTGGATATACCGGAGAAAGAAAAAAGAAAGATCAGAGGTGCAGGAATTGGCATGATCTTTCAGGATGCAGGTGCTTCCCTGTGTCCGATCCGTACCATCGGAGAACAGATTTATGAAAGTATGTGTGCACATACGAAGATAACAAGAAGTGAGGCAAAAAGCAGAGCAATGGATCTGTTTGACAAACTGAATTTTAAGGATAGCCAGCGCGTGTGGGACAGTTATCCATTTGAACTGTCTGGCGGAATGAATCAGAGAGCAGGTATTGCAATCGCCATGCTTATGAATCCACCTATCTTATTTGCGGATGAGCCGACCAGTGCTCTGGATGTGTCTGTACAGCGTCAGGTTGTAAGGGAAATGCTTAAGTTAAGAGAGTTGTTTGGAACTGCAATCGTGATCGTGACACATGATATCGGGGTAGTCCGGGCAATGGCAGATACTGTACTGGTTTTGAAAAATGGTAAAACAGTAGAATATGGCACAGCAGACCGCGTACTGGATCATCCCCAGGATCCCTATACCAGGAAATTGCTGGAGGCTGTACCAAAGCTGCAAAGGAAGGTCAGAGTATGAGCATACTTTTAGAGGCAGAACATTTAACAAAAACATTTACCCAGAGAGGAAAAAATCCTTTGAAAGCAGTAAATGATGTAAGCTTTACACTGGAAAAAGGAGAAACGCTGGGAATCGTAGGAGAATCCGGCAGCGGGAAAAGTACCATAGCAAAGCTGATCACCCGGCTGACTGACATCACAGAGGGTACGCTGAAATTTGAAGGAAAAGATATTACAAGACTGAAACAAAGTCAGCTGAAAGAGATATATGGAGATATACAGATGGTTTTTCAGAATCCGGTGGGTTCTTTTGATCCCAGAAGGACACTGGGTGACGGAATCGGTGAGAGTCTTCGCAACCGTGGAATGAAAAAGGCTGATGTAGAGAAAAGAGTAGCAGAATTGCTTGAGCAGTGCGGTCTTGAGAAGGAATATGCAAAAAGATATCCTTATGAGGTAAGTGGCGGACAATGCCAGCGGGCTGCGATCGCAAGAGCCCTGGCAGTAGAACCAAAAGTTCTGATCTGTGATGAGGCAACCAGTGCCCTGGATGTAACCATACAGAAACAGATCATGGAACTTCTGGAAGACCTGAAAGAGAAGAAGGGGCTGTCTTTTATCTTTATCTGCCATAATCTGGCCCTTGTTCAGATGTTCTGTGACAGGGTTCTGGTACTGTATGAGGGAAAAGTAGTGGAAAGCGGAATTCCCGATGATATCATTAATGAACCAAAGGAAGAATATACGCGGAGACTGGTGGATGCGGTACTTTCGTAATGGTATTTAAAAAAACACTATAAAAAAGTACTTCCCGAAGATGGAAGTACTTTTTTGTGTCATAATTCCGGATCATTTCATGGCAAGATGAATCCTTTTTCGGTTGTAGACCAGATGAAGATACATGGCATCCTGTGCCCGGAGCGGATCGTGGGCTGCGATGGCATCTGCAATTTCACGATGAGTTTCGATTGTCTCCTCATGCAGAGTATTTCCGGTGCTTTCCACAAAAAGAGGAATAGAGCTGTTGAT
>CAKRYE010000135.1 GCA_934426285.1 uncultured Blautia sp.
TTTTTTGTGCAGAAAAGAGAGGAGTTAAAGTAAAATGGCAGAAAGTAACAAGATGAAGGATATGCCGGTGAATAAGCTGATGATTCAGATGGGAATCCCTATGATCTTATCCATGGCATTGCAGGCAGTCTATAACATTGTAGACAGTGCGTTTGTAGGAAATATGAGAGTAGGCAGTGAAGCAGCATTAAATGCCCTCACTCTGGTATTTCCGGTTCAGATGCTTATGGTAGCGGTAGGAATCGGAACAGGTGTAGGAACCAATGCACTTCTTGCAAGGACACTTGGACAGGGAAACAGCTGCAAAGGTAGCAGGAAACAGTCTGTTCCTGGGTGTGATCATTTACGTGGTCTGTTTACTGTTTGGTATCTTTGGAGTGAAAGCATATATTTCATCACAGACAGTTGATGCAGAAGTACTTGATATAACTTTTACACAGATCAGAACTGGGGAAAAGCCAGCAATTACACACTGTGTCTGAACAGCTCACGGTTTGGATATGACAGATGTGAGATGATAATTATGGAATGCGTAAAATAAAAACAGCTTACATTTTGAAAAAAATAAAGTATAATAAATAATGTAAAACCAAGTACAATTTACATGAAAATCAGGGATCATTTCATTCAAATTTACTGAGTGAAAGATCCCTTTTTCTATGTAGTGTATCTGTAAAATGAAAGAGAGGTATCTATAATGAAAAGGATTAAAGCAGCTTGTATCACTCAGACATTGTGTTTTTCCAACCATGACGGAGAAACGACAGAGTATGCAAAAAAGGCGATTGTACAGGAGTGTGAAAAATATAAAGCGCAGCTGGTGAAGAGTGGGATAGAGTACAGGATCTTATCAGAAAAAACAAATGAGGATGGTTCTATTGTGATCGAGATTAAGAAACAGTATAATACTTCTCCGGTTGGTGACTATCTGAATTAAATAATCTGCAAGAATAAGACAGTCGTGAAAATATCACTTATGAGAATTCGCGACTGTCTTATTTTCTGATTGGGGCTGTTTCCGAACCTTATTAATAAAGTTAGTAAGCAGATGAAATCCCTTTTCTTTTTATGGACGGACCCCGTTCCCACTAGAGACGGGTGTGCCAGAGGACAGTTTCTTTGCCCGGTAATATTCCTGTTTCTGGGCATACATGGACAAATCTGCTGTCTTGGTAAGCTGCTCCACGGAAAAATCCGGATGTTCGCCGGCAAAGGCGAACCCGGAGGAAATACTCAGCGTCCCCACCTTCGTCCCGGACCAGGCCGCCGCAATCCGTTGCAGCGCCGCCAGAATTTCCTGCGCCTGAGCTTGGGTCATTTGACCCAGCACCACGAACTCATCCCCACCGATGCGGAAGATTTTCCCCCGATCCCCCACAGCCTGGGTGATACATTGGGCAGCGCCGCATATCAGCTCGTCCCCTGCCTCATGCCCCAGGGCATCGTTGACACCCTTTAAGCCGTTGATGTCCATGAGAAAGACAGTCAGATCTGCCGGAACGGAATCCGCGTACTGCTCCAGACACTCATGATACGCCAGCCGACTGAATACGCCGGTCAGAACATCTACGGAGCTTTTCATACGCTGCTCCATAAGCTTTTTGTTCATCCGAATCCGCTGTGCCGTATAATACTCGTAAATCCATTGGATCAGAACGCTGACAACACTAAAGAGCGCCAACAGAGCCACCAGCGTTTGCAGCAAAAAGGCGGTGATATTTTGGTGCAGGTTTTCGCTGACATCTATGCCTTGCAGGTACAGCTCCTTGAAGATGGCCTTTCGCAGAAACAGGATGCACAGAATGCCCACCACTACCGCAACGGTTTCCGAATAGATCAGCTGCTTCCGTTTTCCAGACTCTTGCATTGCCGGAGGACAGTCGCATAGCTGCGACAATCTGTTTATCACCGACTTCCGAGTCAGAATCCAATGGATGCCGCAGCAGGCGATGATCGCCAGGATATAGGACAGCCAGTCCCGGAATATGGGATAGGAAAACAGATTCTCTAAAATCATTTGCCGCAGCATAGGGAAGCTGCAATATAACGCGGCAAAAACGCACAGCCCATGAAGAAATGTGCTGGCAGCCGCAATCCCCGCAATGCCCAGATAGACATACCTGCGAGGCTTCCGAAAATAAAGGTCAAAGAGCCAACTGGCTCCCACCGCAAACAGCACGCGGGCAAATACCAGCATTATGGATCCAAGGGGCATTCCGCTGGCAAAGGGAGAAAATATCCGGTCGAGCTGGGACTGGCTGTAGGTGCCGATCCACATGGACGTGACCACAAAAACGCATACCACCGGCACACTCCCCTGTGTCCCCAACATCATAGCCGCCACAATCACAAGAATGTGCAACGTGGTGGTGGAAATGGCCGGAAGCTCAATGTATCCCAGATAAGAAAAGGCAAACACCGCTTCCCAGGCCATCAGCATCAGGATGATCTCCTGCAATTTCTTTTTCGTCAGAGCAATTCCATATCGCTGTCGAAAACGCTCCATATGAAGTTCCTCCTTGTATATCTTTTTGTGGCAATATTGCC
>CAKRYE010000136.1 GCA_934426285.1 uncultured Blautia sp.
ATTTATACAGTAAGAAAAGCAACTCAGGGTCTGGCAAACTTTATCATCAAAGAAAATGCACAGTCAAAAGGTGTTGCCATTGCCTTTGATTCCAGACATATGTCACCGGAATTTGCAAAAGAGACAGCTCTGTGTATGGCAGCAAATGGAATCAAGGCTTACATTTTCCCATCTCTGCGTCCTACTCCAATGCTTTCCTTCGCACTTCGTGAGTTAGGCTGCACAGCAGGTGTGGTTGTAACTGCAAGCCACAATCCGCCACAGTACAATGGATACAAAGTTTACTGGGAGGACGGCGCACAGATCACAGCTCCTAAGGATAAACAGATCATTACAGAAGTTCAGGCGATCACAGACTTCGCTCAGGTGAAGACAATGTCTGAAGAAGATGCAAAGGCAGCCGGCCTTTACGAAGTGATCGGTGAAGAAATTGATGACAAATACATGGAAGCTCTTAAGAAACTGGTTCTCCGTCCGGAAGCCATCAAAGAGCAGGCTGATAAGCTGAAAATCGTTTACACACCTCTTCACGGAACAGGTAATATTCCGGTAAGACGTGTACTGAAAGAACTTGGATTTAACAATGTTTATGTAGTAAAAGAGCAGGAGCTTCCTGACGGAGATTTCCCGACTGTAAGCTATCCGAATCCGGAGGATAAGAACGCATTTACACTGGCTCTGAAGCTTGCGGCAGAAGTGGATGCAGACATTGTTCTGGCCACTGACCCGGATGCGGACAGACTTGGTATCTATGCAAAGAATGAGAAGACCGGCGAGTATGAAAGCTTTACAGGAAATATGTCCGGAATGCTGATTCTGGAATATCTCCTTTCCCAGAGAAAAGAACTGGGTATGCTTCCGGAGGATGGTGCTGTTGTAACAACTATCGTTTCCGGAAAAATGGCAAGAGCCATGGCGAAAGAATACAACGTGGCACTGATCGAGACACTGACAGGATTCAAATACATCGGAGAGCAGATCAAATTCTTCGAGCAGAATCACGACCATGAATTCCTCTTCGGATACGAAGAAAGCTATGGATGCCTGGAAGGCACTCATGCAAGAGACAAAGATGCAGTTGTAGCTGTTATGGCTCTCTGCGAGGCAGCAGCTTACTATAAATCAAAAGGAATCACACTCTGCGAGCAGATGGAGAAGCTGTACCAGAAATATGGTTTCTATAAGGAAAGCCTTTTCTTCCAGACCTTCCCGGGAGCAGAGGGAAAAGCAAAAATTGACGGTCTGATGGATGCGCTGAGAAACGAGCCTCCGAAACAGGTTGGTCCGTTCAAGGTAACTGCACTTGAGGATTATAAGAAGAGTGTACGTACAGATATTGCTACAGGAGAGACTTCTGCACTGGCACTTCCGGAATCCAATGTACTGTATTTTGAGTTGGAAGATGGTGCATGGTTCTGTGTAAGACCATCCGGAACAGAGCCGAAGATTAAATACTATGCAGGCGTGAAGGGTACAGACGCACAGGATGCTGCAGACAAGCTGGAAGCATTATCCAAGGCTGTTGTAGAACTGTAAATGGAGGGAATTTACAAATGGCAATTTTTAAATTAAAACCAAGCTGCAAGGATTATCTCTGGGGCGGCACAAGATTAAGAACAGAGTTTGGGATTGAATATGACAAGGACCCTCTGGCAGAGTCCTGGGAGCTTTCCTGTCATCCGGACGGACCGAGTTATATTGTAAACGGAGAATATGCAGGGAAAACTCTGCAGCAGTATATTGATGAGAACGGTAAAGAGATTCTGGGAACTGACTGCCAGTCCTTCGAGCAGTTCCCGGTTCTGATCAAATTTATTGATGCGAAAAAAGACCTTTCCATTCAGGTACATCCGGACAATGCTTACGCACTGAAAAATGAAGGACAGTACGGAAAAACCGAGATGTGGTATGTGATGGATGCGGCAGAAGGGGCAAGCCTTTTCTACGGATTTGCCAAAGAAGTTTCTGAAGAAGAATTTGAGGAACGTATCCGCAATCATACTCTCACAGATGTTCTGAATAAAGTAATGATCCATAAGGGTGACGTACTTTTTATTGATCCGGGCACCATCCATGCCATTGGAGCAGGAAGCCTGATTGCCGAAATTCAGCAAAATTCCAATGTTACATACCGTGTTTACGACTATGGACGCAAAGGACCGGACGGAAAAGAGAGAGAACTTCATGTAGATAAGGCTCTTCAGGTGACAAAACGTGAACCTGCAGCTACAGACAGGGATTTCGGACCACACGTTGCATCCTGCGAGTATTTCACAGTCGATAAGGTAATCCTGGACGGACTGAGAAGAAAGAAACTGACAGGAGAAGCTGACGGCACTTCTTTCGTAAGCGTACTGGTTATGAGTGGCGCAGGTAAGATCACTGCAAGCGGCCAGACTATGGAAGTGAAGAAGGGTGACAGTATCTTTATCACAGCCGGTTCCGGCGAGTATGAGCTGGAAGGTGATATGGAGGCACTGCTTACCACTGTAT
>CAKRYE010000137.1 GCA_934426285.1 uncultured Blautia sp.
AAAGTACTGGCAATTTTCTTATGACTGCGCTGCATGGCATGTGCATCTTCTGTATAGAAGGGACTTCCCTGCTGATTGACCATAATTCCATCGTCTTTTAATGCATTATAACAGTTTCCGTAAAATTCACGGGTAAACAGTCCCTCAGAAGGGCCAAAGGGATCCGAAGAATCCACAATAATAAGGTCATATTTTCCCTCACATCGCCGGATAAATTTCAGTGCATTTTCGTAATGAAGATGTACTCTTCTGTCATCCAGTCTGCATGCATTTTCCGGAAGATATGCACGGCAGGCTTCCACAACCAGAGGATCCATCTCTACCAGATCAATATGTCTGACTCTGTCATATCTGGTCAATTCACGGACAACACCGCCATCTCCTGCACCAATCACAAGAATATCCCTGGCTTCTTTGTGGACTGCCATGGGTACATGGGTGATCATCTCGTCATAAATAAATTCATCTCTCTCTGTGAGCATAACATTTCCATCCAAAGTCAGCACACGTCCAAATTCAGGTGTTTCAAAAATATCAATTCTCTGATAATCACTCTGCTTAGAATAAAGCTGACGGTTTACCCGGATACTATGCTTTACATCCGGTGTATGAAATTCTGAAAACCACATTTCCATTGTCTTTACCTCCCTGCCAGAACATTCAGTCTCAAAATATCCGGATCTTCAGGTCCTGTCATATTGCAGCCCTTTGCTTTGGCATATTCAATATAATCCAGGATTTCTGCTGTAATCCTCTCTCCAGGTGCAAGAATGGGAATTCCCGGCGGATAACACATCACAAATTCACTGCAGACCTTCCCTTCTGTCTCCCGGAGCGGCAGGCTGCATTTGTCTGCATAAAAAGCTTCCTGTGGACTGGTCACCACCTGAGGATCAATATATTCCTGGCTCAAAAGCCCGGAGCCATCTGTCTGAAAACGTCTGCGGATTTCAGCAAGTGCACTTACAAGCCGCTCCACCTCCTGGGCACGGTCACCAATGGAAAGATAGGCCAGAATATTTCCAATATCACCGAATTCTATCTGAATATCATATTCATCCCGCAAAATATCATAAACTTCAATCCCTGCAAGTCCAATGTCCAGCGTATGTACACTTAATTTCGTAATATCAAAATCAAAGACTGAATTTCCATTGACCAGTTCTTTTCCAAATGCATAATAACCACCGATGGCATTAATTTCCTCTCTGGCATATTCTGCCATATCTGCTACCTGATGAAAAATCTGTCGGCCACGCTGTGCAAGATTTCTTCTTGAAATGTCGAGGCTGGACATAAGAAGATAGCTTCCTGATGTTGTCTGTGTCAGATTAATGATCTGTCGAACATATCCTGCGTGTACAGCCGGACCTGTGAGGAGAAGGCTTGACTGTGTAAGACTTCCGCCGCTCTTGTGCATGGATACAGATGCCATGTCTGCACCTGCTGCCATAGCAGAAACCGGAAGACCACCGCCAAAATAAAAATGAGTTCCATGAGCTTCATCTGCCAGGCACAACATTCCTGCATCATGTGCCATCTTAACGATTGCACGTAAATCACTGCATATTCCATAATAGGTGGGGTTATTTACCAGTACTGCAACTGCTTTGGGATGTTCTTTTATGGCCTTCTCAACCTGTTCCCTGCGCATTCCAAGAGAGATTCCCAGTCTCTGGTCCACTTCCGGATTTACATAAACAGGAATTGCACCACACAAAACAAGGGCATTTAAAACACTCCTGTGAACATTGCGGGGAAGTATGATCTCATCTCCACGTTTACAGGCAGTCAATACCATTGTCTGAACAGAACTTGTTGTGCCTCCTACCATCAAAAATGCATGTGCTGCCCCAAAAGCATCTGCCGCCAGTTCTTCCGCTTCCCGTATTACGGATACCGGATGACAGAGATTGTCCAGTGGTTTCATACTGTTAACATCCACACCTACACATTTTTGTCCCAGGAATTCTGTCAGCTCCGGGTTACCTCTTCCGCGTTTATGACCCGGCACATCAAATGGCACCACTCTCATTCGTCGGAAAGTCTCCAGAGCTTCATGTATGGGTGCATGATTCTGGTTTAATTTAAAACGACTTCCTTTCATCATTCCTCCATTTCCAGTTTCCTTTGCTTCAACCCCCAATCAGCAATTCCACAGACTGAAAAAAACGCAGGTAAGGGCACTTAACCACAAACCTGCGTTTTGATCTGTATCTATATGTTTTATCAACAAGCATAAAAAAGCAACTAATACTTTCTTTCAGCATCATAAATAAAACTTCTGGATCATGCGTGTCAGAGTCTATATAGCAATTATACTTTTACTACTCTTATTGACCGTTTCACAAGTCTGCGCGTCCGGCGCATCGCGGTTATCAAAGGAACCTACTTATAAAATTTGAGCTT
>CAKRYE010000138.1 GCA_934426285.1 uncultured Blautia sp.
GGTGTGTGGTTGCAACGAAATTTACCACCTCAAACAATTACTCAGATGAGGCCTCTTTATATTTATATGTATATTATACAGTTTCTATCCATTTTTGTAAAGAATCTGTTTATTGCGGAGATAACTCTTCTTTGTGTGAAAAATCTGCATACCTTCATTTTTCAGCATGTCATTTAACCTTTTTTATCTACACTTTAGACGTACATCTCCACTATTGGTCTGGAGCAGCAGATTGCCACCCGTTCCCTTCTGTGTGTAAGAAATATCACCGTCATCCTGGTCTTCCATCTTCTTACCGGTCAGCGCATCATCCACATTGATATCTCCCATATCAGTGTTCACCTGTATGTTCCATGTGCGCATCATGTCTTCTTTACTAATAAAGCACAGGTCACCCATATCTGTCTTCACTTTCAGATTATTGAAATCGCAATTTTTAAAGAATACATCTCCTGAATCTGTCTGAACAGTTCCATTTTCGATTTCGCATCCATTCAGCAGTATGTTGCTCATATCCGATTTAATATCTGCAAGCTTCCATTTCTGACCTTCCGGCACGTAAAGGGTTACCACATTTTCATCTGTAGTAAGTGTTCCTTCACCTAAAAGACCTGACAAAAATCCGATATCAACATGATAATAAGTCTTACCATTATTGTTGTTTTCCTGAAGCTTTAATTTACCATCCTTTACCTGATAACTGATTGGCTCCTTTTTCTGATCGGATGCCTGATAAGAAATATAACAGTACTGATCATCTGAACTGACTACCTGCAGATTCATATCTGTTATGGAGATGTCTACAGAGTCAAAGTCATCAAGCTTTGTTTTCTCAAGAACCATCTCATTATCGCTTTTTTTTGCAGCTCCATCCATTTGGTTTAAATCTGCTGATTTCACATATTTACTTCCACCGCTCACAACACCGATGCCCGTCAAAACTGCACCACATACACAGCATCCGACTCCTGCTGCAAGCCATGCCTTTGCCCATCTTTTCATCGCTCTAACCTCTCTCTCTTTCTGCCTGTGATCCGTCGTACCAGCTTTGCGATCAGCATACAGCTCCATTTACATAGATATACGCACAACAGTGCACCGAGAATGCCTGCACCCACAGCCAGCAGCCCGCTTCCTGTAAGCATTGCAAAACCGCTCATGGAGAACGGAATTGCCAGTATACCGCGGACAAGGATTTTCCCGCCAATAAGCACCAGACATGCCGCAAATAAAACTACACATAACAAAATTGCAAATACACACACAACTAATGCAAGGACGACTGCCGCAAGCGCCGCCAGAAGCGGAGCTCCTATCGGAGCTGCAAATAATACCAGTAACGCAATCCATACCACATGCTTTCCGGAACCTTTCTGTTCTGCCCTGGTCTGTCCGTCTGTTTCATAACTCTGATGATCTTCTATCTTCTTATTCAGAAGATTTGCCATCAGTTCTCTGGCAGCCTCCTTCGGCGTACCAAGTTCTTTCATCAGTTCTGCTGCGCCTTCCTCATCTGTCTCCTGAAAATACTCGGTAAAGTATTCCATTGCATCCTCATAATCCTGTCTCGGAAGCTTCCGCAGATATTTATGTAGCTGATTTAAATATTCCTCTCTGCTCAACCTCTTATCCTCCCTTCAATAATCCCATCTACAGTATCTTTGTAGATTTTCCATTCATTGCTCAGATATTCAATCTGTGCCTTGCCTTCCTCTGTAAGCGAATAGTATTTTCTCTTTCTTCCCTGGTACTCCTGCGAATAAGTAGTCAGATATCCTGCATTTTGCAATTTCTTCAATATGGGATAGAGCGTAGATTCTTTAATGTCAGCAGCCTTCTTCACTGTCTGACTGATCTCATAGCCATAAGAATCCTTGCTTTCTACCACTGACAGGATCATGTATTCAATCAATAATGCTGATACCGGAAAATACATGGAATCACCTCCTGATATATGTAAAATATTTATATATATAAATTTTACATATAATATACTTCGACGCTGACAGAATGTCAATACATATATAAAATTTTTATATATATTTTTTTCGGAGTTCCAATCGTTGTGGTATCTTTGGCAATTTATAATAGATTGCAGATAGTATTCATTTGCCTATTTTTTAGAGTGAGTTTAAACAATAAAAAAAGTCCCAGACTTATCATCTGAAACTCTTTTTGCCTACTTTTCATTTACATAGTTTCTTTATCCGTTCCACCTCAGCCTCATAAACCGATTCCGTGTGAGAATCAAAAAGCACCCATTCTACCAGGTCAAATTTGTCCGGATGATCCTGCAAAAATTTATTTACAGTATTTACCGCTATCTTTGCTGCCAGTTCGACCGGAAATCTGTATACTCC
>CAKRYE010000139.1 GCA_934426285.1 uncultured Blautia sp.
TCAAACACTCTATCCTGATCTTCCCTGGGAATTCCCACACCTGTATCCTTAACCACAATCTGTATCTCATGTGCAGTCTGAGTCAGAAAAACGCTTACACTTCCATCGTTCCGGTTATACTTGATGGCATTATCGCAGACATTATAAACCGCTTCTTCCAGAAGTGTCCGGATTGCTTCCATCTTCATACTGTCCCCACAGATATAAAGATGTACATTCATTCTCTGCGCTTTCTCCTTCAGACTTTCAAAGGTATTCTTACAAACCTGATAAACATCCACCGGCTCCCAGATGTAGGATGTTTTTTCCTCATCAAGCTGGGAAATCTGGATCACATCCTCAACCAGCTGCAATAATCTCTGGGACTCCTTATAAATACGTCCCGCAAATTTGGGAATATCCTCCGCCTTCACCAGACCATCTTGCATAATCTCTGCAAACCCCGAGATAGAAGTCAGTGGAGTTTTCAGCTCATGAGAAACATTGGCAGAAAATTCTCTCCGCAGATTCTCTCTCTCCAGCTTTTCTGTCACATTTACAAGGAGAATCACAGCACCTTCTGTTTTCTTCCCACGTACCACAGGATTGGCGATCAGCTGAATATCACTTCCGTTTAATTTCAGTATCAGTTCCGCATGTTCTCCGCCAAGTACCTGCTCAATTGCATGTCTGAAATCTTCTGCACGGTCCAGACAGTAAACACTTTCGCCCTGACTTACCTTATCCACACGGAACAGGCTCCAGGCACTGGAATTGGCTGAAAGAATCATAGTATATTTATCAATCACGATCAGGCCTTCCTGCATATTTTCTGTAATCAGCGAAAATTCTGCCTGCTGCTGTTTTGCCAGCTCCAGCTGATTCTGAATTTCCCGGTTCTGCCTGTGTATCTTACTTAAAAGGGGAGAAAGCTCCTCATAAATCTGGTTCTCTTCCGGATGCTCCAAATCCAGTTCATTTACAGGCTTTACAATTCTTTTTGATATCACTGATGCCATAATTCCGGATAATATCAGCATCAGAAATAGAACCAGTACTAAAGGAAGTATAAGATTCTCAACTAATGCAAACACAGAATCCTGGGTACCGGAAACTCTCAAAACTGTACCATCGTTCAGCCGCTTTGCATAATAAATGGTTTTCTCAGAAAGTGTATCCGAATATCTGGCAGATTCTCCTACCCCATATTTCTCTGCCTTTTGAAACTCTTTCCTGTCACTGTGGTTTTCCATCTCAGCAGCATCTGCTTTATTATCATAAAGGACTGTTCCATCCTGATCAATGTAAGTAATTCTTGAATTTTTATCCTTTATATTTTTAAGATAATCTACTCCCTGCTGCTCTACTCCATATGCCAGATAAAGCGCTTCCTTTGACAGTTCTTTGCGCATCTGCCCGTCAAAATCATTGTACAGTATTCCCATGACAGCAGCCAGCCCTACTGCCAGAACCAGTGCGCAGACCAGCATGGTAGACTTAAATATTTTTTTTGTCAATTTTTTCACTTCCCTTTCCTGTTAATCGTCAAACAGATAAAATCATCTGAGTCCACTGTTCTCTGATCATTATATCTAATATACTCAAATATCCGCAAGCGATTCCCGCCTGCGGATATAGCCTGTCCCTGTTATCATTGATAGAATCTCTGATAAGGAACTCTGTTTTTAATTATTCTGATGCTCGTTATTTCTGTGTACTCCAGTGATAGAATACTCAACCCATTCTGCAATATTCACAGCATGATCTCCGATACGCTCAAAGTATTTGGCTGTCATAAGAAGATCCAGACCTGTTTTTGCATCCAGATTTCCTCCGTAGATCATATCTGCAAGCTTTGATTTTATTTCATTAAATGCATCATCCACCAAATCATCATTACGGATTACATTCCTGCAAAGCTCCAGATCACTTTTCACAAAAGAATCTACGCTTTCAGTTACCATGGTAACCGTATCCTCTGCCATTTTTGTAATGGTTTCAGGAATGGAAGTCGCATTTTTTGCAATGTATAAAGAAAGGTCTGCAATATCAGCAGCCTGATCTCCGATACGTTCCATATCAGAAACCATTTTCAAAGCTGCGGAGATTTCTCTCAGATCTCTTGCAACCGGATGCTGATGCAGAAGCAGACTCATGCAGAGATTCTCAATTTCTCTTTCCTTAGCATCAATATCTCTGTCGGTATCAAATACCTGTCGGGCCATCTCTTCATTCTGAGCTGCGGAAATCGCTTTTGCAGAAAGAGAAATTGCTTTCTCACAGTAACTTCCCAGTGTGATAAGCTGAACGTGCAGTTCCTCCAGCTGTCTTTCAAAATACTTTGACATAATCAACCAAACCTTCCTGTAAT
>CAKRYE010000140.1 GCA_934426285.1 uncultured Blautia sp.
AAAAGGCAATTAACAATTTAAAGGATTTTCCGTATTCTGGCAGTGTTCCCCACTATGCAACCTTGCGCCGACAGGGCTACAGAGTCCTGATCGTGGAACGGCATCTTGTATTTTACAAGGTCAATGAATCTCAGCAGATTGTAACAATTTACGCTGTCGTGGACGGCAGACGGGAATACCGGAAACTACTATAATATAGTACGGTTCAGATATAGATCTCGAAGTTGTCCAAGGAAATCAAGAAAAATCTGGTTATTACATGCATTATCCACTTCATCAATGATCAACACGATTGGTCTGTCTGAATTTGCACAAAGGTCTGTCAGATAATCAAACATATCCGTCAGATCAAAACTTCGGTGGTAATTTTCTGCTCGCAAAATAAGTGACTCCATAAATTTACGGTTCAATCCAGATGGAAAATCTGGTTCAACAGTTCTTCTTAATCGTTCCACAAATGCCCGACAGAAAGTATCTTCATCTTTAAATTTTGCAGTACTCATTCGCTGAAAGCTAAGAGGAAAAACAATATATTTATCTGAAAGTTGGGAAACGAGTGCATGAAGAGTTGTAGATTTTCCATATTGTCGTGCGCAGTTTATACAGAAATACTGACCAGCATCTACCATGGGAATGATTTGAGCAAGTTTGTCAGAAATATTGACCATGTAATGCTTCTCTGGAAAACATGTTCCGGTAATGTTGAAGGTTTTAGACATATTCTAGCCTCCTGACATAATAAAACATATATGAACAGACGCGGATTATAAAAAAGAAATACTACAATATTCACATTGACTGAACATTATAATATTTCTTTGATAATTTTAATGGTTATTCACAACATTTAGTTAAAATAAAACGCTCGAAATTCACCAAATGAGAAAATCGAACGTTCCTTAGAGCAGGGGATGAGAGAATCGAACTCCCACCAAAGGTTTTGGAGACCCCTATCATACCATTTGACCAATCCCCTATATGTAATTTCTGTTACTGTTGCAATTATACATATAAAAGCTACATTTGTCAAGCTTTTATATGCACAATTGCAAAAAACTAATGAACAGTTATTTCATAAAATCATAGATTTTCGGGTTATCATCTGGAGCCGGGTGTTGTTTTAAGCCGTAAACATTACGGATCCAGCCGGACCAGTGGGTCTGGGGATCATAGTGCAGGCCGTTGATGGTGATCCAGCAGTGGTCATATCCCACGACGATCTTAATGTTTTTATATCCCACCTCTTTCGCCATAGCTGCGAATGCACATGCGAAAGAATAACAGTTGCCTCTCTTGGTCTGAAGCATTTTCAGGGCAGTGCTTCGGTACCAGCCTTTCTGGTTTAAGTTGGGATCACTGCCGCCGTAGCTGAAATTCCTCCAGGATACAATATAATTCCAGCAGGCACGGAGCTTTTGCGCCTTAGTCATATTGGAACTGGTGAGGGAGGAAACTGTCTGCATAGTCTGCATTTTCAGAAGTGCGGCAGTATTTTTCCTGGCTGCTCCACTGGAAGTGAAATAGAGCTGTCCGTTTTCACGGGAACGGTTCAGATAGCATCTTCCTTTGGAATCTGCATAATACAGATTATTCCGGTAAATGAAATATCCGGTGGCAGGGTGTCCGTACTTGGAAATGATATAATATTTCTTATCATAAACCGTTATCATTTTATTCTGCTTATTCTGGATCAGACGTCCCTTCTCATCGAAAACATATACTTTATTGTTGATCCTGTGGGTGCCCTTGAAAGCGTAGCCGTCAGTTCCGAAATAGTATTTGATTCCTTTGTAATTCAACCAACGGTCTTTCACCATGCTGCCGTTTTTGTAGAAAGAAATTTTATTTCCTTTCACAGTCAGCCCTTTGGGGGTGGATGCCTTCTGCGATGTGGCAGTGGGGTCTGAGGTTACGGTTGTCTGGGAGACCACGGTGGTAAGTTCCCGGGCAGAAGCGCCCTGTGGTGCAGCAGCCAGACAAAGGACTGCCAGAAAAGCAGGGATTAATCTGGGTATTTTCATGCTTGTAATCCTCCTTCTTGTTTCCCGGTTTTAAAGCACAGGAGGGGAAACATACTCATAAATGTGCTGATAAAAAGTCTCTGACATCATTATATAAGGGAACGAAAAAAAGGTCAATTTTAATATGTAACATTTGCGGAAGATACGTGTTATATTGGTAGAAAGAAAAAGGAGAGGAGGGAGTGCTCATGGACAGGGATATATTACGGCAGTTTTACCGGCGGTATTCAGGGGAGATTTATCTGTATCTTTACTCGTTGTGTAAAAGCAGAGAGACAGCTGAAGATCTGATGCAGGAAGTATTCCTGAAAGCACTTCTTTCCCT
>CAKRYE010000141.1 GCA_934426285.1 uncultured Blautia sp.
CAGATCTTAGAAAGAAACAGGTTTGCCATATGTGTGTAACCCTCGTACATTCCGATTCCTTCCATGGGCATTTTGTCCGGTTCGTAGCGGGTATTGTCGCGGTAGATCAGTTTATCTCCTCTGTACAGCAGGACTTTTGAGGAGAATCTACGGTACTGAAAACGTTCGTCATGAGCATTTCGACCACAGGAGATGATCTCCAGCAGGAATAAACGGGAGGTTTCGTCTTCCAGATGGATGGTCATTTTGCTGTCGAAAGCTGACTGTGCGAAAGGAATCACCGGCTGGGGATAATAATATAGTGTGGCGTTTTTGTCTACCTGTACTTCAATGGTCCGGGTGGCTGAGCCTTCGTCCATTTTATGGATTTTCTCAAAGGACTGGGACAGAACTTCCAGGTCTGCGCCTTTCTTTACATGATAAGAAAATTCCTGGAAATCGCCTGCCATAATTCCTGCGGAAGCACAGAGCGGCATGATCTGGATTCCACCGTTTTCTTTTTCGAAGGGCATCATGATCTTGTATGGTGCTGTAAAAGACAGATCTTCGAGGATGGTCCTGCCGTCTTTTAAGGCTGCGCAGGCGCTGATACGGGATATTTTTCCGAATTTGTTATCCATAGGCATTTTCCTTTACATTCCTTCTAAGAGTACGTTCTTCTTGATCCACTCTACTACTTTATCTACATTCTCGTCTCCGCGGATATTTGTAAACTGGAATGGTCTGTCACCACGCATTTTTCTGGAGTCTCTTTCCATTACTTCGAGACTTGCACCTACATATGGAGCCAGATCGATCTTGTTGATGACAAGGAGATCAGAACGTGTGATTCCAGGACCACCTTTACGCGGAATCTTATCACCTTCTGCTACGTCGATAACGAAGATGGTTGCATCTACCAGTTCCGGACTGAATGTTGCAGACAGGTTATCTCCGCCGCTTTCGATGAAAAGAAGTTCAATATCAGGGAAGCGTTCCATCATCTCGTCTACTGCTTCCAGGTTCATGGAAGCGTCTTCACGGATGGCTGTGTGAGGGCATCCGCCTGTCTCTACACCAATGATCCTCTCTACAGGAAGAACGCTGTTCTTTGCAAGGAACTGGGCGTCTTCTTTTGTGTAGATATCATTTGTGATGACACCAATGCTGTAATCCTTTGCCATCTTTCTTGATAATGCTTCAATAAGTGCTGTTTTTCCGGAACCTACAGGTCCGGCAACTCCGATTTTTACATATGACATAACCGATTTCCTCTTTTCTACTTTACTTGTTGATAGCTTCTTATAATCTGTTTACTGACTTTCCACATATTATTTTTGAAGATTTGATGTTATACACATGATTCTGTTTCTATCCACGCCTGAACTTGAAAAACATTCTGCCAAAGTCAAACTATGACATATATAGCCTGGAATACAGCTTCTCATGCTGGATTCCTCTGATATCAAATCCGGGTGCAGAGAGACACAAATCCTCTTCACTTCTGTTCATGACATCCTTTAATATCTTATCAAATTCCCCATAGCATCCACTCAGAAGCTGCTGCCCGGATGTCTGGCTGAGGGGGATTGTTTTTACGCAGTTGGTGACGATTGCAGATGTCTGTGCGTATAGATAATGTGTCAGCGCCTCTTCCAGCGGAATCTGCATTTCCGCACAAAAAACTCCGTAAATACAGCAATGATTTACTGCTTTTCCCTTTCTTGCATCCAGATATTCTCTGAAAATCCCTGTTTCACTGATAGAAAGTCCCAGCTTTTCAATGGTCTTGGCAAAACGGGAGCCCATTTTTCTGGCAGCTTCTCTCTGTTCCATAGGAATTCTGGATGCTTCCAGAAGTTCTTCCAGGTACAGAAGTTCCTGCAGGTCTTTTTTCTCTGCAGCTTCGTATGCAAGTCTGGCTGCCAGAAGTTCTGTATATGCAAGATTCCATTTGATTTTGTGAGTGATGTACTCTCTGGCTGTGTCTGCATCGTGGACGATTCCACGCTGAATATAAGTCTCAAGTCCCTGGGAATGGGAATATCCTCCGATGGGAAACAGCGCATCATTTACCTGTAGAAGATAGAACTGTTTTTCTGACATGAAGAACCTCCGTTGTTATTAATGATGATGATTATGAATACTTGCAGAAATTCTCCTGTCAAAGTCCAGCTTCAACACTTCTTTCTCTGCCTGAACTCCATGGATTTTCTGAAGCATAACAAGCATTGGCTCGTTATAGATCGTGATAAACGTATC
>CAKRYE010000142.1 GCA_934426285.1 uncultured Blautia sp.
AATCTATATGAATCGGGAACTGTCCTGGCTGAAATTTAATGAAAGAGTGCTGGAAGAGGCAGAAAATGAACATGTTCCTCTTGCAGAACGTTTATCATTTGAGGCAATTTATCAAAGCAATCTTGATGAATTTTTTATGGTAAGAGTGGGATCACTGCTGGATCAGATGATCTTGTCCGGAGATATAAGAGAAAATAAAACAAATATGACACCTAAGGAACAGATTAATCGTATCCTGAAGGTTGTGCGTAAATTAAATCAGCGTAAAGATGCAGTATATGAGGCACTGATGGATAAAATAGAGGAAATTGGTGTTACAATGGTAAATTTCCAGCGCCTGAGCATCGAAGAAAGCGCATATCTGGAAGTATATTTTGATTCAGAGATACTGCCTCTTCTTTCTCCAACGATCGTAGGTAAGCGGCAGCCATTCCCATTTCTTAAAAACCGCGATATTTATGCTGTTTGTGTTCTGCAGACAAAGAGCGGAAAAGAAAAGCTTGGAATTGTTCCGTGCAGCAGAAATGTGTTTCCGGAACTGGTAGAGCTTATGACGAAAAACCGTTTTATGCTTACGGAGGAGCTGATCCTTCATTTTCTGCCTAAAGTTTTTGCAGGATATAAAATATTATCAAAATCACTGATGCGCATCACAAGAAATGCAGATATTGATGCAGATGCACTTTATGATGAAGATCTGGATTACCGTGAGTTTATGGTAGAACTGATCAAGAAGAGAAAGAAGCTTGCACCTCTTCGTCTGGAGCTTTCAAGAGATATGGATGATACTATAGTAAAGACACTCTGCAATTATCTTGAGCTGGATATGAAACAGGTATTTCGTAGTTTTGCACCGCTGGATCTTTCCTTTGTATATCAGCTCCAGGATCGTCTGCGTACCAGACCTGAGCTGTTTTTTGAAAAAAGAATCCCACAGCCTTCACCGGAATTTGATCTTGAACAGCCAATCCTGCCGCAGATCAGAAAAAAAGACAAGCTGTTGTCCTATCCCTTTGAAAGTATGAAACCATTTCTTCGTATGCTTCATGAGGCAGCCAATGACAAATCTGTGATCGGGATCAAAATGACGTTGTACCGTCTGTCCCGCCAGAGTAAGGTGATCGAGGCTCTGATCGAGGCTGCTGAAAATGGAAAAGAGGTTCTGGTCGTAATTGAGCTGAAAGCACGTTTTGATGAAGAAAACAATATTGAATGGTCACGAAGACTGGAAGAAGCCGGATGCCGTGTAATTTATGGTCTGGATGGATATAAAGTGCATTCAAAATTATGTCTGATCACACGTAAAACAGAGGATGGAATTGAATACTATACACAGATCGGAACCGGTAATTACAATGAAAAAACAAGCAGACTTTATACAGACCTGTCCTACTTAACTGCAAGAGTAGAAATCGGACTTGAGGCAGCAGATGTGTTCCAGACACTGGACAAGGGTGAAACTGTGAAGGAGACAAAGCATCTTCTTGTAGCACCTAATTGTCTGCAGAATAAAGTGCTTGCAATGATCGACGAGGAAATCCATCATGCAAAAGCAGGAGAAGAAGCTTATATCGGACTGAAGATGAATTCACTTACAGATAAGAAGATCATAGATAAACTGATCTACGCATCAGAATCCGGAGTGAAGATCGATATGGTAATTCGTGGTATTAACTGTCTGATCCCTCAGGTAAAGGGAAAAACAGACAATATCCGTGTGATCAGCATTGTGGGACGTTTCCTTGAGCATTCCAGAATCTACATTTTCGGCTGCGGAGAGCGGAAGAAAATATATATTGCATCTGCTGATTTTATGACCAGAAATACAGTGCGGCGAGTTGAAGTTGCCACACCAATTTATGATCCTGAAATTGCACAGAGACTGGAAGAAATGTTTATTACCATGTTAAGTGATAACCAGAAAGCCAGAGTAGAAGATGGAGAGGGTAACTATCATCTGGTGTATGCCCGTGAAGATGCACCGTTGAATTCTCAGGAATTTTTCTATGAGACTGCATACAGGAGAGAAAAGTAATCGTTTATTATTGACAGCTTTAGGGTTACATGTTATGATTAAGCAGATTTTGAAAGACGAAGATACAGAGTAACAGACAGAGTCTTTTCAAAGCAATTGTTTTGGACCACCCGGGAGGGTTAAGGCCATACGGACAGCCGGGTCCACTGCCGATTATGGTAACTTTGGTTACCTTATTGATTGAGTTA
>CAKRYE010000143.1 GCA_934426285.1 uncultured Blautia sp.
TTCATCAGTGAACTTCTGATCATCCAGTACAAAGGAACCAGACAAAACAAAACACCTAAAATCAGCGCAAAATATATTAGAATTTTTGAAATAATTTTCTTTGTATTCTTCATATTCATTCTCCTCCATAATAAACCCAACGGTTGGAAAACTTAAATATGACTGCAGTCAGCACCATAATGATCAGGAACAATACCCAGGCAACTGCACAGGCATTTCCCATTCTTCCAAACTCAAATGCTTCTCTGTACAGATAGTATACATAGAACAAACTGGAATTGTTTGGTCCACCCTGTGTCATAACATAAGACTGGGTAAATATCTGGAATCCATTGATGATTCCCATTACCACATTATAAAAAATTGTAGGAGTCATCATAGGAATCGTAACATGGAGCAGCTTTGCCCAAAATCCGCCTCCATCAATCTCAACTGCTTCCAGAAGCTGTCTCGGTACATCCTGCATTCCGGCAAGGAAAATTACCATTGTAGATCCGGTAGTCCACAGATTAATAAAAACCAGTGTGGGAATAACTGAACTTTCACCTGAAAGCCATGTGCTTACCGGTAAATGCATTGCCTTTAAAATATTGTTTGCCAATCCCATGTCCGGATTGAAAATCCACATCCAGATCGCTGCCATTGCTACGATCGGAACTACAGTTGGAAGATAAAAGATTGTTCTGAAAAATCCTTTTCCTTTTACATTTGTATTTAACAGCATTGCTATAAAAAAAGAAAATATGATAGCTGTCGGTACAGAAAGCGCAACATAAATTACTGTTACAAGTAATGATTTATAGAAATACGGATCACCTCCGCTAAACAGATTTTTATAGTTGCTGATTCCTATAAACTGTCCGCCTGTTGTAAAATTATAATTTGTAAAACTCAGTCCCAGACTGACTACCATCGGAAGCAATGCAAAAATCAAAAATCCCAGAATACAGGGAAGACTGAATAAAATTCCCCAACGATTTTCTCTTTTCTCGCGATTTGTCATTTTATACTTTATTTTCGTCTGCATATTTATTCCTTTCTGGCATTATAGCTATTTCAATCAGGAAAGGCTGCCAAAAGCAGCCTTTCACCTGAATACTTTAAGAACGTTCTCCTGAATAGGTTCCTTTTACCAAAGAATCCGTCTGGCTTTTTACTTCTGTCATTGCCTCTTCTGCTGTTTTCTTTCCAGACCACACCTGTTCCAGTGCAGAGCCCACTAATGTATTAATCTCATTAAAATTCTTTACGTTAATTTCGGTTGCCACTACTGCATGATCATAAGTTGCCTTTACAATAGCATCCTGAAAGCCCTCTGGTCTTGCAGGCAATTCTTCAGATGCCCAGAAATCAATCTTATCCGGATCAGTATAATATTCTGTCTGTACAGGCATCCATAAAGTTCTGTATAATTCTGTGATTCTTTCTGAACTTTCCGGATTTGTAAGCCACAGATAAAGTTTTTCGGCAGCCTCCAGATGTTTTGTACTCTTGAATATGATCAAAGAACCACCATCAAAGAAAGTAGTATAGTTTTCATCAATTGGGAGAACACCTACGCCCCAGTTGCATCCGGAATTCATAAGATCCAGATGGTTCCAGCTTCCGTCAATGTACATTGCTGTCTGTTTTGCAGCCAGTGCTGTTGCTGCGCTTGGCATTGCATTCTTCTGTACTGCTGTAGGAGATACATGGTACACATTGATCAAATCGGCAAAATTCTGTAAAATCTGAGCTGACTTCTCATCATTTAATCCAAGTCCATCCATACTCTCATTTAAGTAACCGCCGCCTGCTGATAAAATAAACGGCATATATACATTCCAATCTGTTCCAAACATTACACCGTACTGTTTAATATTATTTGCATCAAAATCCGGATCAGCTGCATTTCTTCCCTCTGTATCCAGCGTCAGTTTCTGTGCCATCTCTACAAATTCATCCCATGACCAGGCATCCTCTACCTTAGTCGGCGGCAGATCTACCCCTGCCTCTTCGAAGCAGTCTACATTATACATCAGGTTTGTTGTAACATTGGCCTGAACAGGTCCTGCTGATTCTGTAGGACTCCAGTTCCACCAACAGGTAGACAGATAATCATCTTTGCTAAGTCCCATATCATCCAGAAGATCATAGAAGTTATAAATCAGGCCATCCTCACCCATCTGACATTTCCATGAAGC
>CAKRYE010000144.1 GCA_934426285.1 uncultured Blautia sp.
ATTAATGAAGGGATTTCTATTATGACAACAAAGTTACCTGCTTCCTTTCTCCCTGCAAAATTTCAGGTTCTGAGCGGAAGCGCTTTAAAATTAATTGCTATCACCCTGATGCTGATCGACCATACAGGCTTAATGATCCTGTATAATTATCCTGCCACAACTGCAACCCTTTTCAGCTTTGGCGGCGTGGATTACAGCTGGTATCGGATTTTCCGGGATATCGGAAGAGCCGCTTTTCCAATTTTCTGTTTTCTGTTAGTGGAGGGATTTCTGCATACACATAATCGTAAGAAATATGGCCTGAATCTTTTTTTATTTGCATGTATCTCCGAAATCCCATGGAACTTCATGTTTACTAACACCTGGAGATATGAGAAGCAAAATGTATTTTTCACCCTGTTTCTGGGGTACCTGGCATTCTGTGCACTGGAACACTTCTGGGATAACCAGAAAATGCAGCTTGTCTGCGTACTGGCTCTGCTGACTGTCTCCATATTTCTGAAGGCAGATTACGGATGGCGGGGATTTGTATTCCTGCTGATCATGTACTGGTTCCGCAACGATAAAACAGCCCAGGCCATCATCGGAAGCTGCTGGCTTTACTATGAATGGAAGGCCTGCTTTGCTTTTCTTTCCATTAATATGTATAATGGAGAACGCGGCTTTATCAAAGGAAGATTTTTAAAATATTTCTTTTACTGGTTTTATCCGGTGCATATTGCCATTCTGGTAATCCTGAGGAAAGTTTTATTTCATATGTAATATCAGTTACAACAGATATCTTCCGTATCTGACATACAAAAATATAAAAGGGCAGGCTGTATGACTGAAATAATATCCTTCATACAACCTGCCTCTTCTATCCTTTGAATTATCTTCTAAAAATACCTTGTCAAACAGATATTCTCAATTCCCTTCGCTACTTGGTTCGGTTAAATTATTTCTTTTCTGCAACTTCTGTTTTTGACTTGTAAATATGGTTTGCAGGTACACAGCCTCTTACTGAGGAAAGTGGATAAATGTTGCAGCAGCGTCCGATCACAGTTCCAGGATTTAATACGGAACCGCAGCCCACTTCTACGTTATCTCCAAGCATGGCGCCAAATTTCTTCAGACCTGTTTCAATCTTCTCCTCACCATCTTTTACAATAACCAGTTTCTTGTCAGATTTTACATTGGAACAGATAGAGCCTGCGCCCATATGGGATTTGTAGCCAAGAACTGCATCACCTACATAATTGTAGTGTGGAACCTGTACCTTGTTGAAAAGTACAGCATTTTTCAATTCTGTAGAGTTTCCTACTACTGCACCTTCTCCTACAATTGCCTTACCGCGGATAAATGCACAGTGGCGTACTTCTGCTTCTTTACCAATGATGACCGGACCGTTGATGCAGGCTGTAGGTGCTACTTTGGCACTCTTGGCGATCCATACATCTTCTGACGGATGGTCGTATTCTTCTTCACTTAAGGTCTGTCCCAGTTTCAGAATGAAATCTCCGATCTCCGGTAATACTTCCCATGGATAGGTTTTTCCTTCAAATAAGTCCTTTGCGATTGTTTCGTTGAGATCCAGAAGATTTTCAATTGTATAATCTTTTAACATTTTTATTTTCCTCTTTTCTTTCCTGCCGGTTCTTTATAGTTCACTGCTGCAGCATCGAAGAAGCGCCGCAGATAAGCCTGATAATTATTCTTTTCCACCTGTTGGGTCTGAATACGCACAAAATGCTCCAGCTTGTCCATGTATTCCTGTTCTGTAATGCTTCCCTCTGCCACATAATTAAGTCCTTTTTCCCAGCTGGCAGTCAGTTCCGGGTTCAGAAGCTGCCGGATGGAGCAGTTTACCACATCAAAGATCATCTCTCCAAGAAGGGTTGGAGTGATCACCTGTGTTTTCTTGTTCAGTGCCAGATATTTGATATTGCACAATTTCTTAAGAATCTCTGCTCTGGTAGCACTGGTGCCGATTCCGCAGCTCTTGATCTGAGCACGTAATTCTTCATCCTCAATAAGCTGACCTGCATTCTCCATTGCAAGAATCATAGAACCGGAATTATAACGCTTTGGCGGTGATGTCTCACCCTCTTTGATACTCAGGCTGTCCACAGAAAGTAT
>CAKRYE010000145.1 GCA_934426285.1 uncultured Blautia sp.
TTCCTTTCCTTGTAAGAATACATTCCACTGGTATGTGTCAGTGTATCGGCAGTTGCCAGATCATAATTATCCGGACCATCCATTTTCTTCTCCAGAAGTCTCAGCAGACGTGAACAGGTAAAGGTCATTATGAAATAAATGATCATCGCAATGGTAAATGCCTCAAAATAAGTATACAGTGCACCTGCCACTCCCTTTGTGGTATAGAACAGTTCTACTGTTCCGATAATAGAAAGGACACAGGTATCCTTAATATTAATGATCAGGTTATTACCGATCTGAGGCATGATATTGCGCAATGCCTGGGGCAGGATCACATTTGTCATTGTCTGTACATGAGTCATACCGATTGCTTTTGCACCTTCTGTCTGTCCGGGATCAACAGAAAGAATTCCGCCTCGCACAGTCTCTGCCATATATGCTCCTGTATTGATGGAAACGATCAGAATGGCAGCGAACCACATGGACATATTGATATTAAACAGATAAGAACTTCCAAAGTAAATAAACATGGCCTGTGCCATCATTGGCGTTCCGCGGAAAAATTCAACATAGCATGCCATAATAAATTTAATGATCCTGATCAGAACACGTTTACCAAAGGAATCATTCCTGCCTTCAGGAATAGTCTGAATGATTCCTACTACAAATCCTATGATACACCCAAACAGGGTTCCTACCAGTGCAAGCCACATGCTGACACCGGCTCCTTTCAGAAAAGATGGTCCATATTGCTGTAAAATATAGACGATCCTTCCCCAATAACTTTCAGGCAGCATTATTTTTTGCTCCTCCTATTTTCCAGTATGTTTTCCCGGAATCTTTTTGTACAAGTGCAATAAAGACTCCGAGAGTACATCCGTCTTTATCGCACTGTTATTCTTCAGAAGATAATGGCTGGACAGAAATTGCTTCATCCATCATTTCATTAAAGTCATCCTCTGTCATTGTTTCCAGAACACCATTAATAGCATCTTTTAACTCATCATTTCCTTTTTTCAGTGACACACCAATATTGATATCCTCGTCAGATACTTCAAATGCGCCGTCTGTGCCATCGAAATCAAGAAGTGTAAAATCCGGATAAGCCGCCAGTGCAGCCTTACCTGTAGGCATATCAGTAACAACTGCGTCACATTTGCCGGATTCCAGTGCTACCAGCATGGCAGGGGCACTTTCCTGTGCCGGAAGGATATCTGCATCCGGGATCTGAGGCAGGCAGGAATCATACCAGATCGTATTCTGCTGGGAAGTGCAGGTTACGCCTTTCAGGTCTTCTACACTCTTGGCATCTGCATAATCACCGTCTGATTTTACCAGTGTAATGATAGACGCATAATAATATGGCTCTGTAAAATCTACCATCTGCTGACGTTCTTTTGTGATGGACTGACCTGCGATCACACAATCAACCTGTCCGGACTGTACGGCAGGTACCAGAGAATCCCAGTCAAGCTTTACTATTTCCAGTTCATAGCCTAATTCATCCGCAATTTTCTTTGCCATCATGACATCATAACCATATGCATAATCAGAGCTTCCTGAAATAGGCACAGCACCGTTGGAATCATCCGGCTGTGTCCAGTTATAAGGAGCATATCCGCATTCCATAGCTACCTTTAAGGTTTTCTTATCCTCTGCGCTTACGCTCTGTACTCCGAAAATCCCGCAGGACATTGCAGCAATTACTGCAGCAGCTGTTAACTTTTTCCACATTTTGTTCTTTCTCATTTTGATTTCCTCCTGTATGTGTTAATTTTTAGACAAAGCAACAAAAAAATGCAACGAAGCTAAAAACTGCTCCGTTGCATTTTT
>CAKRYE010000146.1 GCA_934426285.1 uncultured Blautia sp.
CAGGGCTACAAGGATTCGAACCTTGAACTGACGGAGTCAGAGTCCGTTGCCTTACCGTTTGGCGATAGCCCTTTATTTAATTTGTGTCACTCGCTTGCGACAAGTGATATTATATTATAGGTCAACAAAAAATGCAAGCCCTTTTTTGAAATTTTTTTAATTTTTTTTATTTTCTATATTTCATCACATTTTTAAGAAAATAATCACATTTCAGACTTCCTGTCAAAGGGATATTCCCACTTTGGTCAAATTATACTTTTTAGATTTACATTGGTTAAAAATATGCTATAATCATAGGAAAGATTTTACATTATCTTAACCAATTTATAACTGTTCAGTAGCTTTGCCTGCCAGCAGACTACTGACAGCTGCATTATATAAAAAGGAGAAAAAAATGCGAGCAAATAATCTGACCCTGCTTACGGACCTCTATGAGCTTACCATGATGCAGGGCTATTTCAAAAATCCAACTAACCAGACTGTTATCTTCGATATGTTCTACCGCAATAATCCTTGCGGCGGTGCTTTTGCTATCACAGCAGGGCTGGAGCAGATGATCGAATATATTGAAAATCTCCATTTTACAGAAGAAGACATCACCTATCTGCGAGGCCTGAATATTTTCGAAGAAGATTTTCTGGAATATTTAAGCAACTTCCAATTTACCGGTGACATCTATGCGATTCCGGAAGGAACTGTCGTTTTCCCAAGAGAGCCTCTGGTAAAAGTCGTCGCTCCGATCATGGAAGCCCAGCTGGTAGAGACAGCGATCTTAAACATTATCAATCACCAGAGTCTGATTGCAACCAAAGCAGCACGTGTATGCTACGCAGCCAAGGGTGATCCGATTATGGAATTCGGTCTGCGCCGTGCTCAGGGTCCGGATGCCGGTATTTTCGGTGCCCGTGCCGCAGTGATCGCCGGATGCGCCGGAACCTCCTGCGTACTTACAGGTAAAATGTTTGATATACCGGTTCTGGGAACCCATGCCCATAGCTGGATCATGAGTTTCCCGGACGAATACACAGCATTCAAAACCTATGCAAAGCTTTATCCTAATGCATGCACCCTTCTGGTAGATACCTATGATGTATTGAAATCCGGTGTACCAAATGCAATCCGTGTATTTGAAGAAATGCGAGAAGAAGGTATTCCACTTACCAAATACGGCATCCGTATTGACAGTGGTGACCTGGCTTATCTTTCCAAAGAAGCTTATAAGATGCTGGCTGCTGCCGGTTTTGACGATGCTGTGATCTCTGCTTCCAGTGATCTGGATGAATACCTGATTGAAAGCCTGAAAGCCCAGGATGCCAAGATCAATTCCTGGGGTGTAGGCACCAAGCTGATCACTGCTGATGACAATCCTGCTTTCGGCGGTGTATATAAGCTTGCCGCTGTAAAGGACGCAGACAGCACTGAATTTACTCCAAAAATCAAGCTTTCCGAAAATACAGAGAAGGTAACCAACCCTGGAAATAAAACCGTATATCGTCTCTACAGTAAATCTACCGGCAAGATCAAAGCAGATTTGATCTGTCTGGCTGATGAAAAGCTTGATGCAGACCAGAACATGGTTCTCTTTGACCCAATCGATACCTGGAAAAAGACAAAGGTTCTCGGCGGAACCTATGAAGTACGCGAACTTCTCATTCCTGTTATCAAAGAAGGAAAACGCGTCTATAATTCTCCATCTGTAATGGAGCTTCGCGATTACTGCCAGAAAGAGCAGAATACTCTCTGGGATGAATCCAGACGTTTCGTAAATCCTCAGAAAGTATATGTAGACCT
>CAKRYE010000147.1 GCA_934426285.1 uncultured Blautia sp.
CTTTACTCGTTGTGTAAAAGCAGAGAGACAGCTGAAGATCTGATGCAGGAAGTATTCCTGAAAGCACTTCTTTCCCTTCCTAATCAGAATGAGAATCTTCGTGCATGGCTGTACAAGGTGGCGAGAAACGCCTGCTTTAATGAACTGCGGAACAGGAAAAGGGAAGTGGAAATGGATCCTGCTGCGGGGGCTGATGTCTATGCAGCAGGAGCAGGGAAAAAAAGCCAGAACAGTCTGACAGACATACTGATCCGAAATGAGCAGAAAAAAATGTTATATGAAGCAATGCTGAAACTCCCGGACAGGCAGAGGGAAATCCTGGAATTGTTTTATTTTTCGGAAATGAGTATGAAACAGATCGCAGAGATCATGAAACTGACACCGCAGAATGTGCGGGTTCTTGCGTACAGAGCGAAGAAACAGCTTCGGGAGTATATGGAGGTGAAGGGATATGAGTTATAGGGAGAAACTTGAAAAGTATAAAAAAGATCAGCTTCCGGAAGAGGAAAAAAAGAAAGTAGAAGATGAGATCGAGAAAGCAGAGGCCATCAATGAATATCTTGCAGATAAACTGGAAGAGGAACTGATGGAAGATGACGAAGCCTTTCAGGACAGGAACGAGGAGAATACATTTCATGAAGAAAAAGACAGCAGGATGGAGGAAAAAGAAGCGCAGTTTGAGGAATATGTAAAAAAGTCCATCCACCGTATTTTTCGAAAAATATCTGTGGGAACAGGGGCAGTGCTCCTTGCAGTCCTTTTATTTGTACAGTTCGGACTTTCCCCACTGGTATCTTTATTTTATTATAATCCGGCGAAGCAGATCAAGGTGAAAATGGAATCCGACGGCGATTCGGAGAGCTGGGAAAGTTCGGAGTCTCAGTTTGGAATTGATTTTGGAATCTTTTCAGAACTTACGATGCCGTGCAGGAGTACAGATTCTGCCCAGGTGGTTTCTCAGGGATATGGAAATTACTATTTTCAGATCAATCCAACCATCGGATATGGGACGCAAAGCCGTCAGGGGATTGCAGGACAGATCAAAAGAGGAAAAATGCAAGCGTATACTCCCGGGTATTTTCAGTCTGTACAGGATAATTATTTTATAGCATATGGATTGGACAGAACTAAAAATTTCCGGGAGCAGATAGAGAATTCCGTGACAGATTATGGTGATTATTCAGTGAGCACAAGTCAATGGGTTTACGCATCTTTAGAGGATGGGGAGGAAGCTGTCAGGAGTCTGGATAAAGAGGGATTTTATTATGCCTATGTTTCTTTTGACCAGACGCTGTCCTTCGAAGAAGTTGATCAATTGATGGAAAAACTGCAGAATGATGTTTCTGTTATGGGAAATCCATGGATCGCAGTGTATGCTTCCGAAGGAGATTATATGAGAACCTTGGGATATGATTATGAGAATACCAAGAATAATATATGGAAAGTCCCTGCTGAGTATAATCAGAGGTATCCTGAACTCTCACTCTTCAGTAAAAACAGTTATTCCGATGAAGCGTATGAAGAGGCGCAGGCAAAGTTAAAGGATGAGAAAGCCATGACGCAGCACATGGTCAGTATGCTCCGGTATATGGCAGACCAGAAGAAATTTACAACAATGATGGAAAAGATATCAGGGAGTGATAGAAACTGGTCACTGGCAGCAGATTATATTGAAGAGAATGGGTTGAAATCCTACGGGTTCGTGTGTGTGACTACCAAAGCGGATATGGAGAAGATGCTGACGGAAGACCATAT
>CAKRYE010000148.1 GCA_934426285.1 uncultured Blautia sp.
CTTTCAACATGGGTATTTGCAGGAAGTATACTGCTGATTGGAAATGAAATGATTCGAAGAAGAAAGAGAAAGAACAGATGATAGACAGAATCAAAACGGAAGCACTGGCTGTACTGGTAAAAATCCTGGTTTTGGTACTGATATTCTGGGTTCTGTTGTTTGGAGCTTTTGGCGTCTATCGTATAGATGATTATGCAATGTCACCTTCATGCAAAGATGGAGATATTATTTTCTTTGACAGGACAAAAAAAGATTATCAGGCAGGTGATCTGGTAGTATTTTCAAAGGAAGGGAAAACGCAGATCCGTCGAATTGTTGCAGTACCAGGGGAACAGGTTGAGGTGACTCAGGAAGGACTTGTTGTCGACGGTTACCTGCAGTCGGAAAAAGAAATTACAGCAGAAACCCTTCCCTTTGAAAGTCATGTTTCTTACCCGGTGCAGCTTGGCGTACAGGAGTATTTTGTACTTGCAGATAAGCGTGACAGTGCAATGGACAGCAGATGGTATGGAAGCATCAATAAAGAAGAAATCAGTGGAAGGGTGATTCTTCTTTTTCGCCGCAGAGGCTTTTAAAAGCAAATGACAAAATAATTTATACATAAAAAAGAGGATAAAAATATGAAGAAAACTACAAAAATGAAAATGGTATTAATTGGTCTGACTTGTCTGATGACAGCTGGAATGCAGGCAGATGTATTTGCAGAGGATGCAGTGCCGACAGTGAAGAAGGTCTGTAAGCATTTTGTAATGGCAGAAGGCATTGCAGCACCTGAGGTTACTTTCTCCTTTATTGCGGAAAAAGTAACCACTGATGCACCGGATGCAACAATCGGCACACTGACCTATTCAAATGCAGATACGACAACAGTGGAAAATGGTCTTTCCAGTTTTGATAAAGAGGCAGAGATTACATTTGGGACATTTCCGCATATCGGATTATATGAGTATACAATAAGTGAAACTGTAGGGGCAGGAGATGGAATAACCTATGATACTGCTTCTTATGATCTGAATGTATATGTTGTCAACAATGATGACGGCAACCTTGAGGTGCAAAGTATTACAGCAGAAAAAGACGGAGAGAAACAGGACGAGCTGTCTTTTACCAATACCTATCGTAAAAACAGCAGTTTAAAAATCAGCAAAACAACAAAGGGAATGTACGCTGATAAGACAAAGGATTTCGATTTTACGATAAGATTTGAAAAAGCCGTTACAGAGGCAAATAACGAAGCAATTTATACCGGAAAAATAGGAGAAGAAACAGTACAATGCAAAATAGGAGAAGAAACTGCTTTTAAACTTCACGATGGAGAAAGCCTTGTATTTGATAGTCTTCCGGCAGGCACACGTTATGTGGTAGAAGAGGTTGCCGCCAAAGATGGTTATACACCAAGTATCGAAGTAGTGGAAAATGGAGTGCAGACACTGCAGACAACAGTATCTGAGGATAAGGGTATTTCATCGGCTGAAACAGGAAGTCTTGTTGGTGAAAATAGCAATGAAGTAGTATTTACAAATACCTACCAGGATATAGCGGTAACTGGTATTGTTTTAAATAATTGGCCGTTCATTATTCTGATCATTCTTGCAATTGGAGCTATGCTTCTTTCCAAAGGAATCAAATCGGTAAATAAAAATGATAAGAAGAATCGTATATGATTTTCTGTATCTGGGAGACAAGATTCTGGAACTTGTGATCTTTTGGTTTTTTGTGCTGGCGCTTGGCATCGGCGTATATGC
>CAKRYE010000149.1 GCA_934426285.1 uncultured Blautia sp.
CTTATGACAGCTCATAAGCGACCGCAATATTTTTTACTTTGCCTAGTTTTTTATACTGGGAGGGTTTCGAACCAGTTCCGAGTATTATTTTAACACATATTTTCGTTTATGACAAATCTATTTATTTTTTTTCTCTCTTCTCACAAAAAGCCAGGCACACACAACAACAAACCCAGCAGTTACCGCTATAAGTATGGGCCATACCGGCATTGGACAGACACCTGCGCTGATAAGCTTAAGTGCCTGGTAAAGTGTATATACACCGAAAACAGAGAATATGATAAATGCAAGTGTATTAAGCAGTCCATCCGGAGTTTTGCTCTTTAAAAGATAGCCGACTAACATTCCAAGAATGTCTGCTGCAAAAAGTCCCAGTGAACATGCGATCCATACAATAAAAGCTGCACCCATACCTTCATTTGCACCAAATGTAATGGCAGTCAGCTGTGTTTTGTCTCCAAGCTCTGCCAGGAAAAATGTACAGAAAACTGCAAGAGGGGCAAACTTAATCTTTGATTTGCCACCCTCTTCCTCTTCATCATCGTCATCTCCGGCAATTGTTGATGCAGCAAAATAAAGAAATGCAAGTGCTGCTGCTGTTTTAATAAGCCAGTCAGGAATAAATTCACTGACAAGTCCACCTGCAAGAACAGCCAGTCCATTAAGTACAAGGATTGCTGCTGCAGTTCCCAGTATAATATCTTTTAACTTGTGTTTAGAGGTAAGAGCAATAAGCATAAGCTGGGTTTTATCTCCCATCTCTGCTATGAATTCAGTAAAAAATATCTTAAAAAACAATAGCATTTTCTCATATCTCCTTTATCTTATTACAATGTAAACTGCATATATGGCATAAAGTGCAACCATAGCAAATCCTTCGATTTTTCCGATTTTCTTTTTGGTTCCTGCAAATATCCATACACAGACTGTAAACACAATAAGTACACACAGATCAATAATATTCTCTGTGATCAGGCTGATCGGACTGATTGCTGATGCAATACCAAGTACCATAAGTATATTAAATACATTGGAACCGATTGCATTGCCAAGTGCCATATCAACTTCATTCTTTCTGGCTGCAACTATTGAAGTTACAAGCTCCGGAAGTGATGTTCCTATCGAAACAATTGTAAGCCCGATAAGTGTCTGGCTCATTCCAAGGTCACTTGCTATCCTTGATGCTGCATCTACAGTGATATCTCCGCCAACTGCGATCGCAGCTGCACCGCCAATGATAAACAGAATACTGAGGGGCACGGAAATCAGCCTGATTTCTTCCTCTGAACCGCCTTCAATCTCAACCTTTCTGCCTTCCTTGCTTGCCTTTAATGCAACCTTGATCATGTAAAAAATGTAGCCAGCAAAAGCGCCAAGAAATATCATACCGTCAAGATGTCCAAGTGTCATGCCTGCTTTATCGCCAAATCCTGCAATTCCCAAAAGTAATAAAAGTCCTGCACAGATAAGAGAAAATGGGATATCTCTCTTTATCGTTTCTTTTGCAACATTTACTGTGGCGATCATTGCACACACACCAATGACAACCATCAGATTAAATATATTGGAGCCGACTACATTACTTACTGCAAGCTCATTATTGCCAGTAAGTGAAGCCGATACACTGACTGCAGTCTCCGGAAGTGATGTTCCCATTGCAACAATGGTAAGTCCGATAATGATAGACGGAACATG
>CAKRYE010000150.1 GCA_934426285.1 uncultured Blautia sp.
GAACATGTTCATTTTCTGCCTCTTCCAGCACTCTTTCATTAAATTTCAGCCAGGACAGTTCCCGATTCATATAGATTCCCTGTTCCATTACTTTGTATCCTCCGTAAATTCAATTCTCCCGTGTATTATACGGTATCTAAATCAAATCTACGGCTCGGATACTGTAAAATCTATGTAAAATCAAATAGGAAACAGACACTATTCATCATTTTCGTTCAAATCACTCTCCATTTTCCAAATATTTCTCTATTATATATAAGAATTCTTCTGCTTTTTCATACTGTCCATTCGCATCTGACTGAGATACTATAAAAAAGTCAGAATAATCCGTGTTGTTTCTAATCTGAAATGCCTGACTTAAATATTTGGAATACTTTTTATCAAATTGTTCTGTTTTTATATACTCTTTTTGGAAATAAGAAATCACACCGGCATGTTTCGAATAATCAACACCATCTTTTGCCAGTAAAGCTCTTACCGCCGTAAACATTGCATAATAGGATCTTCCGATTGAATCCTTATAACTACCGCACTCTAACAGTATTTTTGCAGAGTTTAGTCGCTCTTTTGCACTCTCCAGACGATATTTTATCAGCTCTTCTCTATGTTCAGGCAACTACTACAACCCCTTCCTGTACAATGTTTCTGTAATACGGTAAATCTTTCCTGTACTTTTCAAACTCTTCATATGGAATCACTGTCGGAGAAAGAATCGTATCATATTCCAGTTCCAACTCACATGATTCATCCCATACTTTCTTCAATTTTTCCTGTAGCGTAACACGTTCACCGCGTACAATCGCAACAAGATCAACATCTGAATCATGGCTATAGTCTCCGCGCGCATAAGAACCATATAATATTACCTGAACGAGTTCCTCGCCATATACAGACCGATATATCTGTGCCATCTTTTGTAAAATAATGTTTAATTCATTTCGTGTACACATAGACACACCTCCTGCTGTGTTTATAACATAATTATATAGCATATCCTTCTTTTCAGGCAAGAGACATCTTATCCTTAATCAGAACAAAAATTATATCAGCAAAGCTAACGTTCCAACAACAACAAACAGCAATCCTGTTCCTGATTTTAATGACAGTTTTTCATGGAATACAATATATGAGAACGCAATTGTTACAAGAATACTGAGCTTATCGATTGGAACCACGACGCTTGCCGGACCTGTCTGAAGTGCTCTGTAATAACATAACCAGGAACCGCCTGTTGCAAATCCGGAAAGAATAAGGAATAGCCAGCTTTTTCTGTCAATGTTCTTAACCGTATCCTGCTTTCCGGTCACAAATACTACGATCCACGCCATTACCAGTACAACAGCTGTCCGGATTGCAGTTCCAAGATTTGAATTGACATCCTGAATTCCAATCTTTCCCAAAATAGAGGTAAGACTGGCAAAAACAGCGGAACCGACTGCATAAAGCAGCCACTTCTTATCTTCTGCTTTCTCCTGTGTTTCCTTTTTCTGTATCATCAGATAAGTACCGATACCGATAAGTATCATTGAAACAAATTTCAGCCCCGTTATTTCTTCCCTGAGAAAAATAAAAGCCAGCAGCATCGTTATCACTGTACTCGATTTATCGATTGGTGTTACTTTATTGATATCTCCAATCTGCAGTGCTTTGAAATA
>CAKRYE010000151.1 GCA_934426285.1 uncultured Blautia sp.
CTACATCGTCGATTGAATACATCTTAGTAATCCTCCTTTGTTATAAGCTCAGTAATTATCACGATTATAACCAATTCTTTCTGCTGTGTCAATCACAAAAAGACATTTGTCCGCGCAACAAAAATATTTTTATTTCTTTATTATTTTTTGACTATTTTTCCATTATTTGTTTTAATATAGACAGGAAGTCCAACCTGCTGCTTATTGCTTTTCGCAATTGAAGCAGGGGACTTACCTGATTCGGTTAACCTGTAAAGCTATAGGAGGTCTTTTACATATCATGAGAAATTTTGAATATTATACACCAACCCAGGTTGTTTTCGGCAAAGATACCCACCTTCAGACAGGTTCCCTGCTGAAGAAATATGGTGCAAAAAAAGTGTTGATCCATTACGGTGGTCAAAGTGCTGTCCGTTCTGGGCTGATTGATGAGATCACTTCTAATCTGGAAGAATCAGACCTTGAATATGTCACTCTGGGTGGTGTAGTTCCCAATCCACATCTCTCCAAAGTCCGCGAGGGAATTGAGTTATGTAGAAAAGAAAATGTGGACTTTATTCTTGCTGTAGGAGGCGGAAGTGTTATTGACTCTTCCAAGGCTATCGGTTATGGTGTTGCAAATCCTGATAATGATGTCTGGGATTTCTGTCTGAAAAAGGCTGTTCCAACCGGTTGTCTGCCCATCGGTGTCATTCTTACAATTGCAGCTTCCGGAAGCGAAATGAGCAGTTCCAGCGTTATCACCAATGAAGAAACCCAGGAAAAAAGAGGCTGTGCAAAGACTGATTACTGCAGACCCAAATTTGCCATCTTAAATCCACGTCTCACCTATACACTTCCACAATATCAGACAGAAAGCGGATGTGTGGATATCCTCATGCACACTATGGAGCGATATTTTGTAAATATTGAAACTATGGAGATCACAGACAGTATCAGCGAAGCTCTGATGCAGACGGTCATTTACAATGCACGTATCCTTATGAAGGAACCTGAAAACTACAGTGCACGGGCAGAAATCATGTGGGCAGGAAGTCTCTCCCACAACGGCCTGACCGGATGCGGTACCGGAGGCGGTGACTGGGCCTGTCATCAGCTTGAACACGAACTGGGAGGTGTCTACAATGTAACCCACGGTGCAGGTCTTGCTGCCATCTGGGGAAGTTGGGCCCGCTATGTCTACGAGGTAAATCCTGAACGTTTCGCTCAGTTTGCCACCAACGTATTTGACATTCCATGTGGAACTGATTATAAAGAAACAGCCCTTGCAGGAATTGAAGCAATGGAAAACTTTTTCCGGTCTGTAGAAATGCCCACCAGTTTACATGAACTGGGTCTGGATCTCACAGATCAGCAAATTCATGATCTTGCATTCAAATGCAGTTTTGAAGACACCCGAACCATCGGAGTCTTCAAACAGCTCAATATGAGAGATATGGAAAAAATCTACCTTATGGCAAGATAAAGTAACTTTTTGTTATAACTTTCTCTTTTTTCGCAAAAATTATAAAAATTACTTGCATTCAAACAATCAATATGCTATGATAAGGCCTGTGATACAACAAATCACAGACCAAATGCCCAGATAGCTCAGTTGGTAGAGCAGAGGACTGAAAATCCTCGTGTCGCTGGTTCGATTCCGG
>CAKRYE010000152.1 GCA_934426285.1 uncultured Blautia sp.
GAATGAATGGTACAGGATTTGTTGTATGTGCAGTCCACGGAGCACCTGTCTCATAGTCGATCAGCTGTTCTGCATTACCGTGGTCAGCGCAGATGAACATCTGTCCGTCAACTTCTTTCAGAGCTTCTACTGCTTTGCCTACGCATTCGTCTACAGTCTCTACTGCTTTTACTGCAGCTTCCTGTACGCCTGTATGGCCAACCATATCCGGGTTAGCGAAGTTGATCACGATCACATCGTATTTGTCAGATTTGATCGCATCTACCAGTTTCTCGCAAACCTGTGGTGCGCTCATCTCCGGCTGAAGGTCATAAGTTGCAACCTTCGGAGATTTTACAAGGATTCTGTCCTCGCCTTTGTTCGGCTCTTCTACACCACCATTGAAGAAGAATGTAACGTGTGCGTATTTCTCTGTCTCAGCGATACGTGCCTGAGTCATGTTGTGAGCTGCAAGGTATTCGCCAAATGTGTTCTGAAGCTGAACTTTGTGGAATGCAACCAGTTTGTTCTGGATGGTATCATCATATTCTGTGAAGCAAACGAATGTAACGTGTGGTCTTGCTTTTCTCTCAAATCCCTGGAAATCATCATCGCAGAATGCTCTTGTGATCTCACGTGCACGGTCAGGACGGAAGTTGAAGAATACAACAGAGTCATTGTCAGATACAACACCTGTCGGCTGTCCGTCTTTCTCGATTACTGTAGGAAGTACGAATTCATCTGTCTTATCATTGTCATAGGAAGCCTGAACTGCTGCAGCAGCGTCTGTTCCTTTTACGCCTTCTCCGGATGTAAGAGCATTGTATGCAAGCTCTACACGATCCCAGCGGTTGTCACGGTCCATTGCATAGTAACGTCCGGAAACTGTAGCAACTTCACCTACACCGATCTTCTTCATCTCTGCTTCGAGAGCTTCTACAAATTCTTTTCCTGATGCAGGAGGTGTGTCACGTCCGTCGAGGAAACAGTGTACATAAACTTTCTCAACGCCCTCTCTCTTGGCCATCTCGAGTAATCCATAGAGATGTGTGTTGTGGCTGTGTACACCGCCATCAGAGAGAAGTCCCATAAAGTGTACTGCAGAGTTGTTCTCTTTTGCATTTTTCATTGCTGCAAGAAGAGCTTCATTCTTGAAGAAATCTCCGTCCTGGATCTCTTTTGTGATTCTGGTAAGTTCCTGGTATACGATACGACCTGCGCCCATGTTCATATGACCTACTTCGGAGTTACCCATCTGTCCGTCCGGAAGACCTACTGCCAGTCCGCTTGCATTTCCTTTTACAAAAGGATATTCTGCCATCAGCTTGTCCATTACAGGAGTCTTAGCCATGTATACAGCGTTTCCTTCTTTTTTGTCATTCAGACCATATCCATCAAGAATCATTAATACGGTTGGTTTTTTGCTCATAATGTTCTCCTTTTATATGTGTTTCATTAATAACTTATTTGCCTCTTTATATAGTAACAAAATTTCAGGATTTTTCAATTCTTTTTTTGCTTATATCTTTTATTATTCCTGATTTATTTGCCATATACACGGATAATCGTAGAAATCTTTCTTACGGAATCTCTGTTTCTCAGTTCTTCGATGGCAGTTCTGAAA
>CAKRYE010000153.1 GCA_934426285.1 uncultured Blautia sp.
ATATTATTTTTTGCCGTTCTGTTTTCAGATCATCACAAACTGCAATTCTAATAGAATTATTCATAGTATCTGTATACTCTCTGTCTTTTGTGATAACTTTAAATGCTGTTAGGGGATTCTTCATTTTATTGAATCAAGAATCAAGCAAATCCTCTGCTTTAATTGCCCAAAGCAATAAATAGGGGAAAATCTCCGGGGCAAAGAATTTTTGCCGATAACATAATTATATTCAAATCTGCATATTTTGCAATCTGTTTTTACGGTGCATGGAAGCCACATTTTTTCAGTGCTGTCATAATTTTATCTTTATTGATTGGCATAAGCGGATGGTTGCGCAGGGCAAATACCGTATCTTCCTGGATTTCCTGATCATTTTAATACGAAATTCTTTAATTCATCTCTCTTTTTTACATGAAGCTTGTTAAAGATATCTGTAAGATAATGCTTCACTGTGTTTAGGGATACCCCCATGTGTTCTGCGATCTCCCGGTTGCTCCAGTCCCGGCAGGCCAGCATGGCAATGGAGAATTCCATGGTAGTCAGAGCGTCTGTCACCGGTCTGTCTGATGCAGGATTGTGAACCGCCATCCATCCACGGCTGAAGGTAATAACTGCATCCGATATTTTTCTGTACATCTCCGGATTTTCTTTGCGGATGCAGGACTCCAGAAGTCCCTGAAGAAGTCCGTGGAGTTCGATAAACGGCTCGATAAGCTCATCCTTCTCTGCCAGTTTCCAGGCAGTGAGTATGGCTTTTTCTGCCTCCGCCGGATTCTTCAGACTGATTTCACACATAGCAATCATACAGTAAAGATATATCATCCCAACAGGATAAATTTCTTTACAGGAAAACAGTGCCGCATCACAGATTCCCAGCGCCCTGCTGTATTCACCATTCAGATAAAGGGCATGGGCGATCACACTGGCAGCAAAAAATCTCAGCCCCTGAGGCAGACTGCTCATATATTTCTTCATATCAGGCAGTTCCTCTGTAGAGAGATGTAAAAGAACTGTTCCCGCATATCCTGCAAATACACAGTATGCTGTATTTCTCTCAGAAGTGGGAGCTGCCATCTCTTTTCTCAAACATTCCCGGATGATCTCAAGACCACGTTCGGATGCCTTCGCATTTCCCAGCGTAAGATTAGAGTACACATAGAGCATACATGCAGACAGCTTCAGTTCCAGCCGGGAACTCATAATATAAATATCCACCTGATCACTGCATTTCTGCGCCTGACCTGTGAAATAATAAAATTCTGCAATAGCAATCTCCCGGAAATCCCTGTCTTCAAAACTCTCTGCTGCTTTTCTTGCATTTCCTGGCTCAAATGCTGTATTTATCAGTGGTAATACTGTATTTTCTATCATATGTCCACTCTGCCATATCCTTTCTCTCTGTATTTTTTTATATTACCACCTTTTTCCTGTTTTTTCTATAACACTTATAAATTCCACTCCGCCTGTGAAGTTTGATTAAGTTACTTTGGAACTATCAAGGTACATTAATAGTTGCTATTCTTCCTTTAATACCTTTTAACGATTATCCCCATTCCAGTTCATTCTGTCTGATATTCCATAGTCCTGCCGTGA
>CAKRYE010000154.1 GCA_934426285.1 uncultured Blautia sp.
CCTCCTTTCTTGTTCGGGACCCATATGCATTTTCATTATCCCGGGAAATTCGTTTACATACGTATTCTATCTATATCCATATTATACCATTTTACTTCGTTTGCCACTGTCACTTACGATAGTAACAGATAGTAACAGGTTACATTGTTTTCTGGAATTACTATAGAATTCATGATATTATAAAAAGCAATAAGACGGAAAAATTCTATTGGAATTGAGAAGATTGAGCTAAAACTATGAAGCGAGGTAGTGGATATGGAAAAAGACCCATTTAAGGAATACTTGAGGGAATCTGAACCGGATAAGGCTTATAAAGGATATGCCTGGAGTACAGCAATCGGACTCCAGGCAGTGGACGGACTCAAACCATCTAAATATTTGATCGATACTGCCATTTTGAATATTGAAGGCAAAATCACGATGAAAGAAGCACAGAGCCTTATAGACAGCTACTATGAGGAAAGACCCGTTCATTTGGCTGATGATGAACGTACCGAAGAAGCTGATAAGGTTTCCTCCCGTATTGCGGAAATTCTTTCTGAAACAGCGTTTTCTTTTTCTCCGAATGAGTATATCTCTATTCACCGTAAACTTTTTCAGGGGATTTACAAATACGCCGGAAAGATCAGAGATTATAATATCACAAAGAAAGAATGGGTGCTTGATGGAGCAACCGTTATATATGGTAGTGCTTCTGAACTGAGAGCAACACTGGAATATGATTTTTTGCAGGAGAAAGACTTTAGTTATAAAGGACTTTCAATGGGTGAGATTATTCATCATCTTGCGGTATTCATTTCAAGGTTATGGCAAATCCATATCTTTGGAGAAGGTAATACGAGAACAACTGCGGTGTTTTTTATTAAATATTTGAGGACGCTTGGATTTTCTGCAACTAATGATATTTTTGCGGAAAATGCCTGGTATTTCAGAAATGCACTTGTCCGTGCAAACTACACGAACCTGCAAAAGGGTATTCACGAAACAACAGAATATCTGGAAGTGTTTCTCCGAAATCTGCTTTTAAACGAGAAAAATGAACTGCACAATCGAAATCTTCATATAAGTGGAATGTTAAATGAAGAAAAAGTGGACATTCAAGATGCAAAAGTGGACATTGAAGATACAAAAGTGGACATTGAAAATATACTTTCCCAAAAAGGAAGCAATTTTTCAGTAAAAACGACTGCCTATATTCATAGACTTTTTGAGAAGCTTGGATTTGATGGAGTATTTGGAAGAAGTGCAGTTATGGAACTTCTTGAGTTGAAAAGTTCGGGTGCTTCAAAATTTCTTTCCAATCTGTTGCAGGCAGATATTATTGAACCTGTATCCGGACACGGAAAAGGGAAATATAAATTCAAGAAGTAATATCAACTACCCTAGCCTGTGGCAATGGAATTTTGGCTTGTATGTCTCGGGATTTTGGCATATTCATGCAAAAACACCTTGCGGGACAGTGGTGTGTGAACAGTAACATCCTTTACTATAAGAATGGGCTTTTTCCGCGTTTATAATTGACATCTTAACAGGAAATGATTATGATATTTCTGACAGCGCTTTTTTACTGTTCGG
>CAKRYE010000155.1 GCA_934426285.1 uncultured Blautia sp.
TGCACCTTTTTTATTTCTTCCAGAGGCAAGTTCAACATCTTCGAAACCTCTTCCGGAGTTTTCCCACTCATAAGAGCCCCCAGAATCATTCCCTCATGGCGACCTTGTTGTATTCCTTTTTGTATTCCTTTTTGTATCCCTTTTTGTATTCCTTTTTGTATTCCACTCTGTTCTCCTGTACGTATTCCTCTTTCATAAATCATATCTCCAAATCCGGTCATTTTACCTGCCTCCTTCTTAAATGGTTCTGACCATTTTATATGTGAATATTTTTGTATCCTGTTTATATCACTGGTAAACAGTCCTTTCAGATAATCGAATATTCCGCTCTCTTCAGTTTCTTTTCCCTGTCGGATTATAACTACTGTTAAGAGATCATAATCCTCTTCCGGTTCATCTGCTATCCCTATGATATCCTTTTTCGAAAAAGAATATTCCGTTAATGTATTCTGCAGTTTCTTTGGCACATTCTCCGCACAGATCCATATGGAATAACATTTCTCCAGTTTTGAATAATCCGTGGTCTGTGTAATCATACTTAGCTGAGAGGAAAGGTCTCGGGCTACATAATATACTGCACGTTTTAATATAGGATACGATGGGTTACTTGGACGGTAGCTTTTCTGCGCTTCCATATCAATATGTAAATTCACCCTTATCTTCTCTGTGGACAACTTTGGATTTATTATCTTAAACCGAATATCAAATCTTACCAGTTTCTCCACAAAAGATGAGAGTTCACTGTCTTCTTTGGTTAATCTCAGATCCTTTTCTATATCTGGTATATCACTTACGAAATCATCTTTTGTAATAGAAGAAATGTCTAAACACTGTAGAATTTCTTCCTGTGAGCACGTTTTAAACTCTGGCACCGTCATCTGCAGGATAGGAATAAGAATCTCTTTATTACTCATAAGCTGTTTCATTCCCGCATCATACTCCGCGCCGATTACTCCGGACGTATATACATCCATCTTCGTCTCATCACGCATGATTTCTCCTCTCCGGGGAACTGGGACTATTCTTTTGTATATAGATATATTAGCACGGAAAGCCAAGGCTTACAATTCTTTTTCTTTCCATAAAAAAACAAATCATTGCAACATCATTCTATACATCAGCACCAAAAATGGCGGGAAATCCCGCCATTTTTACTTCTGTCCTGTTTCGTACAATTTCTTGATTTTTTCCGCTATCTGCTGCAGTTTCTGCGCACGGTGACCGAAGATTCTCAACGCCAAATCTCCGGTTGTGAGACGGGTGACGCCTCCATCTATTTCCGGATCTTCGTCAAGAATCTGCCAGATTTTTTCCTGAAGTTCCAGATTGATTGCTGAATCTGTCGGCTTTACGTTTCCGGATTCCTGACTGCAATTTTCACCATCTCTGCTGCAGATTTTAGAGAGAAACAGGTTTGCCATATGTGTGTAACCCTCATACATTCCGATTCCTTCCATGGGCATTTTGTCCGGTTCGTAGCGGGTGTTGTCGCGATAAATCAGTTTGTCTCCTCTGTACAGCAGGACTTTTGAGGAGAATCTGCGGTACTGAAAACGTTCGTCATGAGCGTT
>CAKRYE010000156.1 GCA_934426285.1 uncultured Blautia sp.
ATATCCCTGTATCAGCTGAAACTCCTGCCCTCTGAGAGTCATATTGACATAGATCCTGTTCAGATTTTTATTTAAACGGATACCAATCTGATCATCCGGACTTTCCGCGTGCTCAATGAGCTTGACCAGTGCTTCCTCTACCACAAGCATGGTCTTCATCCTTTGCTTTTTTGCAATTTTTAATTCTGTAAGACCATTCTCAATAAAATTAATACCGTCTGATATTTTTGACTGTTCAATTGATATTTTTTTATGCATATTTTCCCCCCATCTTCCGAAACTATCCTTCCACCTGACAGCAGAGCATGCAATCAGGATTTTATCTATTTTACAAACTCATCCAGAGGACTGATCTTGATCCCTTCTTTCTCAAAAGCTTCTCTGATCTTTTCCACAAATGCCAGCGCCTTGGCTCCATCTCCGTGTACACAGATGGAATCTGCCTGGATATCAATATCCTTTCCTGTAATTGCAGTAATCTTTTTCTCTTTGACCATACGGATGACCCTTGCGATCGCCTCATTTTCATCAGTGATCACAGCACCTTCCTTACGTCTGTTTACCAAAGTACCATCTTCTTCATAGGCGCGGTCTGCAAAAACCTCCATAGCTGTACGCAGACCCATATCCTGAGCTGCCTTTGCCAGCTGGCCGCCGGAAAGAGCAAGTACGATCAGACTGCTGTCAAATTCTTTGATTGCCTCACAGATCGCGGTGGAAAGAGCATAATCCTCTGCAGCCATATTATATAAGGCTCCATGAGGCTTTACATGCTGCATTTTTACACCGGTTACTCTGCAGAATGCATCCAGTGCACCCAGCTGATAAAGCACATAAGCTTTTGCCTCTGCAGGGGAAACACTCAGATTTCTTCTGCCAAATCCCATCAGATCCGGAAATCCCGGATGTGCGCCCACACGGATTCCCGCATTTTTGGCCATTTCCAGGGTATCCCCCATAACTACAGGATCTGAAGCATGATAGCCGCAGGCTACATTTGCAGAAGAGATCAGTGGGATGATCTTATCATCATTTCCGATCTTATAATTTCCAAAGCTTTCTCCCAGGTCACTGTTTAAATCTACTGTATACATTTACCTTACCTCTTTTCTATTTATTTCCCAGAACGTGTATCAAGCGGATATTCGCAGAATCTGCATACAGAATTCTTTACCTGCATCAGATTATTGTCAAGTATAAAAATCAAGTACGCCATGGCGTACTCAATTTTTAACTATATCTCAGGAATTTTCTACAATCTCATCCCTTAATTTTCAGTACATTCTCAATAAATCCCGTATCTGCCTTTCCGTCGCAGAATACCTGATTCTTCATGATCTGATACTGGAAATCAAGGTTTGTCTCCACACCCATGATCACCATCTCATCCAGCGCAGAGCGCATTTTCTGCAGGGCAGCCTCTCTGTCAGGCGCATGAACGATCACCTTCGCGATCATGGAATCATACTCTGACGGAATCTTATATCCTGTATAAAGGGCAGTATCCACCCGGACTCCGTTACCTGCCGGAAGATGCATATGCTGTACTACTCCGGGACTTGG
>CAKRYE010000157.1 GCA_934426285.1 uncultured Blautia sp.
GCTTTGCCCTGAAGAGCAATCGAGCAGGAAGCCCCCACTTCAAAATCTGTAAGATTTAAGTGGCGGGAGCATGTCACTCTGGTAGATTAGTACCAGGTGGTCATTGAAAAATCTGAAAGTAAGTAGAGAAGAGGAAGGCATAAATTCATATTCGGATTTATGTCTTCTTTGTATCATATTATAAAATAATAGTTTCTTGTATATTGGTATCAGTCCAGAATTGTTTTCAAATATTCAATCAGAACCTTAGCTGCCCGTTCGTGGGATTTGATACCTGGATGCATATGGGCTCCAACGGTTTCTGTCGTGGTATCAGGCAGACTAAGGAAAGCTGTGTTATGATCTCCGGTATCCTTCTGATAACGGTTCATAGCATTGGCGATCAGAAGATTAAGGTCATAGCCGAGCATACCATAAACCCATACAATATGTGATCCGGGATTATGCTTACGGAGCATTTTAAGGAAATTGTATACAGCATTTTCAAAACGTTCTCTGTCTTTTTCCATGAAGCTTCCATCAGGATTTTTGTGTTGCTTGAAAGTTTCACCGGTTTCCGGAATAGTAAAGGGAGGCTGGTTAAAAGCGCTTGCATCGTTCGTTCCGAGATTCACTACAATAGCATCCGGTTTCCAGGAAGCAAAATTATAGTCCTTCTGTGCACCGACAGCTTCATTAACCTTTCCCAGACCCAGACCACAGATTTTTTCGTAGCAGGATGGGATATTATGACGCACATCATTGTCCCATCCACAATAAACTCCCCAGCCGCCCTGAGAAATCAGACGGTAATCCGCATCAAGAGCTTTTGCAGTATAAGTCGCATAATTCTCGCTGCTGCTCATATACATGGTAAGCCAGTCGGTATCGGAAATGGCACCGTAAGTACCTTCGCCAGAGGTAATACTGTCCCCGATAAATTCAATTTTATATTTAAATTCCTTCACCGGAAGGAATTCACCATCACATCGAAATCCTCGGACGAATACATGACAGTCATCGTCCTCACTCATGGCTTGAAGTTCGCGGAAAAATTTCATGGTTTTCGGAACACCGAAGGTCATGTTGCGGAAAAGACAGATAGAATAACTACCAGGAAGAAGCATCTGACGGCTCATAAAAGCCCCGTTTAGTTCGGTTGCGATCCATGGTTCATGGAAGCTACAGTCTACATCAATATCAATCCAGAGCTCAGACCCTGTAACATTCACTTCAATGCCACTTCCATTCCAGAAAAGAGGAAGAGGCTCCTGTGTCTCATCAGTTCTTCCATAAATATGATAATAAGGAATTTCTTTCAGGGAATGGGTCTTTAACTTTTCGTTCTTTGTCATCATAATCAGTAAGCCTTCCTTTCAAAATTAATTTTTTATCGTTTTCAAAATAAACAAACCGATCAATTGCATCCAGAATATCTTTAGAAGTATCTCCTAGAGCGTGTCTGAAAAAGGCTTTCTGCAAGATGTGCGCCACAATTTGTGGGATATTTTGCCCGGATGAGGGCGCCGTAGCGGGCTACGGCAACTGAATTCGGGTGAAATATCCT
>CAKRYE010000158.1 GCA_934426285.1 uncultured Blautia sp.
AATGGGTTGAAATCCTACGGGTTCGTGTGTGTGACTACCAAAGCGGATATGGAGAAGATGCTGACGGAAGACCATATTCTCGGCATTGCAGTAGAAGAATGGAAATAAAAAATAAGAACAAAAAATCCTGCCACAGAGCAGGAAAAGATAAAAGCGGAGATGGAGGGATTTGAACCCTCGCACCGGTTGCCCGGCCTGCCGCATTTCGAGTGCGGTCCCTTCAGCCTCTTGGGTACATCTCCATATTAAGATGAAAAACAGTTCCGCAGCGTAACCGGAACTGTTTTTCATTATATAAGGAATCTGCGAAAAGGTCAATTCTTTTTTATTGACGAATTGGTTTTACTGTAATAAGATAATAACAAAATGCAGTTGTAAGGAAAGTAAACAGGTGATGATCATGACAGACAAAAAGAAAACAATTCTGGAAGCTGTGGATAAGCTGACAGATACTTACCGTAAGGAAGAACTTTTTCTGGGAGAAAACAGAAACCCTCTTCCCAATAAGAAAGAAATTATTGATTTTATTAAAGATATGAGATCCGTTATTTTTCCCGGATATTTCAGTGTGGATTCCAGTGCCAGTGTGTTTCCGGAACATTATGTGGCATATCGCCTGAATGATCTGTATGACTGCCTGCAGGAACAGATTAAGGTTGCATTTTTATATCAGGGTGAGCCTCTGCAGCAGGCAAAAGAACGGGCAGAGCAGATTACAGAGCGCTTTTTTGTAAGTGTACCGGATATTCAGTCCATGCTTCTTACTGATTTACAGGCAGGCTTTGATGGTGACCCTGCGGCAAAGAGCAAGGAGGAGATTATTTTCTCCTATCCTGGATTTTATGCAATCTATGTATACAGACTTGCCCATGTTCTCTATCTGGAGAATGTGCCGTTTATCCCCAGGATCATGTCGGAATATGCACATGGTTATACAGGGATTGATATTAATCCGGGTGCGACCATCGGAGAGTATTTCTTTATTGACCACGGAACAGGTGTTGTAATTGGTGAAACGACGGAAATCGGAAGGAATGTAAAACTGTATCAGGGTGTGACACTTGGAGCACTTTCTACCCGCCAGGGACAATTGCTTGCCAATGTGAAGAGACATCCGACGATCAAGGATAATGTAACGATTTATTCTAATTCTTCTGTACTTGGTGGGGAGACCGTGATCGGAGAGAATACGATCATCGGAGGTAATACTTTTATTACAGAGTCTATTCCGGCAAATACCAAGGTCAGCGCCAAGAGTCCGGAGCTTGTGATCAAGAAGCCCAGAAGTGCTGTGGAAGCTGCCAATGTGTGGGATTGGGATAACTAAAATTGTGTCAGATGTCAATAAAATACAAAAAATATAAAAAAATCAAAAATAGTGTTGACAAATGCTTTTTCATAAGCTATACTAAAGTCCGTTGATGCGTAAGAAATGTATCAACGGCACCAAAATGCGGGTGTAGTTCAATGGTAGAACACCAGCCTTCCAAGCTGGATACGTGGGTTCGATTCCCATCACCCGCTTATG
>CAKRYE010000159.1 GCA_934426285.1 uncultured Blautia sp.
TTCCCCCTTTTCGTTTTTATAACTATTAGACTTAAAATATGGGAATTTGCTTTCAAAAATTTTTTATTTTTACAAAACAAGACACAGGCAATCGAAACTTGACTGTCTGTGTCCTTTTTATATCTGACTATCATTCTTAAATGTTATTTTGTACAGCAGTTCAACCCTTTCGCTTACATCTGCCTTCCCGGATATTGCACTGTCAATACAAATACTTTTTTCTTGTTTTCATCAACTTTAAAAATAGCAATATAATTATCAATGATCAGCTGTTTATATCCTTTTCCGGCATAGCGGCCTACCAGACGATCCTGGTGCGATTTTGGAAACAGTTCCAGCTTTTTATGTGCCAGTTCCGATATTTCACTGGTTTTTCTCAAATCTCTAATCGGCATAATTATTGGCATAATGAACGCCTCTCTTTCTGATGCTATAATTGTATCATAATTGTGAGTCGGCATAAATTCTTATTTATGTGAACTTCCAGAAATTTTACAACTAAATCCAGCTTATATCCATTCATCAGCATTCTGAATCAACCATTTCTCTTGCAACCGCCATTAACGCATCCTACAAATTCTCCATAAAATACTGCAATCAATCCAGTGCATTTATTATCTTCAAAAAAAGTTACACATCCAACAGCTCAATCAACTTATCAAGAAATGTCTCCTCCCCTAATGTATTAATTTTGAAAAACACAGCCTGGCTTCCTCCTGCCGTAATTGCAGAAAGTTGAACAGGATCTTCACCATTTTGAAAAAGTGTAATATTGAGACTCACTCTGTTTCCTCCAGCATAGCTGTAACGTTCAAAAATACGAACACTGCAACGCGCAGTCCCACTTTGAAAATCACTGGCATCTTCTAAAGTTGCTGATATACTGCTATTTAATATTCCGTTTTCGATATTTGAAAGTAACTGATCGAAATCTTCATTTATGCTTCTTTCTATTTTTGCCATACACAAACCTTCCTTTTCTCAACTGTTTAAACTTAAATTCGATATATCATATCACCCATATTCCATATTCTCATGATCCCAAAAAGAGGATCACTTCCTTCTTGCCATATATACCCCTGAAAAGTTGTGTCGTATCCACAATATCCCTCTGTAACGATTTCAAACTCTGCATTAGGGTATTGCTTTTTAAATTCCTCAAACGACATTTCTTTTCCAGAAAAGGATTTCACGCCTTCGAACCCATATGGAGTGTTAAACACCATAATATCGCACTCCTCTTTATCAATCTTTGTGAATTCAATTATTCCTGGATACCATTTTTCTTCACTCTCAACATATTGAGATATTCGATCCATCTTTAAAGATAATCTATTTTCATCAATTTCAATCTGTACTATCCGACTATCGTGCAAGCTAAACGAAAAAGTTCTTTTCCTATCTCTGATATAATCCATATCGTTGCTCTCCACAAAATTCCTTAACAGTACTTAAATGAAAAACTAAATTCCAGTTGCAGACTATCGTTGTAATTCTGCAGGATTAAATTCGGCTTTGCACCTTA
>CAKRYE010000160.1 GCA_934426285.1 uncultured Blautia sp.
GTATCATCCACTGGGGACCAAGGACACTGGATCTGGATATCCTGTTTTATGATCAGGAAATCATTGATATGCCAGATATTCATATTCCTCATATTGATCTGCACAACCGCGATTTCGTTCTTGTACCAATGAGTCAGATTGCTCCGTATCTGCGACATCCTGTGTTAAATCAGACCATCTCACAGCTTCTGGACAGCCTTCTGAACAAATCTGAAAATATGGCAAAATAAAGTAAACAAGTTGATGATACATGGAGAGTGTAACTCGTTTTGAGCTGCACTCTTTTTGTGACAAATTTATGTATATAGAGTATAATAAATGGTAAATAGTATGAAATATACAGCATGATGGAATTTAAGGAGAAACAGAGATGAGAAAAGTAATCGGTGTTATGCCGTTATATGATGCTGAAAAGAAAAGCTACTGGATACAGCCGCGTTATCTGCAGATGCTCGAAGCAGAAAATGCCATACCCCTGGTGCTTCCTTTAACAACGAATCATTATGAGTTAGACTATTTTATTGAAATATGCGGTGGCTTCTTGTTAAGTGGAGGGCATGATGTGTCTCCGGCTGTTTACAGGGAGGAACGGAAGCCCTGGTGCGGGCCCTGCTGCGAAGCACGAGATGAAATGGAGCAGTATATTTTAAAGAAAGCTGTGGAAGCAGATCGTTCTGTCCTTGGTATTTGCCGTGGTATTCAGCTGATGAATGTCTGTTATGATGGAACCTTATATCAAGATCTGAAGACGGAATATGGCACCTGTATCAATCATCGTATAGAACCTTCATACGACAAAACCGTACATATGAATACAATACAAAAGGATACCCCGCTTTATGATATTTTACGCAAGGAACACATTAGGGTGAACAGCTATCATCATCAGGCAATTAAAACACTATCACCTCAGTTTAAACAAATGGCGATTTCAGAAGACGGCTTGATCGAGAGCATTTATATGCCGGCTTGTAAATATGTGGTGGGTGTTCAGTGGCATCCTGAATATTCCTATCAGCTTGATGAAAACAGCAGAAACCTTGTACATTCTTTTGTCGATTCCATTCAAGGCTGTTGATCTTGGAAAATTGTGAACAGGAGATGGTGCCATGCAGGAAAAATTCATTACAGTAACCTTCAATCGTGCTAAGATCGCACTCCGATGTGCAGATATTCTTTATGTGATCATGTCAGATGATCATTGTAGGATTCATATGTTTGATGGAAGTGTTTATCGTTGCCGAATGACACTGAAAGAATTAAAGAAGCAGTTGGATGAAGGGTTTATGGAGGTAAAACGTGGCTGTATGATTGCAGTGTCTGCAATCATTGATATTGGAGATAGGATTTTACTGTCTAATGGAGAGGAAATCTGCTATACAAAGAGAAAGAAAAGGGCTCTCAGAGAAGAACTGCAGAAAAAACAGGAGCTTATGATTGCAAAGATCAGTAAAAAAAAGCTGCCGCTGACCCCGGAAGAATATGGCAAATATTATAAGATATGTGATGGCCTCCC